>JBILPB010000103.1:0-11842 GCA_044374175.1 Bacteroidia bacterium | reverse complement strand
CCAAACAGTTGTTAGCTCTAAAATTAAAATGAAGTTAACAGCCGATGGTAGGTTTGGAATAGGTGTTGACCCCAATGCAAGTAATTTAACAGATTACAAATTTGTAGTTGACGGTAAAATTAGATGCCGAAAATTAAGAGTAGACATGGACACTTGGGCAGATATGGTTTTTGAGCCAACTTATGAACTAATAAATTTAAATGAACTCAACACATTTATTTGTAAAAACAAGCATTTACCATATGTGCCAAAAGAAAGTGAGTTGAAAGAAAATGGTATGGATATTAGTGAAATGCAAAAAATTGAAGAATTGGTGCTCTATGTCATTCAATTAAACAAAGAGAATGAGGCTTTGAAAAAGCGGATTGAGTTGATTGAAAAAAGTAAGTAATAAAATCAATTTAAACTCATTCTTATGAAAATATTGTATAAGTCACTTTTTTGGGCTTCTCTGTGTTTTTTAACAAGTTGTTATAAACAAAAAGCGTGTTTTACTTCAAATCTTTATTCTGGTGATATTAAAAAAGTGTTAGGTAATTGTAAAAAAGGTGGTGGTGGTGATTTTGCTGAAATTAAAATTGATAATGCTTATGTTTATTTAACAGAAACAGCATACAAAAAAGCAGTAAGCCAAGGAGGTATATGTAATTTTGAAAATATTGATTTTAATTCATATTCAGTTGTTGGGTGCGAAGTAGACTATCTTGATTCTGCATACTTTAATCGAGAAATAGAAATAGACCATACAAATAAAATTATTAAATATCATATTACAATAACAAGTACAAAAAGAAGATTTCAATTGAGAAGGAGAGTTTTTTTTGAATCAAATATGGTGTTAGTACCTAAAGTATCTAAGGATTATATTTTAGAAACACAAATATCAGAATCTATATGCGATTAAAACTATTAATTCTTTTTTGTATAATCTTTTGTCCACTCCTTTCAAATGGTCAACAGCATTCATTACCATGCATGCAAGGTATAAATTGTAATTCAGTAGATTATTTGCCAGCAGTTTTCTCAAATGAAATTGCCAGAAGTGTAGTTAGAATTAATGGATGTGGGGCATGCACAGGAACACTTTTAGCTCAATCTGTCAATAATCAAAACGACTTAGAATATTTATTATTAACTGCGCGCCACTGCATACATGAAGACCTAATAGAAAATGGTGACATGGGTTTAGGGCCGTTATGTAATTTATCGAATATATCACTTACATTTAATTATCAAAGGCCAGATTGTAATTATCCAAGAGCTGATCAAGTCCATTGGGATTATGTAACCAATTGCACCTTAATAGCTGAGGATTTAAATTCAGATTTGGCATTGTTAAGGTTAGATACTCCGCCACCAGTTTGGTTTAGACCTTATTTTGCAGGGTGGAGTGTATTACCTCAAATAGGTAATACAACAGGACCTTTCTATTGTATTCATCATCCGGCTGGGAGAGAAAAGGCAATCGCTAAATCTTCATCGGCAACAGTACTTCAAGTAGTCCCTTCAGTTTTACCTCCTGAAGTTTTTAATTTATTTGGCATACCATTCTTAAGTGGTTGGTTTGCTGAATTGATTGACAGGTATTATTTAATATGGACTGAAGGATTAATACAAGGTGGTAGTAGTGGTGCAGCATTATTTAATTCAAATGAAAAGGTTATTGCAGGGCTTTCGGCAGGGCTTATTACGCCTCCATATTGCGATGACAATGACAACGCAAATGATTTTGCCACATTTGGCCAACTCATGAACTTTGTAATTGACCACAGTGCAGTTAGAAATGCTTTAGATAAAACAGGTAACACATTACAAGCGCTGAGTGTGGATGGCACTGAAATTCTTTGCTACGAACAAGACTTGAATTTATCTGGCGAAATTTGGCCTGCATCTGAGTATCAAATAAACAATGCAGTTACTATCAATTCTAGTGGCACAATTTTTCTTGGCCGAAACAATAATGGTCAAACAGAATCATTGACTATAAAAAATGGTAGTGAGTATTATTTCAATGCGCAAAGCGGTGTTGAAATTGATTACATTGAAGAAGATCCCAATCAGTTGATTTTTGAAGTTTCATCAAATCCATGCACTCAAAGAACTGCTCAACAAGAAGTTATTCGTGGGAATTACAATCAAAATAATACCAAACATACTGATTTGAGTAACATAAATACCATTTCAATTTCTCCAAATCCTAGCTTAGATTATATAAATATCAACTCAATTAATAAAATCAAGAGCCTTGCTTTAATTAATACTATAGGTGAAAGGGTAATGGTTTACAATAATTTGAGTTTAAATGAATATCAGATTAATGTTTCAAATTTATCAACTGGAGTTTATATGTTGGAGATAGGTACTGATGGACTGAATGAAATAAAAAAAGTGATAATTTCTGACAATTAAAATACCCGATCAACTATTGAATTTGAGATTAAGAGCATTTATTTTATCAAATTATCTAATTAAAATGAACATATCAATCAAATCTATAATTTTTCAAACGACAATTATTATTTTACTCATTTTAATATTTTCAAATAAGACATTCAGTCAAGATAGTCTCAGTGTTAAAAGTAAAAATAACGATACAACAAAATTTCATTTTCAAATTGGAGTTGATCCTTTAAGAATTTTGAACAATAGGTTCTCTATTCAAAATCAATTTCTTTTTGGTAAAAGAGGATTTGCAATTAATGTTGACTTACAAATAAAAAAAACACCTTTTAATAAACCTCTTTTATTTGAACAACTTGATTACAATTCATATTTTAAAATTAAAACTGGTTATATATCTAGAGTACGGGACAAAAAAATGAAAATACTACTAGGCTTGTTTTTTCAATACTTTGAATCCACTTACATTGATAAAGTTGAAATAGCAAAAAAAATATATTTCAACGCACCTGATATCAATGTATACTTAAACGAATTTGTATCCTCAAAAGGAATTTTAATTAATTCATGTTTTTCTTTTAAATTAACTAGTAGCATTAATTTAAATTTAGACAGTTATGTTGGTTATTCCTTAAATTCAATTTTGAGAGAAAATCAAAGAAATGATTTAAATGACAAAATAACAAAAAATGAATTTTCCTATGAATCTAAACAGTTATACTATGACTTATATTTATTTTTATCCTTCAGGTTTTAACAAGTTTAAACTTACCACATTAATGTTCATTCTTTCTCTTAATGTTTTATTGGCTCAGAACCTATTTCAAAATTCATCATTTGAATCAACATCAGATCAATCTAAACCTAGGGAAGATTCTGAACTTGAATATGCAACACCATGGCAAGATGATAAAAACGTAATAAGAAGAGGTTTGCTTGGTAGTATTTGTTGGATAATTCATAGTCCAGATTACTTTAAATGCAACGGAACAATGAAACTATCAGATATACTTTATTATCAAAACAACCCGAACATAGCTGGTGGTTAAGCGTTGTGGTTATTAATTTAATATTAAACTAAAAAGTAGATGATAAATAATACCACCTTAACCCACCATGGCATTTTTCTTCTCAACAATCAATTCAACCGCACAATTTAAAATACCTTGTGCATCAAAGCCACATTCGGCATAAAGTTCTTTTTGCTCACCATGGTCAATAAATTGATCAGGAATACCCAACCTTTTTACTTGTGCCATATAACCATTTGATGACATAAATTCTACCACTGCACTTCCCATTCCACCAATAATACAGCCATCTTCAACTGTAATTACTTTGTCGTGTTTAGAAAAAACTTCATGCAGCAACATTTCATCAATTGGTTTTGCAAAACGCATATCATAATGAGCGGCTTCAATCCCTTGTTTTGACAAGTTGTTACAAGCATCGATAGCTAAATTTCCAACAGGACCTATAGTTAAAATAGCAATGTCTTTTCCATCTCTCAACTTACGTCCTTTACCAACTGGAATAGCTTTCATAGGTTTTTTCCAATCGGTCATTACACCATTGCCTCTAGGATAACGAATTACAAAAGCACCCATATCTTCTTGCTGCGCTGTATACATCAAGTTACGCAGTTCTTCTTCATTCATTGGTGCCGAAACGGTCATATTTGGAATACAACGCATATAAGCTAAATCGTAAGCACCATGGTGTGTTGCACCATCAGAACCAGCAAATCCACCTCTGTCTAAACAAAAAACAACATTTAAATTTTGCAGGGCCACATCATGTATTACCTGATCGTAGGCTCTTTGCATAAAAGATGAATAGATATTACAAAAAGGCAACATCCCTTGCGTAGCTAGGCCAGCTGAAAAAGTTACCGCATGCTGTTCAGCAATACCCACATCAAAAGCGCGATCGGGCATGGCTTTCATCATAATATTGAGTGAACAACCCGATGGCATAGCGGGTGTAATACCCATAATTTTGCTGTTCTTTTCGGCCAGCTCTACAATAGTATGTCCAAATACATCCTGATATTTAGGAGGTTGCGGTTGCGCAGGCACCACCTTTACAATTTCTCCAGTATCTTTATTAAACAATCCTGGAGAGTGCCACACGGTTTGATTGCCTTCTTCCGAAAACTTATAACCTTTGCCTTTTACTGTTAAGCAATGTAAAATTTTAGGGCCAGGAATGTCTTTTAAATCTTCCATTATTTTAGCCAAACGAACCACATCATGTCCATCAACAGGGCCAAAATATCTGAACTTTAATGATTCAAATAAATTACTTTGTTTAAGCATGGTAGCTTTAATACCATTTTCAATTTTGGATGCTATTTCTTGTGCATTTGGTCCAAATTTGCTTATCTTTCCTAGTAATTTCCAAACTTCATCCTTAACTTTATTGTAAGTGTGAGAAGTAGTAATATCCGTTAAATACTCTTTTAAAGCGCCAACATTAGGGTCAATGCTCATGCAATTATCGTTGAGCACCACCAGTAAATTGCTATTGGCCACACCACCATGATTTAAGCCTTCAAAGGCCAAACCTGCGGTCATTGCGCCATCGCCAATTACGGCAATATGTTGTCTGTCTTTTTCTCCTTTATAACGACTGGCAACAGCCATACCTAAGGCTGCAGAAATAGAAGTACTTGAATGTCCAACACCAAAAGTATCGTAAATGCTCTCTTTTCTTTTAGGGAAGCCACTGATTCCTTTATAAATTCTATTGGTATGAAAAACGTTTTTTCGGCCCGTTAAAATTTTGTGACCATAGGCTTGATGACCTACATCCCACACCAATTGATCGTATGGGGTATTAAAAATATAATGAAGGGCAACTGTTAGCTCTACAACACCCAAACTTGCCCCAAAATGCCCCCCTTTTACAGATACAATGTCAATAATATATTGTCTTAACTCATCACAAAGTTGAGGTAGTTGGTCTTCTTTTAACTTTTTTAAATCTTCGGGAATTTCGATAGTTGAAAGAAGAGGGCCCGGTTTAATTTCCATGATTTAACTTTTAATGCTTAACAGCGTTTTTTACAACAAATTTTCCAAAAAATTGTTTTTAACAAATAATGGGTTTAATGCTCATGGAGTAATTATTTCCCGAGTGGTAATTACATTGCTTTTGTTCAAAGCTTTGTCTACAATATAAATTTCGTATTTAATGGTGTCGAATTTTGAAAATGGATCGTAGTAATAAGGTTTAATAGTTATTTTAATTTCGCCTTTAATGGTTTTCTTTTTTGAAGAAGTATTTACGATTGGAATTCTATAATTAAAATCGAAGGGCAATACGCGTTTTACCCAAATTCCATTTTGTTTTTCAATATAGGAAATGAAACAGTTATAATTGTTTGGAGCCACTGTATCTGTCTGTGTTAGCCCAATATCTCCATCGCCATCAGTAAAATTAATGTACAGATTAGCGGTATCTTTATTAGCAATAAAATCTTTAAACTCAATCAATGGTACAGGAGATGCAGTTTCTTTTTTAAGACATGATGATACTACCATAGTGCAACCAAAAATAACTATGCTTATATACCTTTTTAAACTCATGCTTTTGATAGAACTCATTGATGTGTAAGTACCAAATTTACTTAATATTCCTTAACAAACAAAAAAAATCAATGTTTTAGTATTTAGTGTTTAATAAACTTAAGAATTTCGCCTTCAGCAGTTTTGATAAAATAAACTCCTTTTGGTAAATGATCTGTATTAAATTCTTTAGCGAAAGTGGCATTATTAACAGTTTGTCCAAGTATATCAATTACCACAAAATTGGTGGCATGGCTCAAGTTTAATTTGCCATTACTGATTGGATTTGGATAAACAAATAGTGCTTTTTTAGTTTTATTTTGAGCGGCAGTTGATGTAACAATATCTCTTGTGATATTAATGTCATCTAAACCTAATATTGGTCTTGGGCCTCCAGCATTTTGAGCAGTTTGATGATAAATCCATCTGATTTCCACTATAGGTTGGTTATTGCATGTATCAGGCAACACAGCTGCTAATGTATCGGCTGTACCTAAGGGTTTGTATGTAACAGAATCGCTATTACATACAAATAAATAATTTCCCGGAACATTTGTAAACGCCCCAGTTGTTCCGATGCGATACTGACAAGCAATTCCGTAAAATCTTGAGACCTGATTAGGTGGTGTGTTTACAAAATTGAAACTGTTTAACATTCTCCCAATCCATGATACGGTAATATTTTCGCATGAAATAGTATTTAATGCTACGGTAGCATCGCCCACATAAATGCTAGCACCTGTTCCATTTGCCATGCAATTGGCGTTTTGACTATTACTAATATTAATAAAAGATGCACCTGCTACTCCTTTCCCATTTACTCTACAACCTGCTTGCAAATCATAAGCACAAGCCCAATCGCCATTGGCAGGCGTGTTTTCATCTGGGTTTTGATTTCCCAGTGTATGAAATATCATGTTTGATGGGTAATTTAGCACAGGAGCAGCACTATCCCAAGTGTTAAAAGAATAAGTACCACTACTTAAATCAAATGGTGCAGGACTAGTTTGTGCAAACACTCCCATTTGAATTGAGAACAGCACAGCAAAGAGTACATATTTTTTCATTTTAATTAATTAAATTATCATGCAAATATATTCTAAATTTTGAAATGATTTAATTTAGGCTTTGCAATTGCTTGGCGAGTATTTCGGTTTGTTTTTTGCGGGTATAAAAATCAATGGCCTCTTGGTTTATTGGCTGCTGATATTCTTTGCCATTAAGCCATGCCTCTAGTAGTTTTTTAAGCGCAAGGTATGATTCTTCTTCGGTATTGCAAATTATTCCCTGCCCAGTTTCGGTAATAATTCGAGCTAAAATATCATTGTCAGAAGGACATAATATGATAGGTTTACCAGTGGCTAAATAATCAAATGTTTTGGTTCCTGTAACACCTTTAACATTGCCATAGGCCACTAATAAAAGCACATGGGATCTCATTTGTACTTCAATCACTTTCTTACGAGGTACACGATGTGTAATGTGTAAATTTTTTTCGTAGCCCTCCATTAATGCTTTTATCTTCATTTCCTGGTAAATATCATAGCCAGTTCCAATAAAGTTTATTTTTATACTGGCTTTACCTTTAAATTCATCTATTACCCTTTTTAATGCCCCAATAAAAATAACAATCTCCTGCATCTCTATCATAGTACCATTAAACGTAATGTTGAAATCGTCATAACATTTAACTTTTTTAAATTGCTCAAAATCCTCAGGTATAAATCCATTATAGATGGTATTCCCTTTTTTATGCAAAAACTTACTTATTTTATCCGTATTTAATTCTGATACAGAAGTTATTAAGGAGGCATTTGAAGTCCACTTTAACTCAGAATTTCGCTCGATTCGGGCAGTAAAATTACTTATGAGCGGGTAATTGTTGTACCAATGTGATTCTATTCTGGTATTCCAATCATCTCTGTAATCGGCAATCCATTTTAAATGCGCAAAATCATTTTTCAATCGGTGCGCAAATTTAAACAATACATAAGGATTTGCAGTAACCACCATTAATTTAATATCACTGTTCTTTTTTAAAAACTGCTTGGTAAAGGTGTAGAAATTACGAAATGGAATTACAAAATCTACAAAATTTTGCAGCATCAATTCCCAAAAGGTTAAAAACTGCCGCATCCAAGGAAATTTAGACTTTTCTTTTTGTGTATATAATTTATCGCGGAATGATTGTTTATAAGGCAGGTAATACACTTCATAGGTCCCAAATTTTTGATGTATTACTGTTTGATGGGTATCATAATGCAAATCGGTTGGATAATGCACAGGTCGCTCCCAATTGCGAGTAATTACAATTGGGTAAAAACCAAATTCACCCAAATATTTTGCCCAACTTAATGCTCTTTGCGAAGCAGTGATATTGCAAGGTGGAAAGAAGTAACTTAGAATAATTATTTTGTTTTTTTTCTCACCACTCATACTTAGGATTTAAAAATAAATTGAATTCAAAAGTAACAATATCATTAAATTTAAATGATCTAGTTTAATTATTCATTTAAAAGTTGGTTTAATAGCTGGACTGTTTTAGCGGCTGCATGGCCCGTTCCAAGCACATTTTTTTGATTTGTTGGCACTTTAAAATTTTTGCAGGCCTCTACAATTTTTGCAGCATCAGGACCTGCCTGTATATTCCAGCCTTCCTTTACCGTTTCAACCCATTCTGTCTGCTTATCAGTAAGTATTCCGGGCACTTTATGATAATAACATTCTTTGGTTACACCTCCGGAATCAGTAATCACCATTTTAGCATTCATGATTAATGTTTGGGTGTCAATATATCCTATAGGTTCGCAAACAATTATGTTTTTTGAATCAAGATAATTGCTGAGTTCAAATTCTTCAATGGCTTTTTTAGTGCGAGGATGCAATGGCAATACAATTGAAAGATCAATTTCTGTAAAAGCCTTTAAAATTTCTTCAAGATTTTGTTTGTGCTCCGTATTAGCGGCTCTATGGCAAGTAGCAAAAATATATTGGCCTTTAATCAAATTAAAACGAGTTAATGCAGAAATGTTTGATTCAATGGTAGTTCTGAATGTTTCAATTAAATCTATCATAATATCACCTGAATGGTAAACATTTTTGGTGATTCCCATGTCGTGTAACCATTGTATAGCAGTAGGAGTGGCACAGAAATAATAATCTGCTAATACATCTGTAATTAATTTATTTGTTTCTTCCGGAATACTTTTATCAAACTCTCGCATGCCTGCTTCAATATGAGCTAATTTGATATTATTTTTAGCAGCAACAATTGCTCCAGCTGCCGTACTATTGGTATCGCCAAAAACCACTATGCAATCAGGTTTTTCGTGCAAAACAATAATGTTTAACTTTAGCATGATATCTGCAATTTGATTGATACCGATACTCAAATTGGCATTTAGGTTGTAATCTGCCGTAGGAATATTTAACTCTTTAAAAAAATCAATAGACAGGTTGTTATCATAGTGCTGACCAGTATGTACAATAATCTCTGTAAAGTACTTACGAATTTCTTTACTTAATGCAGCGCACTTTATAAACTGCGGTCGGGCACCTACTATTGTTAAAATCTTTTTTTTCGACATCAGTTAATTTTAATTTACACTATACAATTATTACCATGTTATTTGCTGTAGCATTTCGAATGTTTCTTTTGACGTTTTAAGAAATGGTCTACATAGTATAACAATTCAACATTCTATCTGATTCTCTTTGCTGCATTATGAATTCTAAGAATAGTGATAAAATTTTTAGTTTGTTTGTAAAAAATTATGTAGTTACCTTCAATTAATTCTCTAATTTCAGTGTTGTTCTTTTCTGGAACAATTCGTCCCGATTCAGGGAATAAAACCAATTTGTCAACACGTTGAATAAGCTTATTAATAAATCTTGCAGCATAGAATTTAGAGTCCAAGGCAATAAAATCATTGATCGTCTTAAGGTCTTTCAAGGATTTGTTTGTCCATTTTATTTGTTCCACTTGGCAACTATCTTTTTAGCCTTGTCATGGCTAACTGTTTTTCCTGATTTAGCTTCTAAAAGCGCTTCATCAATTTTTTCAATTACCAATAGGCGCTCAAGAAACTCGTCTAAATCAAACTTCTGAGGAAGTTCATTTAATGTTTGTAAGACTGTAGATTTTTTCATGATGTAAAAGTAATTATTTCAGTTCTCTTGCCAAAATTAGCATAATGATTTCAGGTTTCTGGGGCTATTGCAAATAACAAATTTAAATATGCTTTATCAACATATGTAGGACGAATATTAAGCTTGTAAAAATACATCAAATATTTTGAACCTTAATAAAGCTCAAATTGTAATTGAATTCATAAAAATGCCTTAATATTGCAAAAACTGCAATTGCTGCTTTCTAAATGCTTCAATTAAAGCGTGTTTTTTTAAAATCAACAAGGTATGAAAGTTTTTAAATTTGGTGGTGCTTCAGTTAAAGATGCAGCTTCTGTAAAAAATGTTGCAACAATTTTAAATGAGTATAAACAAGAAAAATTGTTTGTGGTAATTTCTGCCATGGGCAAAACTACCAATGCTTTGGAAGAATTCACCAATGCGCTATATCATGATTTATCACTGGCTGAAAAGCTTTTAACAGGCATTAAAGAATATCATTTTAATATCATTCATCAACTTTTCGAAAATCAAAATGATGCCGTATTTAATGATTTACATAATGCTTTTGTAGAACTAGATTGGATGTTGGATGATATTCCAGTATTAGCATACGATCATACCTACGACCAAGTGGTGAGTATGGGCGAAATTTTATCCACCAAAATAGTGAGTCATTATTTGAATAAAGCAGGTATTGGTAATTTATGGATTGATGTGAGAGATTTTATCAGAACTGATAATAATTATAGAGAGGCAAAAGTGGACTGGCACACCACAGCATCGCTATTTGAAACCAATAAGCAAAATTATTTTAATGCGCTTAATCAACTATGCATTACCCAGGGTTTTATTGGAGGCACTTCCGAGAATTTTACCACTACGCTGGGGCGCGAAGGCTCGGACTATACTGCAAGTATTATTGCCTATTTGAGCAATGCCGAGCAAGTTACTATTTGGAAAGATGTAGCAGGGGTGATGAATGCCGATCCCAAAAAATTTAACGATGCGGTTTTGTTACCTCACTTAACCTATCATGATGCAGTAGAACTTACGTATTATGGTGCTACAGTGATACATCCTAAAACAATTAAGCCTATTCAAAATAAACATATTCCGCTTTATGTGAGGTCATTTTTAAATTATCATGAAACTGGCACTGTTATTAATGATTCACCATCTCAAAATGAGCAGGCCTGTTTTATATATAAGCCAGATCAACTCCTGTTAAGCCTTTCGGGGAAAGACTTTTCTTTTATTGTTGAAGATAATATCAGTAACATTTTTGCTGTTTTAGCTTCTTTTCGAATAAAGGTTAACTTAATGCAAAATTCAGCGCTGAGTTTTTCGCTGTGTATCGATAATACTTCAAAAAGAAATGCAATTATTGAGCAATTTTCAAAAGATTTTTATGTTAGATACAACGAAGGAATTGAGCTTTATACCGTGCGCCATTATAATAATGAAGCCATTAACAAGCTCATGGAAAACAAAGAAGTAATTCTTGAGCAAAGAAGCAGGAATACATTGCAATTGGTGGTGAAGAAAAAATAGGTTCTATTAAATGCAAACATATAAATTACCAGAAAGCTTAAAAGTATTTTTACTGGCCTTGTTGGTATTATGCTCTCGTTTACCTTTTTTAGATGGTGTCTATGGTGTTGAAGAAGATAGTTGGGGAATAGCTGTGGCGGCTTATCACACACATTTATATGGTGTTATGGAAGCCTCTCGCCTGCCTGGCC
>JBILPB010000261.1:0-3125 GCA_044374175.1 Bacteroidia bacterium | reverse complement strand
AACGTTGTAACTTTCAACAATATTTCCTAATGAAACAGATTTTGAACCGTGTTGCTCTCTTATCCAATTACTGTTTGGAAGATTAATGCCAATTGGAGTTGAAGGCGCGGCATCTCCTGCTTCGGCTATCACTGTAATTACTTTGGCAGTTATACCTTTTACTTCTTTCTTTTTATGTTCATTAGCAATTGGCGAATTATCTTCGAACCACTGTGCTTCTTTAGCAATAGCAGCAATGGTTTTAGTTGCTTCCATATCTTTCATGCTTACTACAGATTCAAAACTTCCACGTTTTCCAATAGCGTCTCCATACACTTCAATAAAACCATTTACCACATCTAGTCTAGAATTTACATCTTTTACCCAGGCAATAGAATATTCGTCAAAGTCTTTAAGATCGCCACTTTTGTAAAATTTAATTAAATTATCGAGCGATAATTTTTGTTCTGCATTTTCGGCTACGCCTGAAGCTTTTTCTAACCAAAAAACTATTTTCTCGATAGCTGCAGAGTACATGCCACCTACTTTCCATGGTTTTTCAACTATTTTACCATTTTCTTTTACAAGTTTGCTATTTAAGCCATACATGATTGGTGTTTTGTTCCCTCTATCGGCCAATTTAGCGTAGTAACCTTCTACTTCTTTTTGCGATAGTCCTTCATAAAAGTTATTTGCAGAGGCTTTAATATTATCAATACCAGCGCTTTGATCTACAATTTTAGAGGCTACTTTTTCATCAAATAATATAGGCGTTAAAGTATTGACAAGACTTTCGATATTATTACCTTCTAAGGGTAAGTACTTTGGGTCACAATTATTAATTAAATTTAAGAAATATTCCTTACTAAATTCAGGCATCATTTTCATGTTTGAATAGTGATGATGAATCCCATTGCTGAACCAAATTCTTTTGGCATATATTTCAAATTTTTTCCAATCTTCGGCTGTTTTATCTCCTGTGTAAGTGCTATAAATGGCATCAATAGTTTTACGAATGGTAAGATTATATTTATATTTTTGATCATATATAATATCTCTTCCACACATTGCAGCTTCATACAAATAATAAGCTAATTGCTTTTGTTGAATACTTAATTCATCAAATCCTTTTACTTGATAGCGTAATACTTGTAAGTCGCCAAATCTTTCAGCATCTACTTCAAAAGGTACGGTGTCAACTTCTGCCATTTTTGTTTTGTCTACTTCTTTAGTTTTGTTTTCGCTACAACCAGTTGTAATAATAATACAAGCTGCGCTTAGGATTAAGAGTGATCTATATTTCATATTTTATATTTTTAAGATTTGCAAAAGTATTATTATTTATGAGTTATACAGAAATGGTTCATTATCAGGCATTAAAATGTTGTATCAATTGAAACAAAGTTATTTGCTATTCGTAAAAATGCACTTATGATTTAATTCAACTATATGAGGCAATTAAAAATTACCAAGCAGGTTACCAACAGAGAAACAGCGTCATTAGATAAATATTTGTCAGAGATAGGTCGTGTTGAGTTGATTTCTGCCGATGAAGAAGTTGAATTGGCCAAAAAGATAAAGCAAGGAGACCAAGCTGCTTTAGAGAAATTAACCAAAGCCAATCTAAGATTTGTTGTTTCTGTTTCAAAACAATATCAAAATCAAGGCTTAACCTTGCCCGATTTAATTAATGAAGGTAATTTGGGTTTGATAAAAGCAGCTCAAAGATTTGATGAAACAAGGGGTTTTAAGTTTATTTCGTATGCGGTTTGGTGGATTAGGCAGAGTATTTTGCAGGCCTTGGCAGAGCAAAGCAGAATTGTTAGGTTGCCTTTAAACAAAATTGGAACCATCAATAAAATTAACAAAACTTATTCGAAATTAGAGCAAGAATTTGAAAGAGAGCCAACACCAGGTGAAATAAGCGATCTGCTTGAGATGACGGAGCAGGATGTGAAAGATTCGATGAGAACAACTGGTAGGCATGTTTCTATGGATGCACCGCTTTCAACCAGTGATGATGGTTCGGGTAATTTATATGATTTAATGATTTCTGATGACAGCCCAAGTCCCGAACATGAGCTTATTAATGATTCTTTAAGAAGAGAAATAGAAAGGGCTTTAACTACTTTAACTATGCGTGAGGCTGAGGTTTTAAGATGTTTTTTTGGTTTAGACGGAAAAGCAGCGATGACGCTAGAGGAAATTGGGGAAAAGTTTGATTTAACTAGAGAGCGCGTAAGGCAGATTAAAGAGAAAGGTATCAGAAGATTGAAGCATACTTCAAGAAGTAAAATCTTAAAGACCTATTTGGGATAGTTTTTTAATTGATTCTATACTACCTACAAATAATAAGTTTGTTAAGTTCAAGTTTAATTTCGTTTTTTGATGCATCTTCTAGAATTAAAAGAATTGCATTTAATTATTCAACTATTTTATAGTGTCATCTAAAATTCATATTCCAATAATTGATGTGCTGCGCGGTTTTGCAGCACTTTCGGTATGCTTGTTTCATTATGTATGTACAACCACAGGATATATTAATAATGAATTAATTTTAAGCGTTTTTAATTACGGGTCCAGGGGCGTACAAGTATTTTTTATTATCTCTGGGATGGTAATTCCTTTATCTATGATCACCCTTGGATACAGGTATGGTTCCTTCAAAGTTTTTATTTTAAAAAGATTTATACGTATTGAACCTCCTTACCTTGTATCGGTAGCTATTGGGGTTATTATTCTTTATTCCCGTAGTTTTATTATGCCAGAAAGTATTGCTGATATTGTACCTAGTTTTAAAGATATTTTGTTACATATTGGCTACCTAATTCCTTTTGTAGATGATGCTAAATGGGTAAATACCGTTTACTGGACTTTGTCTGTAGAGTTTCAATATTACCTGTATTTAGCGTTAGTATTTCCTTTGGTGTTAAACAATAAAATGTGGCAAAGAATAATTTTTTATATTTTGCTATTGTTACCTCCATTTTTTGTAGAAAGTGAGGCCTTCTTTTTTCACTGGAGTGCGTTTTTTCTTCTCGGTATCATATATGTATTATTGATTACACAAAAGATTGAAAAATATGAATATTTTTTAGTGTCTGCTTTTTGCACGTTATCGCTTGCTCTTAATAATGAGATGATTG
>JBILPB010000260.1:0-3176 GCA_044374175.1 Bacteroidia bacterium | reverse complement strand
TTGAACCAAATAATGAAGAAATTTGGGTTACCAAAGGCTCTCTATATAGCCATCTTAACGAGCACGATAAAGCAATTCATAGTTTTAAGCAAGCCCTAAAAATAAGTCAGGAACCTGACGAAATTTATATGATGATTGCTATCGAATATGAAAACAAAAAGGATTATATCAAAGCCATTTATTTTTTAAAGAAATCTGTCGCCAATAATACTGGTAATGAATTAGCGCTGTTTGAATTGGCTTGGTGTTTCGAAGAGGCAGGCATGGTGCGTGAAAGTATTGCCTACTATAATGAATTGATTGACCTTGATCCATATTCTGTTTCGGCATGGTATAATATTGGAGTGGCGTACAACAAACTTTCGGAATATGATGAAGCTATCAGTGCGTTTGATTTCTGTATTGCTATTGAAGAAGCATTTTCATCGGCTTATTTCAATAAAGCCAATGCCTTAGCCAATCAAGAAAAATATGCCGAGGCTATTGAAGTTTACAAACAAACTTTCGAATACGAAGAGCCCGATGCTTACACGCACTATTATTTAGGTGAGTGTTACGAAAAGCTAGAGAATAATAAAATGGCCCTACTGCATTATAAAAAAGCAGTAAAAATTGATCCAGAGTTATCTCCTGCATGGCTAGGGATTGGTGTGGTATACGATTTAAATGAAAGTTATATCGAAAGCCTTTTCTTTATAAAAAAGGCATTAGAACTTGAAAGTAACAATCCCGAATTTTGGTATATTTATGGTGATGTGTTGTATCGCGCAGGTCAGTTAGATGAAGCTGTAAGTGCTTATCAAAGAACTTCAGAACTTGAAAAAGATAATTTTGAAGTGCTTTTAGATTTGGCCCTGGTTTATTACGAATTGGGCGATATAGAAGGACTTACAGATACTATTGCTACAGCTGTAACCACCTTTGGAATGGAAAATGCAGCAGTGGCCTACCGATACGCAGCCTTTTGTTTTATTACTGGTAAAAGCAAGGAAGGCCTTATTGTGCTTGAGTCAGCGCTAGAAAAAGATTATGAAGGTCATGAGGGGTTTTTAGAATTTGAACCTACCTTTAAACTAAATACAACAATTACCAATCTAATAGGATTATATAATAAACAATAATGAATTTTAATCTCCCACACATTCCCGATAGAGCTCCCAAACCTCGCCAAAATGGCATTACCATGATGATGGATAAGGGGCTTAGCTTAAAGGAAGTAGAAAACTTTATTGAAGCCAATGCAGAATATACTGACTTAATAAAACTTGGTTTTGGCACCTCTTATCTTACAAAAAATTTAGAAGAAAAAATTAATTTATATCAGCAGGCAGGTTTAAAGGTATATCTTGGTGGAACCTTGTTTGAAGCATTTATAATCAGAGGAATGTTTGATGATTACAGAAAGGTGTTGGATAAATATAAACTTACGATGGCCGAAGTTTCGGATGGTTCGTTAACCATGAATCATGATGTAAAGTGCAAATACATTAATACATTAGCCAAAGATTATACCGTACTTTCAGAAGTTGGCTCAAAGGAGGAGGGCATTATTATTCATCCATCAAAATGGACCAGCATGATGAAAAAAGAGCTGGAAGCTGGTTCATGGAAGGTAATTGCAGAGGCCAGAGAAAGTGGAAATGTAGGTATTTATCATCGCGATGGAAAAACCCATACCATGCTTATTGATAAAATAATAGCTAAAATAAAACCCGAAGATATTATGTGGGAAGCACCAATAAAAAGCCAACAAGTTTGGTTTATTAAAAGTTTTGGTGCCAATGTAAATTTGGGAAATATTGCTCCAAATGATGTTATTCCATTGGAAACATTGAGAATAGGGCTCCGTGGAGATACCTTTTTTTCCTTTTTACCAAAGGAAATGAACAAAACAATCGAAAATTATTAAATATTATAATTATGAGTCAAGTAAAAGAAATAACAGTTCAAGAATTAAAAAAAATGCGTGATGAAGGCACTCCTCATCAATTGATAGACGTTAGAGAAGAGCACGAAGCAGATATTGCCTCTATTCAAGGATTATTAATGCCTATGGGCGATGTTATGGATAGAGTAGAAGAAATCAAAAAAGATATACCTGTAATTGTGCATTGCCGCAGTGGGGCAAGATCAAGAGCTATTGTTGAAGCGCTGCAGGCTAACTTTAACTTCGAAAACTTGTACAACTTAAAGGGTGGAATATTGGCTTGGGCCAATGAAATTGATCATTCAATTCAAACTTATTAATTTTTATATTTTAAAATACATTTAAACCAAGCTATTTTGTTAGCTAAACTATTGCTATGATTGAACTATTTAAACACATTCTTCATTTAGACTTTGACTGGTTATTTGCCCAATACAATACAGCCATTTATCTTATTTTATTTTTAGTAATATTTATTGAAACGGGCTTGGTTCTTATGCCATTTTTACCTGGCGATTCTTTATTATTTACCGCCGGATTGTTTGCCAGAACAGGACATTTGAATTTGAGTTACATCTTAATATTACTCTTTATAGCTGCTGTAGTAGGCGATAATGTAAATTACTTTATTGGAAAAAATATTGGCTTGAGGATGTTGGGAATAAAAATAAGAGGAAAAAAAGTAGTTAAACAAGAATACTTAGACAAGACTCACGAGTTTTACGAAAAACATGGAACAAAAACAATTATAATGGCGCGTTTTGTGCCCATTGTAAGAACATTTGCACCATTTGTTGCAGGTGTTGCAGAAATGAAATACAGACGCTTTTTATCATATGATATCTTAGGCGGTGCCCTTTGGATTGGGAGTTTAACCATGGCAGGTTATTTTTTAGGTCATTTTGAATGGATTAAAAATAACATAGAAAAGGTAGCCTTAATGATTATTTTTATTTCTATTTTACCTGTTATTATTGAAGTAATCAAGGCTAATAAAGCATCAAAATCTGGCTTGTAAATATGAACTTAGGGCTAATTGGCAAATCATTAACACATAGTTTTTCACCAGCTTATTTTACTAATAAATTTGTTTCTGAAAGTTTAACTAATCATCAATACAAAGCCTACGAAATTGAGCAACTTGATGAAGTTAAACTACATGAATTAATTTTGAATGAAAAGCTAGATGGTTTTAATATTACAATTCCTTACAAGGAGCGTATTTTACCCTTTTTAAATGAATTGAGTG
>JBILPB010000258.1:0-3194 GCA_044374175.1 Bacteroidia bacterium | reverse complement strand
GTAAATCGTCAATCGTAAATCGTCAATCGTAAATCGTCAATCGTAAATCGTCAATCGTAATTCGTAAATCAAAAATCATCAATCAAGAATCGTAAATCAAAAATCTAATCCACCCAATCGGCAATAAATAAGTTGGTGTCTCTTGTGCCGTGGTTATTTCTGTTTGAGGAGAAGATTAATTTTTTGCCATCAAAACTAAACATGGGAAAAGCATTAAAAATACTGTTGCCGGTGATGGCTTCAACATCAGTGCCATCAACATTTATCGTATACAACTGAAAATCGTAACCTCTTTGTGAATGATGGTTGGATGAAAAAATAATTTTCTTTCCGGAAGGATGAAAAAATGGAGCCCAATTGGCTTTGCCTAATTTTGTGATTTGTTTTAAATCTGATCCATCCACATTACAAGTGTATATTTCCATGTTGGTAGGTGCCACCAAACCTTGCGCAAGCAATTCTTTATATTCGCTAATTTCTTGTTCGGTGCTTGGTCTGGAGGCTCTGAACACAATTTTTTTACCATCGGGTGAGAAAAAAGCACCACCATCATAGCCTAATCCAAAGGTAATTTGCTTTTGATTTTTTCCATCCAGATCCATGGTCCATAACTCCAGATCTCCCGAACGGGTTGAAGTAAATACTATTTTATCGCCATTTGGCGACACAGTGGCTTCTGCGTCATAGCCAGGATTGTTAGTTAATTGGGATGTTATTTTACCATTTAAATCAGCCACATAAATATCAAAACTTTCATATACAGCCCAAAGATATTTATTGTCTTTACGTGGTGCAGGAGCGGCAGGACAATCCTTGCCAGCAGCATGGGTACTGGCATAAAGTATATGCTTGCCATCTTTTAAAAAGTAGGAACAGGTGGTTCTTCCATCGCCTGTACTTATCAAACCAGGTTTGTAGCTTGTATCTTTTGATGCTTTTTGAATATCTAAATTGAAGATCTGATCGCAATTTAAACCCCATTTTTTATTGTTCGATTGAAAGGATAAATATTGATTGTCAAAACTAAAGTAGGCTTCAGCATTATCGCCACCGTAAGTTAATTGCTGAATATTTTTTAAATGCTTTTCATCTTTTATTTGCGCTATCAATACATTGGAAACTAAAAGACTTATAAGTAGAATTTTGTACATATTTTATTTTTAAGGGCTGCGAAATTGATAAAATTATTCTGTTTCACATAATTTTTTAACTTTGCTTATAATAAATTGACATTTATGAAAAGATTTTTACTTCAAATAATATTTGCGATAAGCCCATTTTATTGTACAGCACAGAGTTTAGGTTACCTCGATTTACCAGTGGTAAATGAGTTGTGGATAGAATTTAAAGATACCACAGGGGCCAATATTACTATAACTCCAGCTGGCACAGGTCAAACTTGGAACTTTTTAAGTAATTTTAATGTGCATGACACCATTGAGTTTATGCCACAAATGCCTTCTTCAGTGCCGGTCAACATTTCTAGTTTATATCCTCAAGCAAATTTGGTGAGCCAGGGTGAAGTGCCAGGCGATTATACATTTATAAGAACCGATTTAACAGGAATGTATATTGATGGTAAACACAGTGATGTAGGTATTGATGTTGCTGGGTATACAGTTAATGATATAAATTATACCAGTGATTTACTTTTTTTACCCATTCCATTTCAGTATGGCGATGTGGTTCAAAATACCTCCACTTACAATTATGTTTTTCCCGATTCTAATCTTTTACCAGGCGCGCTGGTAAGGGTTACTTATACAACTTTTCAGGATATGGAAACAGATGGGCTGGGCGAACTAACAACACCAATAGGTAATTATCCTTCTGTTATCAGAATCAAAGAAATGATTACAAAATCAATTTTATACGAAATTGATAGTTTTGCCCTTGGCAACTACACCTTCTTTACAGATATGACTTTTCCAACTACTTATGCCTATAAATGGTTGAAAAATGGACCAAATTGTTTGGTGATGTCTGCATCAGTAAATGAATTGAATATTGTTACTGAAGCCAGCTATTTCACATCAGGAGGCTTGGTTGGACTGCATGATGAATCCAATAAAAATAATATTTATTTAAATCCAAACCCTGTCATTAAAGGGAGTCATCTTTCATTAAAAATAAATGAGCAAATGGCAACCCAAGTGGCCATCTATGATTTAAGCGGTCGAAATATTTATCAAACACAAGTAAATAAAGACATTTCTAAAATCAATATCAATACCGAAATGTTTGAAAGTGGATTGTATTGTATGAATGTAATGAACAACAGCGAAACAATTAAAGTACTTAAGTTTGCTGTTATTGACTAGTTAGTGCCTTTAGCCTGTGACGAAATAGATAAGGAGCTTTGATATAAATTCCAATGCACTTTTTTAAATAATTTGTTTGTTAAACAGAAAACATTTTGACTGCCAAAAATTGAAAATAAATATACAAATTGCTTTTTTATAATTAAATTTGTAACATGAATACTATGAGAGTTGACATAATAAACCCCAAAGCGCTAGACTGCATAAAGACTTGGCGGACAGGAATCTTATTGCAATTCAAGACAGTTCAAAAAACGGTTTTGCAAGTGTTTTGAAAAAGCTTCGTTTAAAAGCAAAAACAGCGCCAACGTATGACGAAATAACCAAAGAAGTAGAATTGGTTAGACAAAAGCGTTATGAAAAATTTCTAATCCTATAATAATGAAAAAAGTAAGTTTTATTTTTTTATGGATTTCATTCCTTCTGCCAGCGCTTATGATAAGTTGTAAAAAAGAAACTGTTCCCTCGCTAGCAACATTGCCTGTTACTAATATAGCAAGTATATCAGCTATATCAGGAGGCAACATATCCAACAATGGAGGAGAACCTGTTACTCAAAGAGGCATTGTTTGGAGTAAAACGCCAAATCCAACCACTGCAAACAACTCAAAAAATGATAGTACTGGATTGGAAAACTACACATGTAAATTAACAGGTTTAACACCCAATACAACTTATTATGTGCGTGCTTTTGCTATAAATAGCGAAGGAACTGCTTATGGAGAAGAGATTAGTTTTATATCAGCTTATCATTTAAATCCAAACTTAAGTTATGGCTCAATTACAGATCAGGATGGAAATACATACCCAACCATAGTTATAGGCACACAAGAATGGATGGCCGAGAACCTTCGCACCTCCAAATACCGAAAT
>JBILPB010000257.1:0-3223 GCA_044374175.1 Bacteroidia bacterium | reverse complement strand
ATTCTTGCATCATTAGGCACTCTAACATCCTATTTGAGATTGGTTTCCAACTCATTTTGCTAAAAAGTTAAGTAGTTCTAAATAGCTTTAGTGCTGGCAAAACTTACTTTTTTACGAAAAAAAAGTAAGCAAAAAATTCGTGGAATCGATAAAATAAGGCAATTGGCATCAAAGCACTAGTACGCTCAGATGCCACCGCAGCTCATTGTTCGCATTTGCTAAATATGCCGCTACATGTATTAGTTTTGTCTTTCATGCTCTGCAATGACTGCTATTGCTGCGTTTTACCGACACGTTTCAACTTGAAAATTTATATTACATTAAAAGAAGATAATTATTACTGCTTAGACAATAGGATAACCGTATAAATTATTTATGCATTTATGACTTTGCTCATTTAATTTTGATTTTTGATGCACTACCTTTGGATTAAATTCAAGGCGTATGCGCGATATTCAAAGACTGATTTTATTGATTTTTCAAATTGTTTTGGGCACTTCTTGTTTTGCTCAAACCAATGATTTTTACAAATTGGCGTTGGCCGAAAAAAATGTTGGACAGTGGCAAAGAGCCATTGTTTATGTGAATCAATCGATGGAGGGCAATAATAAAAACGCTGATGCTTTATTTTTACGTGGCTTTTGTAAGTATGAACTTAAAGATTATACAAGTGCCATCAACGATTTAAATGAAGCTCTATCTATAAATAATCAATTTGCTGAAGCTTTGAAAATCAGGGGTAATGCTAAGTATCAGCAGGGTTTGTATAAAGAGGCTATTGATGATTTTTCGGCCACCCTGAATTTGGATGCTAAATTTACACTGGCCTATTTTGAAAGAGGACTTTCCTATTTAAAATTAAAGGATTACACGAAAGCGATTAAAGATTTTGATCAAACCATTTCGATGGATGCGAATTACGCTGATGCCTATAGAAACAAAGGTGTAGCTTTAAGCGAAACAGGTAATAAAAAGGCAGCCATTGAAAATTATAACAAGGCCATAGCCATTAATGCCAAGGATGATAATGCTTATTATAACAGGGCGGTGGCGCAGAGTGATTTATGCTATCATCCAGATGCAGTGGAAGATTACAGCACCGCCATAAAACTAAATGCTAAGTTTGAGCAAGCTTATTATAACAGAGGCATCAGCTACATGGATTTAAAAAAAATGGACATGGCAGTTGTAGATTTTTCAAAGGCCATTGAATTAAATCCACGCTGCGCTAATTGTTATACTTTGCGGGCTATTGCAAAAACTTATCAAAATCAACATCAAGAGGCCATTACAGACTATTCAAAAGCTATTCAATTAGATCCTAAGAATACAAGATTTTTAATGTTAAGTGCTACCGAAAAAAGTGAATATGGTGATAAAAAAGCTGCGTTGACTGATTTCAATAAAATTATTGAGCTGGATGCAAAGCATGAGCATGCGTATTTTTTAAGGGCAGAGTTGAAACAAAGTTTAACAGATTTAAAAGGAGCAGTATTAGATTATGATCAAGTGCTTCTTTTAAACAAGACACATGTTAAAGCACTTATTGGCCGCGGAAAAGCTAAAATGAATTTAGGAGATTATGAAAAAGCTGTAATCGATTATAATGAGGCCAGTCAACTGGATCCAGCACAAGCAGATGTTTATTTTAATAGAGCCGTATTATATTATACCTTAAAAAAATATGATAATGCCTTGGCAGATTATACAAAAGTATTTGAATTAAATCCGGGCGATGTAAATGCCAATTACAACAGAGCTTTGGTATATTTTGATACAGAACATTATTTTGAGGCGGAACAGGATTTACACAAAGCCATTGAGATAAATCCCAGTTTAGCACCTGCCTATTATAAACTAGGCTTATGTAAAACTTATAACGCAAAAGGCAATGAGGCCTGCCCTGATTTTAAAAGGGCGCTTGAATTAGGCTATTATGCTGCCGAAGAACAAGTGGAAAAATATTGTAAGTAGTTTTTTACTATTTGATGATCTGAAATAATTGCTTGTTTGCTCCTTCAATGCTAATCAAATAAGTGCCATTCACTAAATTTTGAACGTCAATACTATTTGTGCTTGAATTCAAGTAACCTGATAAAACGTTTTGACCAAAAAGATTATAGATAGTATAATGTGTGCTTATAAAGCTTTTAATAGAGTTTATATGAATAGAATTTTGTGTGGGATTAGGAAATAAGGTATAGATATTGTTTGAACTTAAATTGTCTGTAAGGCCAGTGTTATTTGGCGCACCTACAAAAATGATTAAATAATTATTGGGTGCAATTTTAACCACCGTTGGATCGCCTCCTTGAATATTAGTATTGGTGTAGCCATTCCAAACTCCACCATTGGGGCTGGCATTAAACCATATGCCTTGACCGCCAGCACCATAAAAACGCAGTTCAGTTGACTCGTTTACCATATAATTGCCTGTCCAATTGTGGTTATTATCTGATGGTATATCGGGCACCTTGTTGAAGTTGATGCCGTTTGGTGAAACATAATGATAGGCGCCTTCTTGAGGACTGCCAATGGGAGAAAGGTAATGGTACGAATTATTAAAGTAAACAACTGCTGGATCAATCACCCGATTGTTTGGTTCATCAACTCTTGCGTTATTTTCAAAGGTAAAATGAATTCCATCGCTACTTTTAGCGGAGTATGTATTTATTGTTGAGTCTAACCCTTGCATGGGAAAACCATCACTTGAAGAATAATATATTCTTAAACTATCATTATTCATTTTTATGAGCGTAGGGTCAAACGGGCGTTGATAGTTAGCAGGAAATCCGGTAATTTCGATAGGCGTGGGTGTGGTCCAGGTGAGGCCATTATTGTATGAGAATTTTACAGCTACTCTATCCCAGGTGGTAGATCCTTGTGGTGCTCTAAACCATTGAAAAGCGCTAATTAAAGTATCGCCTTTCCATTTTATTACTGAAGGCACGCCTGCCGAATCTTGAAAAATAGTTGGTGTGTCAAAGGTAATGCCATCGCTTGACCATGCCATTTTAAGAGGCTGTTGCCATGGAAAATTTTGCGCTTTAACTTTCGAACTTAAAGCAAGCATTATTACAAGAACTATTTTTTTCATGCGCTAAAATTTGATAGACAAATTTAATAATTAAATAAGCATTTATCAAATTGTTAAGCAAAAAAAAGTGCTTAGAAGTTACTTTTTATGCAACAACTAAGCACTTGAGTATATCAAGTTTATTAT
>JBILPB010000256.1:0-3224 GCA_044374175.1 Bacteroidia bacterium | reverse complement strand
TTTTAGGTACTGATGAAAGGTTATAATTTGTTTTTAAATCTTTAGTTTGAATGGCCACTAAATGCTGTTTTCCATCAGCAGGAATGTTATATCTTAATTTTACATCATACTCGGTGTTTAATATATTTTCTGTTACGCTGGTCCAATCGTATGAAAATGTTGCATCTTTTACATCATCTAATTCCAAAGTTGCTCCGGTTGAGGCTGGGCTTTCACTAAATGAAAGTGTTTTCGTAGCACTTTTTTGTAGCGTTTTCTTTTTTTGTTCTTTTTGATAGGCATTGTAAAAGCTTAAATAGGCAGGCGCTAAATCAGGCTTAACAGTGCTTTGCATGGGTGTTCCAGTGGCTAAAGTTAATAATGCATTATTCCAGTCAACACCCGTATTTTGCGTAATGCGCGCTTTGTGTGTTAATTGCAATTTATTGGTGTTGTTATCGGCTCTTAAATCATACTCTGGTATCCAACCTGCTTCTGCTACAAAGTAATTTACACTTATACTTCCATTGGTGGCTTGTTCGGCCAAAACACTTACAATTATTCTGTAGGTGGCTTGTGGTGTTGTTGCACCATTGTTTTCAACTTGGTTAATCATGGCACTTAAAATACTTTGACGCTCTTGAAGATCGGTCAATAATTGAGTTCTGCTATTTTGTTCGCGTTTTAATTTATACGTTTCAGCATTCAAATTATTGAGTCTGGTTCTTAAATAATCCATAGCATCTTTAAATAAATTTAGGGTATCACGCTTGGTTTCACCCTTAATTAAACGATTGCCAAGTAAAATATTTTTTTCAGTTTGTAAGGCTGCCATTTTATCTGATATTTCATCCAATTGTAATTGCACCTCAGTAATTGAATCTCCAACCAATTGTAATGCCTTTATTTTTTTTGTTGATGGCTTAACTATAGCCACGGCCTCTGGATAAATGGCATCAAATTTAACTTCCATAATGGTAAAGTTACCTTTACCAGAAGCTTGTAAGGATGGAGCTTGTAAAAGAGGTGATACGCCTTCAAAAATAATATCACTTATACCTTGCGCGAGCACCACATCATGACTGGAAAATAATTGTGCCCCATTTAAATAAACTGTTGCTTTTTCAACTTTGGTTTTAAAAGTATTAGCAGCCTTTAAATTAAGCGTTAAAAGCAGCACTAAAAATGTGTTGAGGATAAAAGAATAGGTTTTCATTTTGTTTGAATTAATTGTTATGCCTCTTTGATGCATGAAAAAAATAAATTCCATAAAGAGGTGTAAATTATTTTTCAATTGGTTACTTTTTCCCATCCAATTAATTCTTATTAACTTTGAAGCTTATTCACAGGTGTGCCATTACCAGAAGAAAAATACCTTCATCATACAGATATAGAACTATTGCAGTTGTTTAAACTCAATGGAGATGCTGTAATTATTGGTTTACTTTACAAAAGACATGTGGTTATGGCGCTTGGAGTCGCCAATAAATATTTGCAGCCCGAAGATGATGCCAAAGATGCCGTAATGCAAGTATTTGAGCAATTACTACAAAACATAAATAGTCACAAAATAGATAATTTTAAAAGTTGGTTATACAGTGTGGTTAAGAATTTTTGCTTGATGAAATTGCGGAAAGAAAAGAATTTAACCATTGTGAGAGAAGAAGAAGGGAAAAATATTTTCAGCGTTGTGGAAAAGGAGCAATTGTTGCATCAAGATGAAGTGAAGTTGAAAGAAAGTAATTTAACAAACCTTGAAATGGCCATAGAAACACTGAATGAAGAGCAAAAAAAATGTATTGAATTATTTTATCTTCAACAGAAAAGTTATGCCGAAGTGGTTGAAATTACTGGGTACTCACTAAACAATGTAAAGAGCTTTATACAAAATGGAAAGCGAAATTTGAAACTTAAAATGCAAAGTGTATATGGATAATAAATATACAAATACTAATATTTTTGAAACTACCGAATGTCCTTCGGATGCTTTGCTATTGAGTTATGTAAAAGAAACAATTAGCAAAGAAGACAAACGTTTAGTAGAACTTCACTTGATTGATTGCGACATGTGTAATGATATGGTAGAAGGCTATCAGCGCATGAGCCCAACACAAATTGAATCAAATATAAAATCTATTAAAGTAAACATTGACCAAGCTGTTTTAGAAAATAAACAAAAAAAAGGTGGCACTGCCGCTTTTAAATGGTATTACGCGGCCGCTGCCATATTAATTATTGGCTCAACAGGTATTTTATACAATGTTTATTTTACTCGCTTGGACAGCACCAAAGTGGCCGATTTACCTGCTCCTCATCAAAATGAAGTTGCAGTTGATGCAGCTCAAAAAGAAGAAGAAAAAGAGCTGCAAGAAAATAATCAGTTACAAGAAACAGTTGCTAAGGAACCTTTAAAAACAGTAACAGTAAAAACACAAAATAAAAGAATTGCTGTTGTTGAGGAAGATTTAGCAGAAGCTGAAGCAAGCAGCAATGATGATGTGCCTGCGCCTGTTGAGCAAAAAATGGCAGAGCAACCTGCAGTAGCTTTTGATGCAGAAACAACAACAAAAGCATTATCAGATAACATCACTTTTGGTAATTCAACAATTGCACAACCTACTTTTACAGGGGCTCCAAATACTGAAATGTTAGCGAATGGAGCTTCGCCTAGTCTTGTAAATCCTTCAACACAACTTAACACTGTTGATTTTAAATGGAAAGAGGATAAAAAACAAAACTTTTCGAGTAAAAAAGAAAGTGCTGCAAAAGCAAAATTCAAAGCCAATAAACCTTCTGCAGCTGAAAAAAATGAAGATGCAAAAGATAAACAGCTGGAGGCTGTAGCCATTGAAAAATTGGACACCACACCATCAAACTTGTTGGAAGAGGCAAACCAACTTTTAAAATTGAAGAATTACAATGCAGCAATTTTAAAGTATAATCAATATTTAAAAATGGAACCAAAAAATTGTGAGGCATTAAATGGTGTTGCACAATGCTATGAAAATACCAATCATTTGCCCGAAGCCATCGCAAATTATATAAAGCTCTCCAAGCAAAAATGCAATAAAATATCAGATACAGCCTACATTAAACTAGCCGAATTGTATGTAAAAAACAATCAAGTTAATGAGGCCAAAAAGTCACTGCAAAAGGCTATGCAATCGAAGTACTTAGATATTGCCGAGCAAGCCAAAAAAGAACTTGATAAACTATAGGTGGCTTATTTGATTTATATCTTTATT
>JBILPB010000255.1:0-3226 GCA_044374175.1 Bacteroidia bacterium | reverse complement strand
AACAGTTAAACCTGTTTCTTTAAGATATTTAATAGTATCTTTTAAATTCATACTTCGACAAACTGGAATCTTATTGAGTGCTCCAGCAGATGTTTTCATGGCATCGGCATTGATGGGCGCTGAACCACGCACAGGAATAATAATGGCATCTACTCCGCAACATTCGGCTGTGCGAGCAATTGCCCCAAAATTTCTCACATCAGTAACTTTATCTAAAATTAATAGCAATGGTGTTTTCCCTTTTTCAAAAACCTGTGGTAAAATTTGCTCGATGTCATAAAAAGTAACCTCAGAGGTAAATGCCACGGCCCCCTGATGATTTTGCTTGGTTAAACGATTTAGCTTTTCGACAGGTGCAAATTGGTAAAACACTTTATGCTGTTTAGCCTTTTGAATAAGTTGTTTTATTAAATCTCCTTTGGCGCCATCTTGGATAAAAATTTTTTGAATTTCTTTTCCTGCTTCAATGGCTTCTAAAATGGGATGAATACCATAAATGATATTCTCATGTTCTGTTGATGAATGATTCAAAATAGGGAATTTTAATGTTCGTTATATGCTCTTCCTTGACGCCATGCATCAACACTTTTGTACCACTCATCTTTAAACATATCTGAGCGGTTTAATTGATAATCGTTTTCGGAAAAAGGATTAATAACTTTTACAAAAATAAAAGAGAGGGATTTATAGCTGGCATCTTCACCATATACCCATGTTTCGGTGTTTTCTTGTTTATAAAGCGTGTTGGGTTGCCCAAAAATTGTATAAATTAAACCTCTGTCAGATTTCCATCCTTCGCAATAGGATGTAAAATACAAATTGGCTTCTTGTGCCCTGCTATAATATGTTTTTAATATTGATTTTGCTCTTTCATTATTACCTCCGTTTTTAAGCCAAAAATCATCTATCGCTTTTTTCTTATTGGCCTGCGCCATTAGTTCATCAAACTCTTGCCGTGTGGTAATAAATCTGAGCATGGGTATCAATAGTTCTGGAGCACTTAAAAATGGAAATTCATCATTAAATCTAAACAAAGTAAATCCTTCTTTGCTGGTAGTATCTAATTGAAAATGATAGAAACCTAACTTGGGGAGATGAATTTTGGCTAAACCTGCTGTATCCATGGCTATTGTAAATATACTGTCGGCTTTGTAATCAAATGGCTTTGGCGTGTATGTGCTAAAGGCAGGGGCAGGCAAAGGAAATTGTCTGCTATAATACCTCACAAATAACTTTTCTTGTTTAATGCCCCCTGTGTATTTTAAGTTGATGACTTCATCCTTTTTAATCACATTTCTAAAAATAGGTTGATTGTAATTAGTATCACACAATAAAAAGTTTTGAGCCGTTTGAAACGATGTTTTATAAATATTCAAAATACTTTTTGAGCTGATATTTCTGTTCAAATCTTGCACAATAACTTCTAGCACATAATCATTTGGATATACCGCTTTAAATTCAGTTTTTGCTATTAATAGATTAGATTGATCTGAAAACTCTTTGTCAATGATGAGCACGGAACCAGTGTCTATGGCTTGTTTAGCATCATAGGAAGTTAACAAACGGTATGTAAAGGCCACTCTGGCTGTAAATGATTTGCTTTCGCCTGATTTAACATACAATAATTCTGAGGTACTTATTGAAAAGTGAATGAGCGAACTTTGGTTATTGATGTGCTGCACTGCAAATTGTGGATGAAGAATATTCTCACTCTTGCGATAGGAGTATGATAAATTTTGATTTGAAATTTTACTGGGAGATTGGCATGCAAACAATGAAAATAGCATTATTAAAAAAGCCACACATGCCTGAATTCTTGTTGATTTTATCCACATAACCGTGTAAAATTACAATTTAAAAATAAACCACTCATCAATTTGTGATTTTTTTTACATTAAACGATTGAAAAAAATAAATTGATTTCAAATTTATTTTATACTGGTTTGGAGGTGAAATGTTTACCCAAGCCAAAAAACATTTTGGATATAGACAACTTATCTCAATTTGTTGAAGTCTATAAATAAGAAAACAAAATTAAATCAAAACTATTGTGGTGCTTTAAAATTATTACATCTATATATTACCTTTGCCACAAAAAAATTTATGATCATCTCATTGCATATAAAAAATTACGCATTAATAAGTGATTTAGAAATTAACTTTGAGAAAGGATTTACCATCATTACAGGCGAAACAGGTGCCGGTAAATCTATTTTACTTGGTGCTTTAAATTTAATTGCAGGTCAAAGGGCCGATACTTCGATACTCTTAAATAAGGATACAAAATGCATTGTAGAAGCTGAATTCGATATTCATAAACTAAATTTAGAACAGTTTTTTGCCGAAAACGACCTTGATTTCAATAAAAAAAGCACCATACGTAGAGAAATAAGCAGCAATGGCAAAACACGCGCTTTTGTAAACGACACTCCCGTTAACCTTGGCATACTTAAGGAATTATCGCAACGCCTCATTGATGTGCACTCTCAACATCAATCGCTTGATATCAACGAAAAAAACAGTCAGTTAAATTACCTTGATGTGGTTGCAGGCCTTGATAAAGCTATGATTGAATATCAAAGGATCTTTAATGATTACAAATCATTGCAGCAAAAACTAAATACTACCATTGAAAATGAAAAGCAGTTGCGTAAAGACTTTGATTATTTTCAGTTTCAATGGCAAGAAATAGATGATTTAAAACTGAAAGCACAAGAATTAAAAGAAATAAAGGCCGAACTCGCCATTATGACGCATGCTGAAGAAATAAAATTGAACTTGGCAAAGGTTTTTAATTTATTGCAAGAAAAAGAGGGCAATGTAATTTCTTTAATGAGTGAGTGTAAAAACGCAATCACTCCAATTGCAAGGTATGATATTGAGCTTGAAGACATTCAAAAGCGCTTACAAAGCACCCAAATTGAGCTCAAAGATATTGTGAATGAAGTTGAATCAAAGCTTGAATCTGTGAGTTTTGATCCTGAAAGATTGAATTTTTTGAATGAAAGAATAAGCAATGCTGAACGCCTAATGCGCAAGCATCAGGTAAATGACGAAGAAGAGCTACTTAATTTAAAATTAAGTTTCGAAAGTAAAATTATTGGTGTTGATTCGCTGGCAGAAGAAATTGAAAAGTTAAAGATTGAACTAAAAGCTATTGAAGATAACTTATTAAAAAATGCACTAAAATTGCGTAAGCAAAGGTTAAGTGCCATACCTAACTTTG
>JBILPB010000254.1:0-3264 GCA_044374175.1 Bacteroidia bacterium | reverse complement strand
AAGTGATAAAGCAAATATTGTTTTATTTGATTTTGGAACTGCAAAATCATCATTTTTAACGAACGATTTTGCAGAAGGAGCAAGCAACTTAACTTGGAGTTTAGATGATAAAGACATATATTTTATAGCACCCACAAAGGGCACCTATCAAATTTATGATTTAGAGTTAAGCACTAAAAAAATTACATCAATAACAAGTGGTGATCATGATTGTAAGAGTATTTCGCTTGGTGCAAAATCAATCATCTTTGCCAAAACTACGATGATGCGTCCACAAGAAATTTATAAGTATAGTTTTGCCTCATCAAAAGAGACGCAATTAACCTTTGTAAACAATAAAATATTAGATAAAATTGCAAGCAGCAAGGTAGAAAAACGCATCGTAAAGACCACAGATGGAAAAGATATGCTAGTTTGGATAATTCTTCCACCAGATTTTGATCCAGCCAAAAAATATCCAACATTACTTTATTGTCAAGGCGGACCTCAAAGTATGGTAAGCTGCAGCTACAGTTTTAGATGGAACTTTGCTCTGATGGCTGCCAATGGTTATGTAGTGGTGGCTCCCAATCGTAGAGGTTTGCCTGGTTTTGGAAGAGAATGGAATGATGCCATCAGTGGCGATTGGGGTGGACAGCCAATGAAAGATTATTTAAGTGCCATTGATGATGCAAAAACATTACCTTATGTTGATGTAAATAGGCTTGGTGCTGTTGGAGCTAGCTACGGAGGTTACTCGGTTTATTGGCTTGCGGGTAATCATAACAAACGTTTCAAATCTTTTATTTCGCATTGTGGTTTGTATAATTTAGAGAGTTGGTACCCAAGTACCGAGGAAATGTTTTTTGCCAAAAATGATATTGGCGGAGCACATTGGCAACCCGAAATGGCAGAGGCTTACAAAAAATTTTCGCCTCATAATTTTGTACAAAAATGGGACACACCAATTATGGTTATTCATGGAGAAAAAGATTTTAGAGTGCCTGTAAGTGAAGGCATGCAAGCCTTTGGCTCAGCGCAATTGCAAAACATTAAAAGTAGATTTTTGTATTTTCCTGACGAAGGGCATTGGGTGTTGAAACCTCAAAATGCCCTTGTTTGGCATCGTGAATTTTTTAGATGGTTAAAAGAAACATTATAATCATTAAGCCAATCTTAATCGATTGGCTTTTTTGTTTTTAAAGAAATTTGAATTACTTTTAGTCACGTAAATAAGATTAACCTATGGAAAGCAAAACTATTTATTTAGCATATACCACTCCTGATATGGAGCAATTAAGAGAGGAATTAATGTTTACTTTATTTAAGGCTGGATTTAAGGTTTTACCTATGGGAGAGCCTGATAGCAATGAAGAAGTATTGAAGAGCAAAATTAAAATTGACTTGGGACAGTCCAAATCTTCTATCCATTTAATTGGTGCTGACTATGGACAAACCTTAACTTCTGAAGCAGATATGAGTTTGGCAAACTATCAATACAAAAAGGCAAAAGAGTGTTTGCAAAAAGGAAATAATTTCAGAATTTTTGTGTGGCATCCAGAAAATGGGAAGCAAATTACAGACAACAAGCAGCAAGAGCTAATTAATGATTTGCAAAACAATATTGAAGCCAATATGACCTACACCAATACACCATCATCTATACAATTAGCAGATGATTTAAGGAGTATGATGGAAGTAACAGATAAACCTCAAATGCAATTAAACAACACTGAAATATTTTTTATCAGTAATTTAATTGATGATTTAACTGCCGAAGAAATAACCGATATGTTGCGCGATGTAACACAAATTGAAAAATTAGCCATTGAACAAGATAGTGATACAGATTACGCAGAGCTCAGCAGTCAGCAAATCAATAAAAGTAAATTGGCTGTTGTTTATTTTAAAGATTCTGCAGAGTGGGCCATCCCTTTTGCGCAACAAATTTGGAAAAAAATTGGTGGCGCAGCTGCCACAACACCTATATTGGTAATAGGAGATGAAGACCCCGATACCAATAAAGCCAAAGGATTTAAAGCACCAAAAGTAATATCAATGGTGATGGCAGGAGAGCTGATTCCTTTGGAGATAAAAGTGCAATATGATAAAGCTGTTGAAGCAGTATAAATGAAATAAAAACGAGCTATATGGAAACATTAAATCCTATTCAATTAGAAATTTTAAAATTATTCAATAACCATCATTCTGAAAAAGAATTGCTCGAAATAAAAAGAATATTAGCACAATACCTGGCAAAAAATATTGTTGAAGAAGCAGATGCTGAATATAATAAAAGAAACACATCTAGCGAAAGTGCTAATAGCTGGCCTGATGAGCATTACAGGAGTAAAAAGGGATGAAGGTTGTAATCGATTGTAATATTTTTGTTTCAAGTTTAACATCAAAGTCAAAGTATCATAAAATATTTGAAGCATTGATTAATCAAGAATTTGAATTATTAATTACAACTGATATTGTTTTAGAATACGAAGAAATAATTCAAATTAAATATGGTTTAAAGACCGCTAAATTATTTACAGAACTTTTGTTTGAATTACCCAATGTAAAGATTATTAATACCTTTTTTAATTGGCAATTAATAAAAGTTGATGCTGACGATAATAAATATTGTGATTGTTATGTTGCAGGTGGAGGAAATTTCTTAGTGAGTAACGACAAGCATTTTGTAATTTTAAAATCGATTTCTTTTCCAAAAATTGAATTACTTAACATTGACCAATTCTTTAGTTTATTAAAATAGGAAAATTAGAATGACTTCCACCATCTGTCCATATCCAGGCCTTAGGCCTTTCAACGAAGAAGAGAGTATCTTCTTTAAAGGCCGTGAGCAGCAAGATGAACGATTGGTAAAGCGCCTCGAGGAAAAAAAAAATTTGTTGATGTTTGGTGCTTTTGCTCATCTTAAATAATATTTGGTTAATAGTGAAGAACATAATGATTAATTTCATCCTTTACTATAAATATCCATAGTTAAAGTTTATGGCTTATCTTTAACTATAAAATTTTATAGTTAAAGTAAAAAAGAGCAGTAAAATTAAATTTACTGCTCTTGGTGCTACTTCCCAAACAACTTTAAATATGCTTCAAAATGAAAGCTGCGGTTGCGCTTAAAACCTGTTTGTTCTTTTAAGATTTTAAGTTTTATAAAGTCGGCTATTAAAGCATTGGCGGTTGGTTTAGTTACTTTCAATACTTTAATAATATCATTTACATTAACCACCGGTTGCCTAAATAAGTATGCTAAAAGTTGTTGTGCTTTTG
>JBILPB010000253.1:0-3284 GCA_044374175.1 Bacteroidia bacterium | reverse complement strand
AAGATGAAACGTGTCGGTAAAACGCAGCAATAGCAGTCATGCCGAAGCCTCGGCACAGAGCATAGAATGTAAAACTAATACATTTTGCAGAGTATTTAGCAAATGCGAACAATGAGCTGCGGTGGCATCTAAGCGCACTAGTGCTTTGATGCCAATTGCCTTGTTTTATCGATTCCACGAATTTTTTACTCACAAGTGTTTGTTTTTTAATGGAGTTCATGGGGCTCGCTTTGCTCGGCTGCTTACTTTTTTTTCATGAAAAAGTAAGTTTTGCCAGCACTAAAGTAATTTAGAACTTCCTAATTTATGCCGAAGCCTCGGCAGCAAAATGATGCCGAAACTTCGGCAGGAAACCAATCTCAAATAGAATGAGTGAGGGGCCATTTATTTATGAAAGGGCAGTTTTACAGGTACAAAATCGTATAAGTATATTTTCAAAAAATCACACAAACAAAGGTACTTTATTAATAAACCAATTTAAACAAACACTAAAAAACACTCACAATCCCAAAATGCACTTTAGCAGCTCTTAATAAAATTGGGTTATCAAACTGTTTCCCCAGGGCATAGGAGATTGAAAATATACCAGCCTTGGTTTGAAAGCTAACACCAGTACCAAAACCATAGGGCATATCGTTAACATATTCATTGGCTGTATTTAATTCATACCATGAAGCATTGCCAAACAAAAACAAATACGAATTTTGCTCAAACAAAAAACGGTATTCTAAATTGCCAATGCCATAAGCAGTAGCGTAAATCGACTCTTCATCAAATCCACGCAAAGTGCTGTTGCCCCCAATTCTAAAGGCTTCGTTTAAAAATACATTTTCAGCCTGCAAACCTGCCGCTTTCAGCCCAATATTTATAGTACTTTGCTTCAATATAGGGATATAAAAGTCAGCTTGCAGATCGCCATTATAAAGGGTAGATTTTAATTTTACATTTTCATAAAGTTTATCATCTATTTTAGGATTTTTTTCAATTGTTTTTGTTCCTGTGGCTACATTTGAAACAATTTTATAACCTTTTCTGGGATTAAAACGATAGTCAGTTTTCTCGTGTTTAACTCCAATACCATAGGTTAAAATTTTAACATCGGCATAGTCAGGTAAACTTGTTAGGAACTCCAATCCATTGGTACTAACTAAGGATAAATTTCTGTTATTGACAAACACTTTAAAAAAATTACTACCGCTCAATAAAAACTGTAAGCCCGCATTTTGAGCAACATCAATAAAAATAGTATCTCGTTGAAATAGTTTAAAGTTTAAATCTAGTCCCAGTGGTGTATTTATAAGATATGGATAACTTAATTTTGCTTTTATATCTCTTGAATTCAACTGTAGTTTTCGCCAGTCTATATCAATCAATTCGCCTCTATTAAGTGCATTTTGTAGTTTTAAATGCGCCTGTCCTGTAAATTCTATTTTACCAGTTTTCTCAGAAGGTAAGAAGCCTAGTACACCATCAAATTGATTGGCTTTTTTATTGTCGAGATACAACACCAATTTGCTCTGACTTGGCGTAAATGTAAATTCATAAGGTTTAAGAGATTTTATAAAAGGCAACTCTTTTATACGGTTTTCTATGGCTAAAATTTTGTTTTCTTGATAAGGTTGGCCTGCTTTTATACCAAGATAATTATTTAAAAAGTAAGGTGATATTTTAGAATTGCCTTTGATGATAACACTGTCTATTTTTATAAATTTACTGAGTTGGAGGTTCAAATAAGCTTCAACTTTATGGCCTGAATTGTTGATACTGTCTAGCTGAATGCTGGCAAATGGATAGCCACTATTGTCACATAGTTGAAGCGCCTTTTCGCAAATACGTTCTATTTTATTAAACTTAATAGGCTTTTCAACAAAATCTATGGACCTGTAACCTGCTTTATACAAAATATCTCTGTAAAGGGGATTAACCTTCAATTGTACCCATTGATAGTGTTTTCCTAACTTGATATGCACGTTCACCTTGCTGCTATCAATCCAGTCAAGACGATAGGCGGCTTCAACAAAACCTTTATTGATGGCCTTATTTTGAATGTCCTTAGTTAAGGCAAGAACTGCTAAACTGTCCTTTTCATCATATTGTTGATGTGTTTGTTTCCAGAATTTTATTTCTTCGGCTTCTTCCTTTTGGGCAATAATTTGCACAGAGATTTTGTTCTGAGCCAACAAAATAGGGCACAGGAGGTACTTTAATACCAGAAAAAAAATACTATATTTTACACTTTTAAGCAACAATTTGGGCTCTTTGAAATTATTTAAACGATAAATAAACTAAAAATATCAGCAAAATTTGAATAATAATTTTATAAAATTACCTTTGCAACTTTCTTATGAAACATTAAAGACTTTTAATCGTTCAAAGAAACAGAAAGATACCTAGTAAATATGAAAAAAAACTTACTCATTCTTACAATATTTTCGGCAGCAATTCTATTTTTAGCCTCATGTAAAACGCATGAACGTTGCCCTGCTTACGGTAAAATTAGTCAACCAAAAACAAGCACCAAGTCTGTATAACCACTTGAACACTTTTATATTGTTATTTTATGCGTGCCACTGTAATGATTAATTTACTTACAGAAAACGCACTTGATGATTTGTTACAAACATCAGCACAAAACCCTTCAAAAACATACGCCATTTTTAAGCATAGCACACGCTGCAATATTAGCAGTATGGCTTTAAACCGAATGGAAAAGATCGATTTTTTCGAAAAACAAGATGTTCCTTTTTATTATTTAGATTTGATTCAATACAGAAATATATCCAATTATGTGGCCCAACAACTTCAGGTAGAACATGAATCTCCTCAGCTATTGATCATAAAAAACGGAAAGTGTATTGCCAGCGAAACGCATAACGGCATCCGCGAGTCATGGCTGCTAGAGATTTTGACTCCTTCAAATACCCAATAGAACAAACTCTTTTTAACATCGCATTCCATTACGAAAAACATACTCTTTTTTGGTCCCGATAGATTCTGTGTTGATTTGCAAATAAAATATTAAGTTTTTATTTTTACAGTTCAAAACGGCCTTGAGCTAGTTTCTAAAGAGTAGCAGCCATCATTGGCTGCGCTCTTTTATTTGATTTGTATTCATTGTCGTACTTTGTTTTGTTTTTAAATAAAACGTAAGTTAATTCTAGTAATTTTCTTTGGATAGCAATTAGTGCTTTCATTTTTATTCCATGTTTTGATATCAATCTAATATAAACCTCTTTGAATTTCTCATCGTGTTTTACTGCTGATAATGATGTCAAGTGAATTGA
>JBILPB010000252.1:0-3299 GCA_044374175.1 Bacteroidia bacterium | reverse complement strand
TGTACATAAACGACCATAGTGTGTATAATGCACATCACGCACCTCAAAACCTGCACGCTCACGAGATAAACCGCCTGGCCCTAGTGCCGACAATCTTCTCTTATGAGTAATTTCTGCCAATGGATTAGTTTGATCCATAAACTGAGAAAGCTGATTGGTTCCAAAGAAAGAATTAATTACAGAGGACAGTGTTTTAGCATTGATCAAATCTGTTGGCGTAAACACTTCGTTATCGCGCACATTCATACGCTCACGAATTGTTCTAGCCATACGAGACAAACCAACTCCAAATTGTGCATACAATTGTTCACCAACAGTACGAACCCTTCTGTTACTTAAATGATCGATATCATCAACATCTGCCTTAGAGTTAATTAATTCGATTAAGTATTTTATGATAGAAATAATATCCTCTCTTGTCAGTACTTTTGTATCTTCGGGGATATCAAGGTTGAGTTTTTTATTAATTCTAAAACGACCAACAACACCTAAATCGTAACGCTTATCGCTAAAGAACAATTTATCGATAATACCTCTTGCTGTTTCTTCATCAGGCGGCTCGGCATTACGCAATTGTCTGTAGATATGCTCAACTGCTTCTTTTTCAGAGTTTGAAGTATCTTTTTGTAAAGTATTGTAAATGATGGCATAATCAGCAGCATTTACATCTTCCTTATGTAAGATAATCGCCTTTACGTTTGCATCAAGAATTAAATCAGCATGATGGTCTTCAATAACTGTTTCGCGGTCAATAATTACCTCGTTACGCTCAATTGAAACAACCTCTCCTGTGTCCTCATCTACAAAATCCTCTACCCAAGTTTTAAGCACACGAGCTGCTAGCTTTCTACCAACAGCCTTCTTCATTCCTGTTTTAGAAACTTTGAACTCATCAGCCAAATTGAAGATATTTAAAATATCCTTATCGCTTTCGAATCCAATAGCACGCAACAAAGTAGTTACAGGTAGTTTTTTCTTACGGTCGATGTAGGCATACATTACATTGTTAATGTCGGTAGCAAATTCTATCCATGAACCTTTAAATGGAATCACACGGGCAGAATACAATTTTGTACCGTTTGCATGTCGGCTTTGACCGAAGAACACACCTGGAGACCTATGAAGTTGTGATACAATAACCCTCTCGGCACCATTAATTACAAAGGTTCCTTTTGGTGTCATGTATGGAATTGTTCCTAAATAAACATCTTGAATAATTGTTTCAAAATCTTCATGTTCAGGATCGGTACAATACAACTTGAGTTTCGCTTTAAGCGGAACACTATAAGTTAAACCACGCTCAATACATTCTTCGATGCTGTAACGCGGGGGATCTATGAAATAATCCAAAAACTCGAGGACGAAATTGTTGCGCGCATCGGTAATTGGAAAGTTTTCGGCAAATACCTGAAATAAACCTTCGTTTTTTCTGTTTTCAGGTGTAGTTTCCAGTTGAAAGAAATCCTGGAAAGACTTAATCTGTACATCTAAGAAATCAGGATATGGTACCTGATTTTTGATGGCAGAAAAATTTATTCTTTGGGTTTTAGTTATTGTGGCCAAGGTAATTTAAGATTGAAAATTAATAAGAAATACTACACTAAATCACAAACGGTAAAGCCTCCATTGATTTTCATCATTGGAGGACCATACCGGTTATTTGTATTTGAGAAGCTCCTTACTTAACTTCAACCTCAGCCCCAGCTTCTTCTAATTGTTTCTTAACATTTTCAGCATCTTCCTTAGAGATACCTTCCTTAACTGGTTTTGGAGCTCCGTCTACTAAGTCTTTAGCTTCTTTTAAACCAAGACCAGTAATGTCTTTAACGATTTTAACTACACCTAATTTTGCAGCACCTGCACTTTTAAGAATTACATCGAAAGTTGTTTTTTCTGCAGCTGCAGGAGCACCTGCGCCGCCAGCTGGAGCAGCCATTACAGCAGCAGCTGCAGGCTCAATTCCATACTCGTCTTTTAAAATTTGTGCTAACTCGTTTACTTCTTTTACGGTTAGGTTTACTAATTGTTCAGCAAAAGCTTTTAAATCTGCCATTTTAATTGTTATTTAATTGATTAGAACTTATTTGTTTATTGATGATGATGATTTAATTTAAAAATAGTGGTTAAACGTTTCTTTCGGATAATGTTTTAACAATACCTGCAATTTTACCTCCACCTGATTGAAGCGCGCTAATAACGTTTTTAGCAGGGCTTTGTAACAAGCCAATGATATCTCCGATAAGCTCGTTTTTGCTCTTGATGCTGATAAGGGTATCTAATTGATTATCGCCTAAGTAAGTGCATTCTTCTACAAACGCTGCTTTTAATTGCGGCTTGTCGCCAGCCTTTCTGAACTCTTTTATTAATTTAGCTGGAACATTTCCTACTTCACAAAACATGACAGCTGTTGTACCCGCTAATGCGCTATAAAGCTCTTCATAGTTTTTCTCGCTGCGTTCCATCGCCTTCATTAAAAGGGTATTTTTTACCACTTTCATTGAAACATTATTTTTGAAACACTCTCTGCGCAATTGATTTGTTTTCTCAACGGTTAATGAGGAAGTATCAGTAATGTAAAAGTTCGGATTGCTATTTAGGTCTGTAATCAATTCATTGATTAACAGTTCTTTTTCCTCTCTTGTTTTCATTTTAGTAAATTATTAGACTTTAAAATAAACTTAAACTATATTATTTTTAATTATGCAATTGACTTGGGTTCAACCATAACGCTAGGGCTCATGGTGCTTGAAATATAAATACTTCTAATGTAAGAACCCTTAGCCGCTGAAGGCTTCAATTTAATGATAGATTGCAATAATTCTTGCGCATTTTCTGCAATTTTTTCACTTGCAAAAGACACTTTACCTATAGAGGCATGAATAATACCTGTTTTGTCAACTTTGAAATCAATTTTACCAGCTTTTACTTCTGTAACAGCTTTACCCACTTCAACGGTTACAGTTCCTGTTTTTGGATTTGGCATTAAACCACGAGGGCCTAAAACTTTACCTAAAGCACCAACCTTACCCATAATTGAAGGCATAGTAATAATTACATCTACATCAGTCCAACCGCCTTTAATTTTATCGATAAATTCATCTAAACCAACAAAGTCAGCACCAGCAGCTTTAGCTTCGGCTTCCTTGTCAGGGGTACAAAGCACCAACACTCTAACTGTTTTACCAGTTCCGTGCGGCAAGGTAACAATACCTCTTACCATTTGGTTTGCTTTACGTGGATCAACTCCTAATCGCACGCTTATATCGACAGAGGAGTCGAATTTTGTGGTTGTAATTTCC
>JBILPB010000251.1:0-3300 GCA_044374175.1 Bacteroidia bacterium | reverse complement strand
ATTACACAGTATTTCGGCAGTAGATGGAAGGTATTGGAGTCAAACTGAGGAGTTGAGTCATTATTTTTCGGAGTTTGCACTTATTCGATATCGATTACATATTGAAGTAGAATATTTTATTGCCTTATGTGAATTACCTTTACCTCAATTAATTTCTATTGATAAGTCGGTTTATGCAGGCTTGCGAAATGTTGTAAGTGCATTTAATGATAAAGATGCTTCTGCCATTAAAGATATTGAAAAAGTAACCAATCATGATGTTAAAGCTGTTGAGTATTTTTTAAGAGATAAATTTGATGAATTAGGCATTTCGGCATACAAAGAATTTATACATTTTGGATTAACCTCTCAAGATATTAATAATACAGCAGTTCCTCTTTCGTATAAAGTAGCTTTAAATGTTACCATTATTCCTGCTATAGAAAAAACGGTTGGATTAATTTGTCATTCAGCACAAGCTTGGAAAGAAGTTGCACTTTTGGCACATACGCATGGGCAGCCAGCATCTCCCACCAAATTAGGGAAAGAATTTTTAGTGTTTGCAGAAAGAGTATTTAATCAGCTATCGCAATTAAAGGCTATCCCTTTTGGGGCAAAATTTGGTGGTGCTACAGGCAATTTTAATGCACATCATGTGGCTTATCCAGCAATTGATTGGGTGAGTTTTGCAAATAAATTTGTGAATGAAAATTTAGGTTTGAAGCGTCAACATTACACCACACAAATTGAGCATTATGATAATTTAGCAGCGTCATTCGATGCGCTAAAAAGGATAAATACTATTTTGGTTGACTTCAGTAGAGATATATGGAGTTATATTTCGATGAATTATTTCAAACAAAAATTGAAAGATGGTGAAGTTGGTTCATCGGCAATGCCGCATAAGGTAAATCCCATTGATTTTGAAAATGCTGAAGGCAATTTGGGAATAGCTAATGCTTTATTTGAGTTTTTATCTGCTAAACTGCCTGTATCGCGTTTGCAACGTGATTTAACCGATTCAACAGTTTTAAGAAATATAGGACTTCCTTTGGCGCACACATTAATTGCATTGAATTCACTGCAAAAAGGACTAGGCAAGTTGATTATTAATAATGATGCTATTGCGCAAGATTTAGAAAATAATTGGGCTGTTGTAGCCGAAGCTTTGCAAACAATCTTAAGAAGAGAAAATTATCCTCATCCTTATGAAGCCTTGAAAAATTTAACCAGGGTAAATTCTGTTATCAATAAAGCATCTTTACATTTATTTATTGATCAGTTAGAAGTGAGCGATGAAGTTAAAAATGAAATGAAAGGGATTAGTCCACAAAACTATACTGGCATATTTTAATATGAACAATAATCATTGGGAAAAAGTGGAAGAGGCTGACGGAAAGTCATATCTCTTTAAAGAATTTAAATTTAAAAATTTTATTGAGGCTTTTGCTTTTATGACAAAGGTGGCATTGTTAGCAGAAAAAGAAAATCACCACCCTAATTGGCGTAATGTATACAATAAGGTGATGATAAGTTTAAATACTCACGATGAAGGTGATACTGTTACGGCCAAAGATGTTAAACTATCGGAATTGATTGATAAACTGTATTAAGCCTTTATTGTCAAATCCTATCTATGTTATCTAAGATGGGTTTCAACAACTTTAATTTCATTTAATGGTAACATTTCAATGAGCCCAGTATTGGCTGTTGTTACGTAGTTTTGTATTTTTGAATTACAAATAAATTTAAAAGCATCTACTTTGGTTTCAATGGCGTTTAAACCATCTAATAAAATCCCAAATTTTCTTTGGCCATCGTTCATAAAAATCTTCACTTCAATTGTTTCGTCTGTCATCATTACATGTTTTATTTAATGGTACAAATTTAGCAACCATAATAATGTAGTAGGTTAAGTACAGATTAAATACAAGTTAAATATGGATGAATACAGAGAAGTAATTAAAGCCGAAAAAAGTAAGATGTTTCATACATTTTTCTTTCCCATATTGTTTATTTTTATCCTATGGTTGGTAAAGTTTAGTGAGATTGCTTTTGACTATCCTTTGTATAATTTAGGGGTTTATCCCAGACATGTAAAAGGCATTATTGGTGTTTTTACATCTCCATTGATTCATGCCGATTTTGGGCATTTGGTTTCAAATTCAATTCCTTTATTTGTGTTAGGCTCTGGCTTGTTTTATTACTACAGAACAGTAGCGTATAGGATATTTTTCATGATTTTATTTGCTACTGGTTTTTGGGTTTGGGTTTCAGCACGCCCTTCGTATCATATTGGTGCAAGTGGGGTGGTATATGGTTTAGCTACATTTATGTTTGTAAGTGGCGCCATAAAAAAGAACATGAGTTTAGCTGCTTTTTCTTTAGTTGTTGTATTTTTATATGGTAATTTAATCTGGGGAGTATTGCCTGTAATGCCGCATATATCCTGGGAAAGCCATTTAATGGGTGCTATTGCAGGTGTTGTGATGGCATTTTATTATAAGGATTTAGGTCCACAAAAAACAACTTATGCCTGGGAAACAGAAAATGATGATGATGCTGAAATAATACCTATTGAAATAGTTGATGAAACTGAGATTGAAGAACCCTTGGTGAATGAGTCAATCGAAGAAAATTCTATTGTAAATCCAACATACAATTATACGTTTAAACCAAAAGAAGAAAATTGATTTTAATTTATGCTACAACATTTTTCTTTTTGGTAATGAGCATCAAACCCGCAAAAGTAAGCATACCATTGAGCAACAGCAATTCGTAGCCAAATTTATACCCTGCAAACCAAGCTACAGAATTTTCGCTTAACACATAACAAATAAGTGGTGCAATAATGCTGATAATCCAGACATACTTATCTGTAATTATTTTTTTAGTGAAAATACCAAAGGCAAACAAACCCAGCAACGGTCCATAAGTAAAGGATGCAATCATTAAGATGGTATCAATTATTGCTTTGCTATTTAATGCTCTAAATATTAAAATTACAATCAATAATAAAAGCGCAAAACCTAAATGCACTCTTTTACGAATCTTCGTTTTTTCTTTTTCTGATTTGTGTGATTTTTCGACATCTAAAAAATCAAGATAAAAAGAAGTTGTTAAGGTTGTTAATACAGAATCGGCACTGCTAAAAGTGGCTGCAGTAAGTCCTATAATAAACACTAATCCTGCGCCAGAGCCTAAGTATTGCAATGCCAACATTGGAAATAATTTATCAGTATCGGGCTTTCCTGAAATAGGATTTAAAGGAATGGCAATGCCTTTTTGCTCTGCATAAATATATAATAAAGCACCTAAGGA
>JBILPB010000250.1:0-3327 GCA_044374175.1 Bacteroidia bacterium | reverse complement strand
AAATTTGCTTTAAAGAATCAAAATATTTTTCTTGGTTCATTTCGCTCCAATGGATAATAAAATAGCGGTATTGATAAGTCTGAATTTGACACAAAACAATACAAACTAACATGATAAAAGTATTCAACCTGAAAAATTTGACATCATTAAGTAAAACGGTTAATAAGATCGCAAATATTCCAAAATACTCAATATAGGCACGTAAAGAAAAACTACCGCCATAATACCATATCCACCAGGATGAAAGTATGTAGGTTAAAATGATGAAGAAAAATAAATAACTCCACATCAAATATCGTTGCGTCTTTTTCCAAAAGTAAAAAAGTGACAATTGAGCTAACAAAGCAATTGGCGTGTAAATAAACAAGCCTTTTTTGAAACTAAATAATATTTCAAACAAATGCGGTTTTAAAAAATCAAAATCCTCGCCAGGATATGAATCTACCCAGATATGGCCGGTTTGTTTATAATAAAAAATCGATTGAATACTTGCTATAGAAACAAAAATGATGCTACTTGTAATAAGGATATTGATATGAGTAGCATATTTAATAAATCCTAACTTTAAATTAGTCCAATTCCCAGCCAGAAAAGGAACAAGTAGTAATATTAAAATATTGATAGGCCTGATTAAAAAAATGATACCCAAGGCAAATGCTGCAAAAAAAAGATCAAACTTATGATGTCGTTCAAACCAACTTTTTGTTTTCCATATAAAAAGATTTACAAAGCAAAATGAATATACATGCGACATTCCCGGCTCTCCAAAGGAATAATAAAACAACTGAGTGCCAAAGGCCATCGCCAATAGCACAATAAGGATGTTTCGAAGCTTGTTGGTATAGAAAAGTAATATTTGGGATAAAAAAAACAACCCTAACAAAGTATAAAATATTGCTGCCATATTTACTGATAGGATGTAAATACGATTGTAACCATCCAGAGGATATCCTAGTATTGAAGAAAGAAAATGGGCTCCAAGAAAAAAAGGTGAAATCACCAAAGCTGTTCCGCAAAAGTATTTATTGGCTACTTTACCATCGTTTCCCACGCGGTATTCATAAGCAAGCCTTTCTTCAAAATAACCTTCATGCATTATTTTTTGATAGAAATTAAAATGCAAATCGTTGTAAATAAAAACTGCAGGTAAATAGGCATAATAGCCCCAGGCATCGCTTTCGAGCACGTCTTGCCATTTGTTTTTGCCAAAATTTACATTGATGCTTACCAATAAATAGATAGCAGCAATCACACTCAAACATATCTTTAAGGCATTCTTCATAGGAGTTTTGTGAGTTCAATTTTACAAAAAACTATGGTTAAGCCAAGAAATAAATAATAAAAAAGAATTTGCTATCCCTCCTTTTATTACTGGGACTGCAAATTTTTAAACAATATAATTTAAACCGCTCACCTATAAGTTTTTAATAGCTATCATGCATTCTTAATGAGACCTCATCAAAAGATAAATATCTGGATGAACATAAGTAAGTATGGCCAACGGTAAACTCAGAAAAGAGAAAATACCGTTCATAAACTTCACCTTTTGATGGGAGTGTGTATAAATAAAAAAAGCCCTTTTTAAAAGGGCTTTTCAATTTTAATTTTTCGTCAGGAGCTCATACAATTCATCCTTTAAATGAACGCGTTTTAATCTGTAGTCGTTTAAAACTTCATCAGTAGCAACTTCAGCACCAGTTTCAATACGGTGAATTGAATTATTTATTTCATGGTACTGATCGAATAGTTTTCTAAAGTGATTATCAGATACTTTTAAAGAATGAATTTTTTCATTCAACTCTGGGAATTCGTGATGCAAGTCGTGTTTTTCCATGTTATTATTATTTTATTTGACAAATTTAAAAGAAGGATCAAACAAAAAAAATGATTCTTGTCATATTTAGAGATTATTTTGTGATATTAATGAATGTTACTTATTTTTACACCTTAAAAATAAATATAACTACATGAAATTTAAATCTAACCTATTTGGATTCCTTTTCCTGGGGATGACCATGATTGCAAAAGCTCAAACTCCCGCTTACTTACCTACCAATGGTTTGTTAGCTTGGCTACCATTCGATAATAATAGCAGTGATGTTAGCGGAAATAATAACAATGCAGTGAACAACAATGTTACCTTTATTGATGACAGAAATGGAATACCAAATGCTGCTGGAAGTTTTAATGGCATTGATGCCTGGCTAGAAATTGCTACACCAAGTTTTACCTTTGCTTCTACAGATTCATTCACGTATTCTTTTTGGATAAATAAAGATGTTCAGCCAGCCGCTGGTATAGTAATGATGATGGGAAGTAATGTTGCAGGTAATTTTATTTCATTAATTCAGGGAGCCTCTCAAATGTCGTATGGCACTAATAAGCAGCAATCTGCATGGATTAATATCACCTGCCCACATACACTGTTTGTTTGGGATCATTATGTTGCCACTTATGATGCTGGCATTATGAATTTTTACAAAAATGGAGTTTTTCAATCTACTGGAACTTTTACCTATACCAATGTTTTATCAGCCAATTTACCTATGTATATTGGAAAAGGTTTTGGTGGCGGTAATTTCAAAGGAGGAATTGATGATGTGGGAATTTGGGGTAGAGCATTGTCTCTGCAAGAAATTAATGAGGTGTATACAAATACTGTTACTTCCGAAAAAAATTTAAATAACGACATTCATTATTCTTTAAGTCCGAATATAACAGACGACATTATTTATCTAAAGTCTTCCACTAACAAAACAAGTCAAAATAACTTTAGCATTTATGATGCCAATGGCGCTAAAATTTCAGAAGGTAAAATAGTTTTAAATAATCAGCCGATTAACGTAGCAGGCTTGTCCAAAGGTGTATACTTTATAAGTATAGCTGATGAAAGGAACACCAGACTTAAATTCGTTAAACTTTAATTCGTATAAGCATTTCATAAAAAAAGCCCTTAATAAGGGCTTTTTTATGAAATTAATTTTTATTCATCTTTAGTTTTCTTCTTTTTAGCTTTAATAACCTGAATCGTAATTTCTACCTTTTCTTTATCAAAGTCAACTTCAATTACATCTCCCTCACCTAATTTGGCTTTAATAATTTCTTCAGCTAAAGGATCTTCAAGATACTTTTGAATGGCTCTCTTTAAAGGACGTGCACCAAAGTTTGGATCAAAGCCCTTATCAGAAATGTAATCCTTTGCATTTTCAGTCATCTTAATTTTGTAGCCTAAATCTTCCATACGCTTGTATAGATTCTTTAATTCAATATCAATAATTTGATGAATATCTTCGCGACTTAAGTTATTAAACATTACCACATCATCTA
>JBILPB010000248.1:0-3339 GCA_044374175.1 Bacteroidia bacterium | reverse complement strand
CTAAATCAATATTTTTTTACTTTTGTTTAACAGCCAAAATAACTAAGAACTTTGAAAATCTTCGCCAGAAATTTAGGTGGTCAATTTGCTTCGGAATTAGGTGGTCAATTTAATCGGTGTGTGCACTATACTTTACGAATAATGAGATTTCTCCTCAAACGCAATTCTCTCCCTTTGGGCTCCAAAGTCATCGAAAGAGAGAAAAATAACTTTTAAAGTATCATTTGTTCTTGCTACCAGATAAACTTAAACATTAGTTTAATTATTGGCTTAAATGAAATAATGAACAAGAAACAAGGAATGATAAATTATTAAACTTTGAAGTATTGTTTTATTGAGCCCACAACTTTCAAGATCATCTCCTCCTTCCATGCAATAGCATAAAAAAAGCCCCAATAGGGGCTTTAATAAACTTTCGTGGTCCTGGAGGGAGTCGAACCCCCAACCTTCTGATCCGTAGTCAGATGCTCTATCCAATTAAGCTACAGAACCATTTTTGAGGGCGCAAAGATATAAATAATATTTGATATCCAAATTTTACTCCCCTTCTTGCTTGTTTACGGGTGCCATTTGTTGCTGTAGCACTTGCCTATCGCGCATTCTAGCATTAATGAGCGCGGTGTAGGATCTTGCTTTTTTATTTCCAAAATCGCTGTAGGCTTTTTTACTCCATTCTAAGGCAATATCAAAGTTGCCTCTTGTTTCACAAAAAACTGCCATGTTGTAGCAAGCACGTCCAGCAATTTTCTTTTCTGTATTTAATGCTTCCTTTTTCCAGATTTCTGCGGCGCCTTCCCAGTCGTTTATCTTTACTTTTTTACCTGCCTTTTTCAATTCATCGCTTCCTTTGGTATAGTATTGTCTGCTCTCAGCAACCCACAATGGTGTTATCCTGCGGCCATAACGCTGCCCAGTATGAAATCCGGTTCTAAACAAGGCATCATATTTTGATGGGAGATTAGCCACTGCTTCATTTTGTGTTAAGCCCTGTCCACTAAAAGCCAAAAAATCGGTGTAACGAAATTCATCTGAAATCACTTCACTCTTGTTGTTATAAATTCTCCATCCAACCGTAACGTTCATTCTACTGTCAGCCCTCACGCCAGGCAAATCTTTAAACACATCTTTTGCCACGCGGGTTCTTATTGTAATAGGTGTAAAATTTACGCGTGAGTCTGAATCAAAGGCTTCTAAAGCGATTAAAGCATCCAGGTTATTTCTTTGACATACTTCATTGATCTTTGCTCTTGATAAGGGCTCTGGAAATTGCCCTGTGCCACTGCCTTTCAACATATCAATATCTAAACGTATTAACTTAAAACGGGGCGACTGACTCATCACATCTATCATTCCATCTACTGTAGCCTCAGAGCCTCTCCTGTCGGTGCCAATGCCTTCTCCACTAAAAATACCTTCAATGATATTCCAAGCTTTGTTTTCTTTGGTGGGATAGGTGCGATTGATGACACCCACATTGATGATATTATCTTCTATGGTTATTTCTGCTGGCTTTAAAACTTGCAAGGAAGTACTTGAAGTACAAGCGCCTAAAAGTATTGCTAATAAAGGGATGCAGAGTGCAAGAGGTAAAAAAATCTTTTTCATGAGGGGTCTTTTGTAAGGCTACAATAAAAATTGTGCCACTATTTATCCTGTATCAATTTTTCGATGGCATACATTTCGTCCCTTAAGCGCGCAGCCTCCATAAAATCAAGATCTTTGGCCGCAGCTTCCATTTGTTTTTTAGTAGCCTGCAAGGTCTTTTTTAATTGGTCTTTATTCATGTATTGCACTACGGGGTCGGCCGCTATACTGATGTTTTCTGGCTCAGTATAAGAATGACTGTTAAATCTTGAATCACGCGCTTTGTGGCCCGAAAGCACCGAATCTGTTGATTTGTTAATTTGCATAGGAACCAAACCATGTTTGGTATTGTAAGCAATTTGTTTTTCTCTTCTACGGTCTGTTTCATCAATGGTTAATTTCATTGATTTAGTAATATTATCAGCATACATAATGACTTTACCATTTACATTACGTGCTGCACGCCCTGCGGTTTGGGTTAACGAACGATGCGATCTTAAAAAACCTTCTTTGTCTGCATCTAAAATAGCAACGAGTGAAACCTCAGGTAAATCGAGGCCTTCACGCAATAAATTGACACCAATCAATACATCAAATTTGCCAATACGTAAATCATGTAAAATTTCTACACGCTCTAAAGTATCTACTTCAGAGTGTATATAACGACAACGGATATTTAGGTTAGCCATGTATTTAGCCAATTCTTCGGCCATGCGTTTGGTTAAAGTTGTCACTAAAACTCTTTCATTTAAATCAATACGCAACTGACACTCGTCCAATAAATCATCTACCTGATTAATACTTGGTCTGACTTCAATTACTGGATCTAAAAGGCCTGTAGGTCTTATCACCTGCTCCACTACGATACCACCACACTTTTCTAATTCAAAATCTGCAGGCGTGGCACTTACGTAAATGACTTGATTGATTAAACTTTCAAACTCATCAAATTGCAATGGACGATTATCCATTGCAGCGGGTAAGCGAAATCCATAATCTACTAAATTTACTTTACGCGATCTATCACCACCATACATGCCTCTAATTTGAGGAATGGTAACATGGCTTTCATCAATAATGGTGATGTAATCTTTCGGAAAATAATCTATTAAACAAAAGGGCCTGGCACCTGGTTTACGTTTATCAAAATATCTCGAATAATTCTCAATACCGCTGCAATAGCCTAGTTCACGCATCATTTCTAAATCAAAAGTAACTCTATCTTCTAGTCGTTTTGCTTCCAAATGCTTGTCCATTTCTTTAAGATAATCAACCTGCTTTACCATATCCTCTTGTATTTGAAAAATGGCTTGCAACATACTGTCTTTGGTTGTTACAAATAAGTTGGCAGGACTAATAACTGCTTGCGTTAATGCTTCAATTTTCATTCCTGAAACTGGATCAAAAGATTCTATAGATTCAATTTCATCACCAAAGAAAACAACTCTAAAACCATAGTCGTAATAGGCTAAATAAATATCTACAGTATCACCTTTTACTCTAAATTTCCCTCTCACAAAATCGGTTTCGGTTCGCGAATAAAGGCTTCCTACCAATAAATGCAAAAATTTATTTCTGCTGATGAGTTGACCAACTTGTATCCTAATTACGTTTTCGTAATAATCATTAGGATTACCCATACCATAAATACAAGAAACAGAAGACACAACAATAATATCTTGTCTTCCGCTTAGCAATGTGGAGGCAGTGCTTAAACGTAACTTTTCTATTTCATCATTTATTGCCAAATCCTTT
>JBILPB010000102.1:0-12654 GCA_044374175.1 Bacteroidia bacterium | reverse complement strand
TGCATCAAATGGTGGCTCATTGGTAAAACTTGAAAACCCAAGAAAATATTGCATAAACATATTTTCCTGAATCTGAGCAATTGTCTCTCTGTCTGATAGATTAAGCATATGCTTAATAATAACAGCCACTATCACGATACGACCATTGATTGGAGGTCTACCTTCCTTGGAAGAAAACTGCTTATTGTACAAACTGATAACGCTATCCCATGGCAAAAGCTTTGCAAGCTTTACCCATCGATTTTCAATCGTTAACTGATGTTCAAATGGGGTCTCAAATCCATCTAAGGTCAACTGATTCGGACTGATGTATTTTTGAGTAGATGCAAGCCTTCTGTTTGATTTTATTGGCTTCTCTTGATTTTTACCTTGCACTTTTTTATGTATGTTATAGCGCAAATATATCTAAATCAGATAATTCTGAGTTATTCAGCAAGCCCTATTTAAACAAATGACTTCAACATTGGATCAGTTTACTTAAAACGATGTTATGTGTAGCTAATGCTGGATGACAGTTTCAATAGAACATCAGACAATTAGCTCATTAAACTATCCAATCCTTTTAAACCGAAGTTTCGGAAGCAGATTGGACCTTCAGCATATGAAAATTACTTCATAATTAATTTATTGGTAAGCAATAAGTCGTTTACAGAAAGTTGAACAAAATATACACCGGCAGCATTAAGTAAATCTTTGTTTAAAATAAGATTGTGATTTCCCGCATTAAGTTGGCCCATGCTTTTTTCATACACTTCTTTACCTAAGACATCGATAACTTTTATAGTTACTGATGCATTTGATTCAGTTGTAAAATAAACCACAGCATCGTTATCAGCAGGGTTTGGGAAAATTCTAAAATTGTTTTTTAAACCTTCTAACTCTGTAAGCTCGGTCGTGTGGTCAATATTGATATCATCAATGTAAATATTGTTGCCTTCGCCAGATTCAAATTTAAATTTAAACTGAATATTTGAATACCCATCAAAAAGGGATAAATTGATATTGTCTTGACGCCATTGGTTTTGATTTGTAGGCGTAAATGCTGCATTTTGTGCAGGTACAGTGGCTAAAGTAGCTTCTGAATAAGTTCTTCTTGCGCCCCACGTTTTACCGCAATCTATAGAAGAAAGTACTTGAAGTGTATTTGGTTGATTGCCAGTGCCAGTAAGTGAAGCGTAGGCAACTCTATAATACAATCTTGGATTTACAAATTGCGTTAGGTCCATAGAAGGTGTGATGAACTCATCAGTGCTGCCCGGATCGCTTGTGACATTATTCAATTTCATTGACTTGGTGCCAGTGTATCCTGCAGCGCTAGTAATTATCCATGCATTGCCACCATCAACATTGTTAATGCTCCAGTTGCTTGCAGCATTAATTGTGAGCGATTCAAAACTTTCTGTAAAATTTGGAGTGGTAATATCAGCTGTAGTTGGCAAAACCACCACGTAAGAATTTTTTGTTGCAATGTCATTTCCACTTGCGTTACTTACACTTAGTGTAACGGAATAAGTACCGGGGGCGTTATATTGCACTACTGGAGATTGTACCGATGAGGTGGCGGGAGTGCCACCAGGAAAGGACCAAGACCAGCTAGTTGCAGCAGCCAGCGTAGTATTGTCAAAAAACTGAACGTTACTGTTTACGCAAACTTGAGGCGATTCGGCATAAAAATCGGCCACAGGCGCACACACGGTACTTGTATTTACACCAGTCGCTGTTAGGTTGGCAGTTTTCCATAAGTTACTTCTGGAGGCGGTGTTTGAAGTTAATGCCGCCAACAGTCTTGTTTTTTGCCCATTGGTAAACATATTGGAGCAATAAGAATACTCCATGTAATTTTGCACATTATCAATTGGAGAACCACAACTTGCTCCGTTTAAGTTACAAGATGTCCAACCAATGGTTGGCGGTGTATCGCTAACGTTATCGGTAAGGCTACAATTAGTTGTGACACCTGGAGTATTACTGCTTCCCCAAAGGTGTGCCAGGTTTATCCAATGTCCTACTTCGTGTGTTAAGGCTCTGCTGCGAGATGCTGAGCCTGTTCCGATACTTCCAACATAGTTATGTAAAATCATAATGCCATCAACTGCAGCTGCAAAACTACTTGCTACGCTGCTTGGGTACATTGAATATCCAGCTGCACCGCTAGCGATGCCTTTGGCCACCCAAATATTTAAATATTTGCTACGATCCCAAACATTTAGCTTTGCACCGTCATCTGCAATATTGGTTAGTGGCGTGTAAATTCTATCTATACCATTGGTACAATTTCCTTGAGGATCTAACTTAGCTAATTTAAATTCAATACCCACATTGGCTGCAATGCCTTGAAAAGCACTTACAATATTGGCTGTATCGGCATTTTGCTTATTGTAATCTCTCGTTAAAATGTTTATTGCATCTTCAATTTGCGCATCTGAAATATTTTCAGTGCCGTAGGTGTGTAAAATATGAAAAACGACAGGAATTGTATAAATAACAGCATTAGCGCTTCTATTTTGTGAAAACGCTATCGTTTCTGCTTCAAGTTGTTCTCTAGCATTTCTGACTTCATCTGGATACAAAGTTTCCATTCTTTTATTGGCATCATCGGTACTACAAGGTGTTTTAACTTGCGCAATTAAAGAAGAACTAGCAAGAACAGTTATTATCGCAAAGGCAACAGATTTGGGAATAATTTTCATCAGGATTGATAAATTTTAATTTTTTAGAAAGGTAAATATATTGTATATCAAGCAATTGAAAAAATTAATTTCATCTTTTTCGCTTGTATTTAAAAATTATGCGCTCAAAGCTTGTTTTAAGTCCGCTAATAAATCCTCAATATCTTCAACACCAACACTTAAACGCAATAAATTATCGACCACACCTGCAGCTTCTCTTTCTTTTTTAGGTATAGATGCATGTGTCATTGTAGCCGGGTGATTAATTAAAGATTCAACACCTCCCAAGGATTCTGCTAAGGAAAATACATGAAAAGAAGAAGCTATTTTAAATGTTTTTTCTAAATCGGCCTCTTTCAAAACAATAGAAATCATACCTCCAAAATCTTTCATTTGGGCTTTGGCAATATGATGATTTGGATGTGATTCAAAGCCAGGCCAGTAAACCTTTTCAATGGCAGGATGCGTGGCTAAAAAATGAGCAATGGCTTTTCCATTTTGACAATGTCTTTCCATGCGCAAATGCAAGGTTTTAATTCCGCGTAATACTAAAAAGCTGTCCATTGGCCCAGGAGTAGCACCGCAAGAATTATGAATGAAGGCCAGTTGTTCATGAATTTTATCATCATTAATACATAAGGCACCCATAATTACATCGCTATGTCCGCCAATGTATTTTGTAACTGAATGCATAACAATATGTGCACCCATATCTAGTGGATTTTGTAAGTAAGGTGAAGCAAATGTGTTATCTACACCTAACAACAAATTATTTTCATCTGCAATTTTGGCGCAAGCAGCAATGTCAACAATTTGCATGGTTGGATTGGTAGGTGTTTCAACCCAAATTAATTTTGTGTTTTTATTGATAAAGTTTTTAATGTTTTGGGCATCATTTAAATCAATAAAATGAAATTTAATTTGCATGCGTTCGAACACTTTGGTAAACATGCGGTAGCTACCGCCATACAAGTCATTACCAGTGATTACTTCATCGCCTGGATTTAATAATTTTATTACTGCATCAATAGCGCCCATACCACTGCTAAAACACAAAGCATGTTTTGCATTTTCTAAAGAGGCAATACATTTTTCGAGTGCATTTCGTGTTGGATTTTTACCTCTGGCATAAGCGTAACCCTGGTGTTTTCCGGGGCTTGCTTGTACAAAGGTTGAGGTTTGAAAAATAGGAGTCATAATAGCTCCTGTGCTTGGATCAGGCTCTTGGCCTGCGTGTATTGCTTTTGTAGCGAATTTCATTGTGTTGATTTTTGGAAGGGCAAATTTATTAAATTAAGTGGGATTACTTATTCTGTTGATATTTTGATTTGCGATTTACGATTTTTTGAATTACGATTGACTATTTACGAATGGTTGTATTTTGAATTATAAATTTAAATCTTTTTTAAACCATATAGGATTTTATTGATATTTGGGATTACGATTTACGTTCCGAGAAATCGGGATTTGAATTACGAATTGCTATTTACGAATGTGTTTTTTTTGAATTATGATTTTAAATCTTTTTTAAAACCATTTAGGATTTACGAGTTACGATTTTTTGAATTACGATTTTAAATTTATTTTAAAACCATTTAGAATTTAGAATTTAGAATTTAGAATTTTGTATTTTATATTTTATACATTAAGCGTTACCCTTTCAAATTCTTGGAATTTATCGAGCATTAAATTTACTTTTCCATCATCCTCATTTTTATAGATGACATTGAATTTAGCTCCCCAAACAATTTCAGTAGCAATGTATGAAAACCTTCTGTACACATGTTGAGAAAAGCTATCATCATAGGCTTTTATAAGAATAATAATTTCTGCATCAGCTTCAATTAGTTCCTCTCTTGTCATTTCAAAAATTGGGCTTGCGTCATCAATAGGATGCACCAGGGTCCAGGTTAAAGGGAAAAAGTTTACTCTTTTTGTTTCTAAAGTTAAATCCAGGAACAAGCCTTTTCTAACGCCATCAACCAGTTTATTTATAGATAATAAAGCTTGTACCTCTACTTCAATGAGTTGGTTTTTTCTTTCATTTACTATTCTAAACTCAAAAGCATTAATGTTTTTATAGGGTGCAATAATAGCTTGGTTTGAAAAGATAATTTTAGCCGTAGGGCGAGAGAATTTCCCATATAAAATACCAGTAATGAGTGCAAATCCCATTAAGCCTAGCATTGATTCAATGGCTGCAATCATGCTTGTAGTAAAACCTTCAGGGCTAATTCTGCCATATCCAACCGTAGTTAATGTTTGGGCACTAAAAAAGAAAGCTTCCCAAAATTTCTCAGTAAAGGTACTTCCAATTACACCCACAAGATGCTGCACGCCAACCATCACATATAAGCCAGCAAAAAGGACATTAATGATGGTGTAAAATGCCAAGGTAATGATTGCAAATTTTAGCCAACTCATTTCAATGAGTGAATGATAAATATGCCAATTTTGAAAAAATGAAAGGCCTGTTCGTTTTACATTAAAGGAACCGTCTTTATTTACAGAGCGTGTACTTTTCCCCTTGGCGCTTGAACCAAAACCAAGTTCTTTGCTTTTAGCATCCATTTCTCTTGTAGCATCTGACTGCTCTTTGGATTTGTTGTTTATACGTTGCCCCATAACGGAGGCTAAGCTATGAAAAATTATGTTTATAGAAACATCCCCAATTAAAATGAGTTCATATTTAACCGCTTTTATATTTTGTTATTTACAGCATTTTTTTTGAAGTCATCAAAGCAAAATTGTTTGAATAGCAGCGTTAGTGTTCAGTTTAAATTAGTAATTATACCTGCGCCCCTATCACACACACATCATCAATTTGTTCAATTTAAACTTTGTAATTGTTATAATATTTTTTTAGGGCATTCATTTGTTCATCTATAGTTGATAACGATTATACAAAATAAATAGACCAATTTTTTTGAACTAAATTTTGTTATATCGGCACTAGACATTGTAAATTTATTAAACGGCTTTGGGCTATTTAATAAATACAAATGTTATTATTTCAATTAGTTTCGGCTTTAACTATTGCATATTTATTTTTTACTAGGACTAAAAAATAAATGCAATTGGTATAACTTCTGTTTAATCTTTACATCACATAGGAATTTGGTATTAAAAACTCAAAAAGCATTTCATCAATATTTTCTTTCAATGTTTTTTGAGCATTACGCTGAAATTTTTTTTATGGGGAGTATCGAATAGCTTTTTCACATTTAGTCGATTACAATTACAATTTCATCAATATGAACATTCTATTGTCTTTAGTTGTTTGTTTTCCAGATTATTAAATTTACTTTTACCAATTCTATATTTTTGTATGATATGAAAATTACTCGTTTTTCTGTGATTGTTTTTATTTCGTTCACTGTGTTTGTATTATCCATTTTTGCAGCCAAGCAAAATAAAGCTACATCCAGATACCACAGTAAACAAGAGCTAGCGTCTTTTCAAATGCAGGTAGGTCCGATAGGGCCTGGGGAGTATTTTTTACCTTCTTCACGTTGTGCAGGTTGCCATGGTAAAGATTCATTAGGGGAGGCCAATGTAAACGAAGATTTAGTGGACGTAAATTTATATGATCGCTGGTCGGCCTCCATGATGGGAATGTCCGCAAAAGATCCTTTATGGAGAGCAAAGGTAAGTCACGAAAAATTAGTAAACCCTGCGCACGGAATGGATTTAGAGGATAAATGTACCAGTTGCCACGCTCCTATGGGTCATTATAACGCTCATTATAATGGAGCTTCCCATTACTTGATTTCCGATTTTGATAATGATTCATTAGGTATTGATGGTGTTTCTTGTGCTGGTTGCCATACTATTGGTCCAAATGGAGTTGGGACTACATTTTCAGGTGAAATACTTTATGATACGACAAGAAATATTTACGGGCCTTTTGTAAATCCTATGATTGGACCAATGCAATTATACACAGGATATATTCCAATGTTTAGTCAGCATATTTCTGATTCAAAGGTTTGTGCCTCTTGCCACACATTAATCACCAATACTGCAGATCTTAATGGAAATGCAACAGGTGGTGAATTTGTGGAACAAGCCACTTATCACGAGTATAAAAATTCTGTTTACAGTCAAAATAACACGAGTTGCCAAAATTGCCATATGGCCAGAATTGCGGATCCTATAATGATTGCAAATGGATATCTTTCATTAACGCCACGTACACCATTTAACCAGCATTCATTTGCAGGAGCAAATCAGTTTATGCTTAAGTTAATGAAAGCTAATAAAAATACTTTAGGTATTGATATTCCTGATTTTAAATTTGATACGACCTTGATTGCCACTAATGTGATGCTGAAAGAAAAATCAGTAAATCTTACCTTGCATTTTGATAGTGTGGCCAATGACAGTGCTTATTTTAGAGTTAAGTTATTGAATAAAGCAGGACATAAGTTTCCTTCAGGTTATCCATCTAGAAGAGCCATACTGCAATTTGTAGTGAAAGATAATAACAGTGATACTATTTTTAAATCAGGTATTTTACATAGCGATTTTAGTGTGGCTGGAGAAAATCCAGCTTTTGAACCACATCACAATGTAATCAATCAAAGCGGGATCTCTCAAATTTATGAAATGGTTATGGGGGATGTAAACTCGCAATATACTTCAGTTTTAGAGCGTTCAGCCGTTTTGTTAAAGGATAACCGATTAACACCCTCAGGCTTCACAACATCACACCCATCCTATGATACTGTAAAGGTTTCGTTGGATGCATTGTCAGACGCTGATTTTAATAAAATAGCAGGTGTAGAAGGTTCTGGTACGGATGAGGTTCATTTCCATGTTCCTATCGCTGGCATTACATCTACAATTAGCGCAACTGCAAGAATTATCTATCAAACTTTACCCCCTAAATTTGTAGCAGAGTTGTTTAGCTTTAACAGTGCACCTATCGATACTTTTAGAAATATGTTTAACGCTGCCGATAAAACGCCTGTGATTGCAAATGCAGATAGTTTAATGAACCTGCAATTGGTTACTCTTACAGGAAAGCAATTGAATAAAAAGGATGATGTAAAAGTTTTCCCATCAGTAACAACCGATGGTAAAATAAATGTGAATGCCTATGGAAGCATGGAAATTAAACAAATTGATGTTTTTAGTAGCAATGGAAAAATTGTACTGAGCAAGGTTTCAAGTAATGGCTCAAAAACAGAAAATATTATGTTGCCAGAAGCTGCAGGGGTTTACATTATTAGAATTAAAAGCAATAAAAATGACATTTACCGAAAAGTAATTAAACAGTAAAAATATTTTCCTTATTTCGTTCCTTATAAACATTATTATTCACCAATTTAAAAAATAGCCATACAAACTCTTTACATGAAAACAATGATTAATTTTAAGTCTCTTATGGGGACCACCGCTTTGATGATGGGTATGCTCTCGTCTCAAGCGCAATTGTTATCGTTTACTGATTCAAACAGTAAACTACCAAATAATGCAGTAAACTATCGAAGCGGAAATTCTGTTTCGGTAGCTGATGTTAACAATGATGGATTAGACGATATTATTCGTTTAAATCAAAGCAACCAAATCAACCTTGATATTCAAAATATTAACGGTGGATATACTAATTATTCCTTAGGCACATTTACAGGTGGCAATGCTTGGGCAATGACTGTGGCCGATTTAGATAATAATGGTATTAAAGATGTAATTGCAGGTATGGGCTCAACAGGATCTATAGCGTTAATCTCATTTACCGGTGGTAATTACACTGCCGCTATTACAGTTTTGCAAGGAAGTAATTTCTTTTGGCAAAATATTTCTGTAGGCGATTTTAATAATGATGGCTGGCAAGATATTTTTGGTTGCGATGACGTTAACTGGTCTAAGTTATACATCAATAATGGCAACGGTACATTTAGAAGAATGGCCAATGCTGTGCAGAGCGTTACAATGGGCCTAGGCAACATTACTTTAACAGTACAAAACAACTTGAGTTTTACGCCAGGTCAATCAGTTTATGTTACACACAATAGCGAAAACTATATGACTGGGCAAGTAGTTTCTTATACAGGAAATACATTAGTTGTAAACACCACAGCCCTTGTTGGTGGTGGCACTTATGGTTCTTGGTCTATAGATCAAAATACGGTAATTAATTTTATAACACATCCAGGAACATGGGGCACAACAGGAGATCCTAATAACTCTGGTAACTATGGTACTGTTTGGACAGATTTTGATAGTGATGGCGATTTAGATTTTTATATTGCTAAATGTCGTCAAAGCAGCTCTGACCCTAACGATTTAAGAAGAATAGATGAACTTTTTATTAATGATGGTACTTATAAATTTAAAGAAGATGCTGCTGCCAGAGGCGTAGCTAACGGATGGCAAACCTGGACCGCAAGCTTTGGTGATATAGATAATGATGGTGATTTTGATATTGCAGCCATCAATAATGACCATACTTCACAGATATTTGAAAATGATGGAACAGGACATTATACAGAATTAATTACAGCAAATATCAGTACTAGTGGTATTTATCCATTAGAATCGCAATTTGAGGATTTTGATAATGATGGTTTTATTGATTTATTGGTAACAGGTGATGATGATTATATTTATTACAAAAATAACGGAGATAAAACATTTACAAGAATCAATGCACTTTTTTCAACCAATGGTGTAATGTCTTTTGCTACTGGAGATTTAAATCATGATGGTTTTGTTGACGTTTATGCAAGTTTAGGTGATATTTACAACAATCCATCAGGTACATTTGATGATATTATGTATTTAAATAATGGCAATACAGTAAATCATTTTATAACTTTTGATTTGGAAGGTACAGCTTCAAGTAATGATGCTATTGGAACCAATGTTGTTATTTACGGTCCTTGGGGAGTTCAAAGACGTGAAGTGCGCTCTGGCGAAAGTTACGGAACATGCAATTCCTCTATGTTGCATTTTGGTTTAGGAATTAATCAAACAGTAGATTCAGCCACTATTATTTGGAATTCTGGTGCGGTACAACATTTATACAATTTAGAAGCAGATCAGTTTGTTAAGGCAATCGAAGGCGGTTGTTTAATTACGGGCAATACCATTGGTGGTCCTCATGCGATTTGTAATGGTCAAAGTACCACTTTAACAGCAGCCGCTGGTTTTAGTTCTTATTTATGGAGTAATGGCAGCACTAGCACTTCAATTACTACTTCAGTAGCCGAAAGTTATTCAGTAATAGTTACCGATGCTAATGGATGCAGCAGCATTTCACCAACCATAGCTTTGGCTGTCGATCCTATTGAAATTCCAACCATTTCTGCAGTAGGCGAAAGCACTTTCTGCCAAGGAAATTCTATATCACTAACAGCTTCTCCGGGTAATTCATATACCTGGTCAAATGGCGCTAGTTCTCAATCGGTTTCAATTACACAATCAGGTTCATATTTTGTTTCTGTTTTGGGTACTTGTCAGGCTTTTACTTCAGATACTATTGATGTAAGTGTATTCCCAGCGCCTGCACCATCTGCAACAGGAGGTTCAGTAAACATTTCTGGTTCAGTAACTTTAACAGCCTCTGGAAACAGTTTAACTTGGTATGATGATGCTGCAGGCACCAATGCTGTGGGAACAGGACCATTGTTTAATACACCAGTAATAAATTCAAGTACTACTTATTATGTGCAAGATACCTACACTTATGGCGGAGGAATTGACTATACAGGTGCTCATCACCACAGTGGTACATCTATGTATAGTGGAAACACCACCAATGCCTCTTTGCTTTTTGATGCCTATGAAGCATTTACTTTAAAAACAGTAAAGGTATATACAGACACTCCCGGAGATCGTTTGGTAGTGTTGAAAGATGCCAATAATAATGTTATTCAAAGTTTAATGGTAAATATCCCTATGGATTCAGCCACTGTAACTTTAAACTTTGCCGTTCCTGCTGGTACAGGTTATCAATTGGGTACAGATGCTGCACAAAATAATGTACTTTGGGGTAATCCTGGGCCACGTTTAAAAAGAATGCAAGGGGCTGCAGTTACTTATCCTTATTTGATCAATAATTTAGTTTCCATCTATAACTCAACACAAGGTTTAAATGTGTTTTACTATTTCTTTAACTGGGAAATTGAAAGAACAAGTACCATTTGTTTAAGTGCTTTAGTTCCTGTATTAGCTGATGTTGTTAATGGTATCAGCCATGTTTCGAATAACGAAAACATTCAATTATTTCCAAACCCTGCAAGCGATAAAATTACCATTACCTCTGGTAAAACTATTTACAGTAATGTAAATGTAAATATTGTTGATGTAGCTGGTAGATTAGCACAAACAGTAAGTTTCAATAATCTTACAGCAAATGGGCAACAAGCCATTGATATTAGTAAGTTAGCTAAAGGCGTATATTTTGTAAAAATAAAGACAGCTAATAGCGAAATGATAGAAAAATTGGTGGTTAGATAATCACAGGATTTCAAATAAAAATGAGCCCCTAAATTAATTTTTAGGGGCTTTTTTATTGTGGTCATTATAATTTTGAAAGCTCATACATTGGCTGGTGTATTGGAGCAGAAGGCGGAGTGGATTTTCGGTCACGCGCAGCATGCGAGCGAGTGCAAAATGATATAGCATCTAACAACTTGGTAATTCTAAATGCATTTGCTTATTATTAAAATATTAATTGCATTTTTGTAAAATAGTAGTTCATTAAAAATTTTTACTCGTATGAAATCCATCTTTTTAGCATTAATATTTCTTTTAAAAGTAGATTATATAATCGCAAGCGAAAAATACACTGTCATTAAAGTGGTCGGAGTTATCTTAATGAAGAATACCAGCAACCCCTTGATGGCCGGTAATCAAATTTTATCAAGCGACCCAATAGTTTTTAAAACCCCTGATGCGAAGGCCTCTGTGATCAGTTCAGAAAAAGGAAGAATGGTGCTTACAGCTGAAGGAGTGGTGGATAAACAAGGATTAGTTAAATCAAGTTTGATCCCGCCAATAAGCAACATTGCTTCTCGAAGTGGACCAATATTGAGTATTTCTGATGTGCAAAGTTATTTTTCAGGAGAGTATTTATTATTGAGTCAGGCAAAAGTGATGATTTCAAAATCTATCTTTCCTATGAATGATTCAAGTTTTTTCTTTATCAGATATTTAGCATGAAAGACATTCGCAAAGCCTTTGTTTTTACCCAAAAAACCATGCAAAAGAAATACGACACTTATTACTGGGCGGCTTTTGTGTTGGTGGAGTAGAATGAATGAAAATTAGCTCATTATTGTTCGAATATCGGTTTAAAAACTCCATTATTTTAGAATCAATTCCCATAATATATACTATATTTGCGATTACAATCGAAAATTATAGCTAAATGAGTATTCAAAGACAAATTGAATCAAAAATAGAGAAAGATCTTTTTAAAGGAAAAGTAATCATCATTCTTGGTGCACGACAGGTAGGGAAAAGTACGCTTATTAAAATGCTCCCGTCATGTAAAAAATTAAACACTTTGTGGCTTGATGGTGAAAATGCAGATGTTGGCCAGCTTTTAAAAAATGCCAATAGCGAGAGGCTAAAACAAATCACAGCCAACCATCAAGTGGTAGTGATTGATGAGGCTCAAAAAATTGATAACATTGGTTCCATTTTAAAACTATTTGCAGATTATCACAATGAAATTCAGGTAATTGCCAGTGGATCGAGTGCATTTGAGTTACGCAACACTTTAAACGAACCTTTAACAGGTAGAAAATTCGAATACCAATTGTTTCCAATTTCCTTTATGGAAATGGTTTCACATACTGATTTACTTCAAGAAATCAGGCAATTACCACAGCGCTTAGTTTATGGGCATTACCCAGAAATTGTTACCCAAGCCAATGATGCCGAGCGATTGTTACGTTTTTTATCTGAAAGTTATCTTTATAAGGATATTTTTCTTTTTAAAGGGATTAAAAAGCCAGAAAAAATGCTCGAA
>JBILPB010000247.1:0-3347 GCA_044374175.1 Bacteroidia bacterium | reverse complement strand
ACATGTGTGTAAATATGATAACTGATAATGCCTGAGCTGCCTCCAATTAAAATGATTGAATCTGAAAAATTGGCCAAGGACCATGGATCACCTATATTGGTAAAGGCATGTGTGGCTTTTTTATTATCAATAAAATTATATTGTGTGATTGACAAATGGCCAGCAACATAAAGTAGCTCATTCTTTTTTATAATTGTTGACCCTGGTATGCTTTTTATATAATGTTCCTCTTTTTCTTTTCTCGTCAACATCCCATTTACCATGGCCAAAATTCTTCTACTGCCATCGGCATAATTATCAACATAAATATTTCTTACTGGTGTATTGTTTAATTTTTCGACTTGCGTGTTTGAAAATAGGTGCTCAAATTGTTGTTTTCTAATATTAACCTGATAAACACCTTTTTCTGTGCAAAACCAATAGTTACCATTATTGTCTGCACAATAATTACTTACCCCAAAATAAGCCAAATCCTTTTGCTCAAGGGCATTGTAAACGGCTATCCAACAACTGTCTTTGTATAAATAATAATTGTTTTGTTGCGATTTAAACAATGGAGTGCCACCTTTATAATCTAATAATTTCTTATCGCTTATTGCCCTTAAATAAGTCTTTGGTAATTTTGACTGATGCCCTATGGAATCAATGGCAAAATGGCTGTTTAACCCCTCATCATAAAACACAATGTGGTTATTATCAAATGTGGGATAAAGTACGCCATAGCTATTGAACACGATAGGTGAACTCCCTGGCCGAATAAAATAGAACTTGTTTTTACTAATAAAGTTGATCAGTATATTGTTGTTATATGACTTCATAAATGCATTAACAGGCGCTAAATCTGTGCTCTCTAATGCTAATTTAAATGTATCGATAAGCAATTTAAAACAAGCATTGTTATCATATTGCCATAGGCTATAAGGCTTGTCTGTTAAAAAAAATATATTACCCCGTTCATCGCAGCACATTTGTTTAATTTGCTCGCTTTTAAAAGGCATACGGGGCAAAAGCTCCCTATTGGCTATAAATTTATTGCTGTTTAAATCCAATACCTGATAATTATTTTTTGAATAAGCTGATCCCAAATATGCGGTTGTTTGAATGATTAAGCGGTTCTTTGTATCAAGCGCTAAGCGGGTAATGTTATTGTTTAACAGCGGTGAGTTTTGCGTATTGTAGGTTTTAAATGAAATACCATCATACCGGCATAGCCCACTGGCAGTGCCAAACCACATAAATCCATCACGATCTTTTAATACATCAATTATCATTCGCGAAGGAAGCCCGTCTTCCATTGTTAGCATACGCTTAGTAATGATATAATTTTGATTAGATGTTGCTCCCGATACTTGCGAAAACACACACTGCGTGCTGCATGTAAAAAACAAAATTAAAATACGGATAAGTTGGTTGTATTTTTTCATGTGGCAATAATAAAGTAAAAATAGTTATGCCCAATAAATGTTTAGGATGATTGAAACTGCAATCAATAATTTTTAACTCAATTATATTATAAATCTACTCAAATTATTTTACTTAATTCTTTTGCAATAACTCCTGTTTTTAACTACAAATTCCTCAAGCGCATTTTTGGGTAAAAAATAACCGAAAAGTGACTTTTAACATTTTTTTTATGTTTCTATCCCAGATTAAGGGCCTCCCATCCCACATTGCAAATTTGCATCTTTTTTTTATTTACAATTGCAAAAAATGAAAAAAAAGAGCAGAAAATGATAGCAAATAATCTTATTCAATTGGCAAAAAAATTATCCCAAAAACAAATCAGCATTTCAAAATAAACATCATTAAAACATACAATCAAATAACCAATTAAAACAAAAATAAAATGAACAAAAGCAAACAAACAAAAAGGCTAAAAAGATTTTTAACCATGGCTGTTCTTGTGCTCATAACAACAGCAAGCAGCCAAGTGTACGCCCAAGAAGGTGTAGGTATTAACCCCACAGGCGCAGCAGCCGACCCTTCGGCAGCGCTTGATGTAGCTTCAACAAACAAAGGTGTATTGGTACCCCGCATGACAGCTGCCGAAAAAGTAGCCATTGTATCGCCAGCCAATGGCCTATTAATTTTTCAAACAGATGGCGTAAGTGGTTTTTGGTATTATAACGCAACAACAACTTCTTGGGTGCAGGCAGTAGGACCGCAAGGTGCTGCGGGTGCATTCCCGAATGGCACAATAGCCGGAGAAATGATGTATTGGAATGGAACATCTTGGGCGAGTATTGCTCCAACCAATTCACTCCCTGGTTATCTAGCAAAAACATTAAAGTTTTGTAATGGGGCGCCTACATGGGAAGATTGCCCTGCGGTAGTACCTGCAGTTTCTAGCACGGCTGCCATAACTGGCATAGCGACTGTCGCAGCTATTAGTGGTGGAAATATCAGCAGTGATGGCGGTGCCTCTATAACAGCAAGAGGTGTATGTTGGAGTACAAGCAGTAACCCCACGGTAGCTTTGACTACAAAGACGACAGATGGTAGTGGTACGGGTATTTTTAGCAGCAGTATTACAGGCTTAGCTGCAAATACCACGTATTATGTAAGGGCTTATGCAACCAATAGTGCGGGTACGGGCTATGGGAATCAGTTAGTATTTACAACTTCAGCTCTGCCACCAATAATAGGTCAACCTTTTCAGGGAGGAATTCTTGCTTACATTCTTCAACCGGGCGATCCGGGCTATGATGCGAATGTGCAACATGGCTTAATAGCGGCACCTACCGATGTTCCAGGTACAGGCGTATGGGGATGTTCTGGCACCGCAATAGCTGGAGCAGATGGCTCAGCCATTGGAACAGGGAATCAAAACACCATCGATATTATGAATGGATGTGCTGGTGGCGCCATTGCGGCAAGGATCTGTGGGAATTTGGTTTTAAACGGTTATAGTGATTGGTACTTGCCCAGTAAGGATGAACTCACTAAACTTTATCAAAATATTGGACAAGGGGCTCCTGCTCCAAATACAAATGTTGGCGGTTTTGCTAATGGCGGCTATTGGAGTTCTACGGAGATCGATAATCTCATTGCGTGGTACCGCATCTTCACCGCTGACTACCAGTCCGGCGCCAATAAGGGCCTCGCAGTCAATGTTCGAGCAGTAAGGGCTTTTTAAACACCGCGAAGCAGCACCGAAGGTAATTTAACTCCCGATAGCTATCGGGATTAACAATTTAAAAGAAACCGCCAAAGGGCAATAAATTTTAGAGAATAATAATACAAACAATTAAATCAAAAGTAAAATGAACAAAAACAAACACACAAAAAGTCTGAAACGATTTTTAACCATGGCTGGTTTTGTACTCATAACAGCAGCAAGCAGCCAA
>JBILPB010000246.1:0-3363 GCA_044374175.1 Bacteroidia bacterium | reverse complement strand
TTGAAACAAAACCGGACTTCCACCAGTTTGTTCCATGGCTTGACCACTGATAAAAATATCTGATAAATAAAAACTTGTTCCGAATGATCTATCAAAGATCAACAACAAAACTGCAGCAAATAATACAGGGAACGACAAAACACCAAGTATTGCTGTTACAAAGAAAGCCCAAATTGTTAATGGCAGTCTAGTCATAGTCATACCTTTGGTTCTTAAATTTAATACTGTAACAATATAGTTTATTGAACCTAGTAAAGAGCCTGCTACAAACAATGTCATACTTACTAACCACAATGTCATTCCAAGACCTGAACCAGGTATAGCTTCTTCTAATGCGCTCAATGGAGGATAAATTGTCCATCCAGCTGAAGCAGGACCAGTCTCGACAAACATGGAATAAAACATAATAGCACTTGAAACAGCGAAAAACCAAAAAGAGAGCATGTTAAGAAAGCCAGAAGCCATGTCTCTTGCTCCAATTTGTAGAGGAATTAAAAGATTACTAAAAGTACCGCTTAAACCACCTGTTAAGACAAAGAAAACCATAATTGTTCCGTGAATTGTAACAAGTGCCAAATACATATTTGGATCTAAAACTCCATTTGGTGCCCACTTTTTTCCTAAGAAATATTCAAGTATACTGAAACTCTGTCCAGGCCAAGCTAATTGTAGTCTAAAGAATATAGACAGCATCATTGCTACTATTCCCATAAAGATTGCAGTTATTAAGAACTGCTTAGAAATCATTTTATGATCAGTACTAAAAATATATTTTGACCAAAAACTTTGCTCATGTTGATCATGTGAGTGATCGTGAGCGTGATCTTCATGACCATGCTCATCTGCGTGATCTACTGTATGTGCGTGAGAACTCATATTTATGTTTTTTTTATTTTAATATCTATAAAACTATAACAACTTTATAAAAATGATGTTTTATTTTTTTATTAATTTAATGCAACTTTTGTTTCTGCGGTTGATTGAGACATGCTTTTTTCTTTAAATGTTTTCTGTTCAGCTAGCCATTTTTTATAATCTGCTTCAGAATCAACAACAATTTTCATTTGCATATTCCAGTGAGTTTGTCCACAAATTTTGTTGCAGAGTAATACGTAATCAAAATCGGGGTTTTTAGTTTTTTCTTTCATTTGGGCAGTAGTAATTGTTGGTGTGAAATGAAATTCTGTTTTCATGCCAGGTACACAATTCATTTGTGCTCTAAAATGTGGCATATAAGCACTATGTATCACATCTTTCGATCTAAAATACATAAGTACAATTTTGTTGACCGGGATATGAAACTCTCCACTCACAATTTTATCATCCCAAGACTTTTCATCAGTAGTATCGATTGCCAAAGGGTTAATATCTGCGGTTAATTTGTAATTACTTTCTCCTAAAACGTTATCAGAACCACCATATCTTGCTGTCCATTTAAATTGTTCCGCAAAAAGTTCCATTACGATCGCTTTATTAGCATCTACAGGAGAAGTAATTTTGTTCCAAACTGCCAGTCCATAAATGATAATAACAGCCAAAACGATTGCTGGAACGATCGTCCAAATCATTTCTAGCTTAGTGCTATGTGCAAAATAGGTAGCCTTCACTCCTTTCTTAGAGTAGTATTTGTATGCGAAGTAAAATAACACAATATTTACTGCAATGAAGACAATTCCGGTGATTATCAAATTGAAATTAAACAAGGTATCGATTTCACTACCATGCTCAGAGGCTGATTCTGGAAGCAAATTATCTTTATATGAATAAATAAGATAAACACAAAATGCAAAGAAAGCCAATAAAAAAGGCATCATTAATCTTCCATTAAATTTAGTATCAGACTCACTTACAGCCTCTTCAGTGTCCTCACCTTTTAAAGTTGCAGATAATTCATAAACTTTAATCAATCTTGTAATTGCAACTATTCCTAAAATAATTGCTACGTATGTTAATAGAGAAATCATATTTTTATTAAATAACTGTTATAAATAATTTTATAGTTGGAAATGATAACTTTCTTCGATCATTGGATGATTTTCTGCCACCATCGGAGCCTTTGATAAAGCATTGAAGAATACCCAGATGAAAATACCAGCAAAGAATGAAGTAGCAGCTATTTCAACAATACCAATGTGCGCATGAGTTCCCATAATTCCTGGCATTACGATTAACCAAACATCTAACCAATGGCCTATTATCATTAATACACCAGCAACTACAAGCGTGTTTTCCTGTCTTTTAGCATCCCTTGTCATTAATATAAAAAATGGAACGAAGAAATTGATTAAGAAGTTTAAAATAAAAATAGGTTTGAGTTCTGGTGTTTGTCTTAAGGCATAATAAGCAACCTCCTCTGGAAGATTAGCATACCAAATTAGCATGAATTGAGAGAACCATAAATAAGTCCAGAAAACACTAAAAGCAAACATGAACTTTCCAATATCATGAATATGGTTCTCGTTAACTTTTGGTAGGTAACCGTTTCTTTTTAAATATATTGTTAAAAGCATAAGCACTGTCATTCCCGTAACAAACATTCCGGCAAATGTATACCAACCAAACAATGTACTGAACCAATGCGCATCAATAGACATTAAAATATCCCATGCACCAGTAGAGGAAGTAACTGCAAAAAGCACCAAAAAGACATGGGCTAATTTGGAGGATTTCCAATAATTTTCAGTTCCACCGATTCTATCTTCTTCCATGGCATATTTACGCAACATAAGTGCAGAACCCGCCCAGATTAAACCATACAGTGCAAGTCTGATTATAAAAAAAGGAATATTTAAAAATGCTTTTTTACCATATAGAATTTTATCAAACTCAGGTGATGCTTTGTCATATAATTCCGGATGAGTCCAATGATAAATATCATGGTGTCCAAAAATGAAGATTAGAATCAAGAACCCACAAGCATATGGTAGATACTGTGCCATTGCCAGAGGAATTCTTAATATAACTGCGCTCCATCCTACCTCTGCAGCAAATTGCAAGGCATAGAAAAACAAGCCAGCTAAAGCAACGGCTAGTAAATAAAAATTACTATGTAATAAACTTGCCCAAACTCTAGTATGGTCGGTTGCAAAACCATAGGCAATGCCTGCTACACCGAAGGCAATTAAACCAAGGGAGAGCATTTTATTATTTTTAGTTACAGAATAGTTCATCATAACTTTATCTTATCAGTGCTGGTATTTAATTATTTTTTAATTGTATCGTTGGCAGCGCTTGTATTAGCTGCAGGTGTTGCTTTTTTAATAAGTTCGTTGATATAATGTATCACCAACCATCTTTCTTCCTTTGTAACCTGTGAGGCGTGCTGTCCCATAAGATTTTTACCATAGGTAATAGAGTGAAACA
>JBILPB010000101.1:0-12756 GCA_044374175.1 Bacteroidia bacterium | reverse complement strand
TGTGGATCATCAACTATAACAGCAACAGTTGTTACAGGCACTTTAACTTGGAGCGATGGAGGCACAGGAAATCCTCGCACAGTAAGTTCAGGAACTTATACAGTAACACAAACATCCAATGGATGCACAAGTGCAAGCAGCAATTCAGTTACAGCCAATCCAAATGCAATTCCCAATGCCCCGGTATTGAATGTCATCAATAATTGTGGCAATTCAACTATCACAGCAACAGGTGTTACAGGCACTTTAACATGGAGCGATGGAGGTACAGGAAATCCACGCACAGTAAGCTCAGGTACTTATACAGTAGTGCAAACATCAAATGGATGCACAAGTGCAACCAGCAATTCAGTAACAGCAAATCCAAATATAATACCCAATGCACCATTATTAAGTATTATCAATAATTGTGGCAATTCAACTATCACAGCAACAGGTGTTACAGGTACTTTAACATGGAGCGATGGAGGTACAGGAAATCCACGCACAGTGAGCTCAGGTACTTATACAGTAGTGCAAACATCAAATGGATGCACCAGTGCAACTAGCAATTCAGTAACAGCCAATCCGAATAGTTTTCCCAACACATCATTAATTTCTGGGAGTGTGAGTCCTCAGTGCAATGGAACTGGAATTGTTTACAATGTAGTTTTACAAAGTGGTTCAAATTATTTATGGCAGGTGCCTGTTGGTGCTACAATTGTTGCTGGTAATTCAGGGCCAAATAACAACAGTATTACTGTAAATTTTGGTTCAACTAGTGGTTTTGTAACAGTTACTGAAACGAATGTGAGTGGTTGCTCAGGAGCGCCTCAAACACTTGGAGTATTGTTACAAGGTTGTGGTTTATCTGCAAATTTTGCAGCAAATTCAACAAGCGTGTGTTCAGGTAATACGCTAACATTTACTAATCTTTCAACTGGCATAAGTGCCAATACTACTTATAATTGGAATTTTGGTGCAAATGCAAATCCTGCAACTGCTAATGGACCGGGGCCGCACATCGTTGAATACAATGGTGCAGGGGCAAGTACTGTATCTTTAACTATTACTGAAGGGGCTTCAAGCACTTTTACACAAACAAATTATATTACCATAAATCCAATTCCAACTGCACCTTTGTTGTCGATAGTTAACAATTGTATTTCTTCAGAAATCACGGCAAGTGGATTTACAGGCACTTTAAATTGGAATGATGGGGGTAGTGGAAATCCACGAATTGTTATTGCAGGAAATTTTTCTGTAACACAAACAGTGAATGGATGTCAAAGTGCAAACAGTAATGTGGTTTCAGCAAATCCTCTAGGTTTGCCATCCACACCAGTATTATCTGTTGTTAATAATTGTGGCAATGCTACCATTACTGCCACAAATACATCTGGAATATTAACCTGGAGCGATGGTGGGTCAGGAAATCCACGAACTGTTACATCAGGAACTTTTACTGTATTTCAAACCGTAAGCGGATGTGCAAGTGCCAATAGTAATCCGGTAATTGCAAGTCCTTTCAGTGTGCCGAACACATCAATAATTAATGGGAATCAAACACCTGGCTGTTTAGCAAGTGGTGTAAATTATTCTGTAAGCTTAACACAAGGTTCAACTTATGCTTGGACAGTGCCTCCAGGAGCATTAATTACATCAGGGAACAATGGTGTAAATAATAATTCCATCATTGTAGATTTTGGCAATATAAATGGAAATATATCTGTTATTGAAACAACATCCGATAATTGTGTAGGAGCCATGCAAACCCTGGCCATTACCATGCAAGGCTGTGGTTTAACTGCAGGTTTTATGGTGAATAATACTTCAATTTGTTCTGGCAATGATATTTTATTTAGTAACATATCCACGGGCACAACAGGTGCCACCACATACTTATGGAATTTTGGGGCTAATGCCATACCATCAACTGGCACGGGACCTGGACCACATTTGGTAACTTATGTAGGTTCGGGATTAAGCACGGCCAGTTTAACTATCAATGATGGAATTAATAGTACTTACACACTTCCTGATCCTATTTCGGTTAATGTTAATCCTGCTGCTAGTATAACAGTAAATGGAAGTGCAACTATTTGTGCTGGTGATAGTGTGCAATTATCAGCTAACGCTGGACTAGGTTATACCTACGAATGGCGTTTAAACAATGCAATATTAAGCAATGCAATCAATGCTGATTTTTATGCAAATTCTGGTGGTTTTTATAAGGTAGCAATTTCAGTGAATGGCTGTACTACCATTTCAGATTCAATTTTAATCAATTATTTGAATGTGCCCACTATGCCTATCATTACTTTGAATGCAAATCAGTTAAGCTCTAATTATCCAAATAGTAATCAATGGTTTTTAGATGGTGTTTTATTGCCCAATGATACCTTATCATTTATTAATATAAGTGCAAATGGTAATTATAGCGTTTGTTATACCAATAGCAATGGTTGTTCTGCATGCTCTGATCCCTTTGTAATTACCAATTTAAACTACATTAGCAATCAAAATGGTTTTATTGTTTATCCGAATCCTGTTAATGATGTGTTGTATATTAAAAATATAAGCAATAGCAATCAATTAATCAATGTTGAGTTGTATGATAATACCGGTAAAATGGTGTATTTCAATATAGGTTTTAATACAAGCGATGAAATAAAATTAACAGACTTAGCAAAGGGTATTTATTTTTTAAAGATAACAGATAAGGATGATAGAATAAGCTATTTGAAGTTGGTGAAGTGATTTTTAGAAATCTAAAAAAAACGCTTGAAATACAAAGCTACCATTTAATTATACCAACGCTTCAATCTCCTCACTCCCCAATCACCAATTTTTGAATCAATACATTTTGGTCTTCATTAATTATCTTAACAAAATATACACCTGCTGCTAAATTATTTCTTTGCAAGGGAATTGATTTTCCATTCCCCTATGGTTGGTGTTCCGTCACCACCATACTCTCCTATTGTTGGTAGCAGAAGCTTCAGCACTGTCATCAACTATGTAAAAGTTCCCCTATGGTTGGTGTTCCGTCACCAACCATGCTCTCCTATTGTTGGTAGCAGAAGCTTCAGCACTGTAATCAACTATGTAAAAGTTCCCCTATGGTTGGTGTTCCGTCACCAACCATGCTCTCCTATTGTTGGTGGCAGAAGCTTCAGCACTGTAATCAACTATGTAAAAGTTATAAAGTTATACCAATTGTATTTATTAAATAGCCCAAAGCTGTTTAATAAATTTACAATGGTTAATGCCGATACAACTTGAAACTAGTACAATAAGGCTTGGCCGCAATTGGACTAAATTGAAAGTGTAATCGGTATTATACGTCTCTATAATCAGTAATAAAACGAAATTTCATATCTTCATAAATGTAGAAAGAAGCTGAGCTCCATTTATACAATTCTGGAGCACTTACTAATTGCCACCTTTCCTGTAAAGGGTTATTGTGAACGTAGTCTATTTTTTGCTCTAAAATAATTGTATTATCAATATGGATACACTTCGGTCTTCTTTTCCAGATGTTATAAATTCGATCGTTCAAAGAGCTGCGATATTTACTAAGTTCTTCTGTTAGATTTTCGTATATCAGGTATTTTATAAGAAATTGAGCAGTAAATTTTAGAAAACTATGTTGAATACTTTTCTTGGTTTCATTTTCTTCAATAGAGAGAATTAAATGAATATGATTTGGCATAATGACCAAGGCAAATAGCTTTATTCTATCTTCTTCGCACATGAATTTGAGACTATTCAAAATGATTTGCTTTCTTTCGTCTGTATTTAATAATTGATGCCATTTATTAATTGTGGCTGTAAAGAAATAGGTGTTTGAAAGTGATGAATACATATTTCAAAAATAAAAAAATCTTCTTACGTTAAAGCCAGGTAATTGGTCGGTGACGGAACACCGACCAAAGGTGGAAGGGGGAAACTTGTTCTAAATAAAAAAACGCATGAGATTAATCATGCGTTTTTTTTGTTTTCCTAATGCTTGGTGTTCTAGCATCAATCAGTTAACTCAACAACTTCCTCAAACTAACCTCATTCGCTATTAAATCTCTTAATGCAGCAATTGCAATGCGCTCTTGCGTCATCGTATCTCTGTAACGAATAGTTACCGTATTGTCTTCTAAAGTCTGATGATCAACGGTAATGCAATATGGAGTGCCTATAGCATCTTGTCGTCTATAACGCTTGCCAATGGCATCTTTTTCATCATATTGGCAATTGAAATCAAACTTTAAATTATCTAAAATTTCTCTTGCTTTTTCGGGCAAACCATCTTTTTTTGTTAATGGCATTACCGCTGCTTTGATAGGCGCTAAAATAGGAGGGAAGCTCAACACCACACGGCTTGAGCCATCTTCTAATTGCTCTTCTTTGTAGGCGCTGCTCATCACAGCTAAAAACATACGATCTAATCCCACTGAGGTTTCTACCACATAAGGCACATAACTTTGATTTAATTCTGGATCAAAATATTGTAACTTTTTACCTGAATGTTGCTCATGTGCTTTCAAATCAAAATCAGTTCTGCTATGAATACCTTCTAATTCTTTAAATCCAAAAGGGAACTCAAATTCTATGTCGCAAGCGGCATTGGCATAATGCGCTAATTTTAGATGATCATGAAAACGATATTTTGTTTTACCTAAGCCTAATGATAAATGCCATTTCATGCGTGTTTCTTTCCAATGGTTATACCAGGTCATTTCCTCACCTGGGCGCACAAAAAATTGCATTTCCATTTGTTCAAATTCACGCATCCTAAAAATAAACTGACGCGCTACAATCTCGTTCCTAAAAGCTTTTCCTGTTTGTGCAATACCAAAAGGTATTTTCATTCTTCCTGTTTTTTGCACATTTAAAAAGTTTACAAAAATACCTTGTGCAGTTTCTGGTCGCAAATAAATAGTGCTCGCTCCTTCAGCTGTGCTGCCCATTTCGGTACTAAACATCAAATTAAATTGTCGAACATCGGTCCAGTTTTTTGAACCACTCACAGGGCAAACAATTTCTAAATCTTCAATGATTTGCTTTACTTCTGCCAAATCATTTTCTTCTAATGCATTTTTAAAACGTTCATTGATATCCTCCGCTTTGTCAAGATATTCCTTCACACGCGCATTGGTTGCTTTGTATTGATTTTCATCAAAAGCATCTCCAAATCTTTCGCGGGCTTTGGCAATTTCTTTATCTGCTTTAGCCAATATTTTACTGACATGATCTTCGATCAACACATCAGCACGGTAGCGCTTTTTGCTGTCTTTATTATCTATTAAAGGGTCGTTAAATGCATCCACATGGCCACTGGCTTTCCAGGTGGTAGGATGCATAAAAATGGCGGCATCAATACCCACAATATTTTCATGCATTTGCACCATCGATTTCCACCAATACTCGCGGATATTCTTTTTTAATTCAGCGCCATATTGACCATAATCATACACTGCGCTTAAGCCATCATAAATTTCACTCGATGGAAAAATATAGCCATACTCTTTGGCATGACTGATTACATTTTTAAATAAATCTTCTCCCGAAAGGGTTTTTGTTACTGTTGTGCTCATGCTGCAAAGCTAAAACTTAATTGTAAAAATAAAGTAAGGTTTTTAAAAATTATGAAAAATTAAAGAATATCCAGAAATGATATACAAATCAAGCTTTGCCGGTATAGTCAAATAAAAATATGAGTTCTTTTTAATGTATATTATTCCTCTTCTTCTTTGTTTTTTAGATGCATTAAAAGATTATAAGCGCCTTTCATCACAAATTTACTGTTGTGATGTGATTCATCCATAGTAACCTCTGTCAACCCATTTTCTGTATTTCCAAGTTTAACTTCAACCATTTCAAAGCTGTTTTTATTTTTTGCAGTAAAGGCATAATTTACGTTTTCAAAACGCACAATAGCATCATCGGGCAACACGATGGCCTTATTACTATTAATCTCCACTTCGGCATTCATAAACATACCGGGGATTAGGGTTTTATCATATTTGTCAAAATGACAATGCACTTCTACACTGCGTTCATCAGAAAGATCTTTTCCAATTAATATGATATCACATGGGAATTTTATTTCAGGTTTATGATTGGTAAAAGCCATTAACTTTTGACCTATGAATATTTTGTCTAAATCTTTTTCATAGATGGTTAAATTTAAATGTATATCATCTGGATTTACCAATTCAAACAACACATCCGAGGGATTTACATATTTACCAATATTTACATTGACATGCGATACAAAACCATCAATAGGAGATTTAATTTCTATGCTTCTAGAAATATTCTTTTCGTTAAGTTGATCAGGATTAATACCTATTAACTTTAATTTTTCTGATAGTGATTTTACGTTGATTTTTAAATTTTGAAAATTAGCCTCAGCTTGTTCAAAAGCTTTGTTACTGCTAGCTTTGCTTGCATTTAGCTCTTTTTGGCGGTTATATTCCAGTTCAGTAAATTTTAAATTAGAAGATGCAGTTAAGTATTCCTGTTGTAATTGAATATACTGCTGGTCTTCGATGGTAGCGATGTTTTCGCCTTTAACCAAATGCATACCGGGTAATAGTTTAGTATATTTTAAAAAACCACCCATTGGCACGCTTATAGAAACCATGTTTTGAGGCGGCACATCAATAGTACCACTCACTTTTAAAATAGAAGCCATATTTTTGGTTTTAAGTTTTCCAAGGGTAATGGAAGTGTTTTTTAATTGTGCCTCTGTGAGTGTAACAAGATGCTCGTTAGTTATAGCTGATCCACTTTCTGCTGTTTTATTTTGCTTATTACCACATGATATTGATAAAATGGTAAGGAAAATTATTGAGATGTATTTATCCATTATTTTATATTATTTATTATTTAAATAATTAAGTTCTATGATGCTATAGTTTAATTCTTTTACAGCATTTAAATATTCGGTTTTAATACTAAGAATTTGATTTTGCAGCAAAGCCCATTCTAAGTAATTAATATTTCCGCTCTGATATTGCTGCAAAGTTGAAATTAGCATATCAGCACCCATTTGATTGGCTTCTTTTTCAAAGTAATTCACTTTTTGCAGATTATGTTGATATTGTTGAAGTGCTTTTTTATACTCGTTTTCAAGAAGCAGTGCTTTGTTTTTATATTCATTTTCCGATTGTAGTAATTGTAATTTCTCTGCATTTATTTTGGCTTTCTGAGCACCAAAAAATACTGGTATTCCAATGCCAGCATATACCGATTGAAATCTTTTGCTACTGCTATAATTAATATCATCTGCACCAATACCTCTAATGCTCATATTGTTATATCCTAATTGCAGTGCGGGTAGTAAGTTAGATTTTTCCAGTTGAATTTTTAATGCTGTGTTTAATTGCTGTTGTTTAAAAATTAAAAGTGAAGGATGCTTTTCAAAAGATTTATTTTCATCCACGCCACTCAATGATAATAATGGCGTATCTTCTGGCTCATATAACATTTTACTATGTAGCAAAACATTAAAATTGAGCAACAATTTTTCGTAGTCAATTTTTATTTGTTCATATTGCATACGAAGCTGTGCGTGTTGCCATGTAGCAGTGTTTTTTTCAATGATGTTGCTTTCTCCTTTTTCGAATTTTAATTGCGCATTTTGAGCATACATAGCGAAAATGCTATCGGCTTCTAACATCAATTTTTTCAGTTGTTGGAGGTAACTTAATTGATAAAATACTTGACTAACTTCTTTTCGCAATTCAATTTTTTTTGATTCCAATGTATAATTCGATTTTTCCCATTCGCCTTTCAGCAAATCTTTTTGCTTGGTGTAATAAGTTGGAAATTTGATACTTTGATGAATGCCAAATTTTGAATCATTGTAAATACTATTCACTTGTCCATACTCGGCACTTATATTTGTTTGATCAATATTCCAAGCTGTTTTTTTAAGTTGTTTATAGTAATCAACATTTAGCCTTTCTGACTTCAACAACAAATTGTTTGCAATGGAGGTATCTATGGCAGCTTTGAAAGAAATAGGTGTTTGGGCTTTACTATCTATACTTATAGATAATCCAATCAATATTAATAATGATAAAGGTGTTACATTTCCTTCTTTTTTATGGATTCCCTTTTCAAACCACAGATACAAAATAGGTAAAACAAACAGGGTTAGAAAAGTGGCAATGAGTAATCCTCCAATTACAACAGTAGCTAATGGACGTTGCACTTCTGCACCAGCACCATTGCTCAATGCCATTGGTAAAAATCCAAGTGAGGCTACAAAGGCAGTCATTAAAATTGGTCTTAAACGTGTTTTTGTACCTTCAAAAATAATTGATTTTATATCATTCATACCACTTGATTTTAAACGATTAAATTCTGCAATAAGTACAATGCCGTTGAGTACAGCTACGCCAAACAAAGCAATAAATCCTATGCCTGCCGAAATACTAAAAGGCATATCGCGCAAAGCAAGTGCAAACACCCCGCCAATAGCTGACAAAGGAATAGCTGAATAGATCAATAAGCTATGTTTAATTGAACCAAATGCAAAGAATAAAAACAAGAAAATAAGCACTAATGAAATAGGCACAGTTATGCCCAATCTTGCTTTAGCAGCATTTAAATTTTCAAAAGAGCCACCATAAGTTATATAATAGCCACTTGGCAGCTTTATTTTGCTTTTTACTTTTAGCTGTAATTCATTCACTATGCTTTCTACATCTCTACCTCGGGTATTAAAACCTACTATAATTCTGCGTTTAGCGTCTTCTCTTTGTATTTGATTAGGTCCTTCTTTAATTTCAATAGAGGCTACTTGGGTCAATGGAATTTGAGTGCCTTTATTGGTATGAATTAATAAATTCTTTACATCTTCAATATTATTTCTTTGCGTGTTTTTTAATCGTAACACTAAGTCATAATGTTGTTCGCCTTCATACACTAAACCTGCACTTTGCCCAGCCAAGGCGGTGTTTACCACATTGTTTATTTCACTAATGTTTAAGCCATATTGCGCAATTTCGGCTCTATTGTAATTAATAATTATTTCAGGCATGCCCACCACCGTCTCTACAAATATATTTTGTGCACCATCAATACCATTTGAAATGTTACCTAGTTTTTGCGCATAGAATGAAAGTGTGTCCAAATTTTCACCAAATATTTTACATACCACATCCTGTTTTGCACCTGTCATCAATTCATTAAATCGCATTTGAACAGGATATTGAAAACTCACAGTTACACCTATTACTTCATTTAATAGTGCGGTGCTCATTTTCTCTGCCAACTCAGGAAAAGTTTTAGCAGATGTCCATTCTTTTTTATCTTTTAAAATGATCATCATATCAGCTGCTTCCATAGGCATTGGATCGTTTGGTATTTCACCACTTCCAATTTTTGTAACCACTTGAAGTACTTCTGGAAATCTGGATTTTAAAATATGTGCAGCTTTTTGAGAACGCTCTATGGTTGTATTTAAATTACTACCTGGCAATACTCTAAATTCAACTGCAAAATCACCTTCCTCTAAGGTTGGGATAAATTCACCACCAAGATTGGATAAAATAACAATTGCACCAACAAAAAGTAATAGAATACTTGTAATAATTAGTTTAGAAACATTTAATGCTTTTTTCAAAAATTGCTGATAGCTATTTTCTATCCATGCCATCATTTTATCAGAAAAATTTATTTTATGTTCCTTCTTTTTACTAAGTACCCAAGCGCTCATCATGGGTATATAAGTGAGTGAAAGTATAAATGCTCCAATTAATGCAAACACTACAGTTTGAACCATGGGCCTAAACATTTTGCCTTCAATACCCGATAAAAAGAAAATCGGTAAATAAACAACAAGAATGATGATTTGACCAAAAACCGCACTGTTCATCATTCTTCCAGCAGCACTTTTTACTTGGCTGTCCATTTCTATAGCAGTGTATAATTTGTTTTCATCACTTTTTTTATGATGATGTAAACCGTGTAAAACTGCCTCTACTATTATTACAGCGCCATCTATTATTAATCCAAAATCAAGTGCACCAAGGCTCATCAAATTACCACTTACCCCAAAAAAGTTCATTAAAATTACAGCTATCAACATCGATAAAGGAATTACAGAGGCTACTAATAAACCTGCTCTAAAATTTCCAAGGAATAATACTAGTACAAATAAAACAATAAGTGCACCTTCCAATAAATTAGTCTCCACAGTACCAATAGCATTGTTCACCATTTTGGTTCTGTCTAAAAAAGGCTCAAGGATAACTCCCTTAGGAAGCGTTTTTTGTATTTGTGTTATTCTTTGCTTTATGTTTTCAATCACAATGCTGCTATTTTCACCCTTTAACATCATCACTACTGCACCCGAAACTTCACCTTCATCGTTGTAACATAAGGCACCATAGCGCGTTGCAAAGCCAATATTTACTTCCGCCACATCGCCCATTAATAAAGGTGTTCCATTGCTATTATTTTTAATGAAGATAGATTGAATGTCTTTTACATTTCCTATCAATCCTTCACTTCTAATGTAAAGTGCTGTTGGCCCTTTTTCGATATAGGCGCCACCAGTATTTTGATTGTTTTTTTCAAGTGCCATAAATACATCCTCCAGCGTAATATTATAGGCTTGTAATTTGGTTGGCTCAATTGAAATTTCAAATTGTTTTAACTTGCCACCAAAACTACTTACATCAGCTACACCTTTGGCACCAAGTAATTGTCTGCGTACAACCCAGTCTTGTATGGAGCGCAAAGCAATAGCATCATACTTTTTTTCATAGCCAGGAGCTGCTCTTAAAGTATATTGATATATTTCGCCTAGGCCAGTAGTAATAGGTCCTAAGGAGATGTCTGCTATACCTTTTGGAATAGTAGATTGTACACTTTGCATCCTTTCAGTAACTTGCTGTCTTGCCCAGTAAATATCTACACCATCTTCAAATACTATAGTTACTAAAGATAAGCCAAATCTTGAAAAACTTCTTATTTCATGTAAGCCCGAAATATTACTGTTGGCCAATTCTATTGGGAAGGTTACCAAACGTTCAATATCAGTTGCTCCCAAAGAAGGAGCAACTGTAATAACTTGTACTTGATTATTAGTAATATCAGGTACAGCATCAATAGGTAACTTAGTAAATTGATAACTCCCATAGCCAATTAAGGCAATGACGAACAAACCAATAATGAGCTTATTCTTAACTGAAAATTCTATAATTTTATTCAACATATTTAATCCTCCTCTTCTTGCTCTTCAAGACCATTTGAAGGAGCAGTTTTTGTTATGTTTTCATTTAATTCTGTATGCCTGATTTGACCACCTAAATAGCCCACTCTGGCCATGGCAGCAAATGAAATAAAAGTGAGAACTAACAATGCATAAAATGCTTTTTGAGTAAGTGCTGGTTTTATTTTACTTACTATAATGCTTATCAATGCTAAGAAACCAGTAATTGACATTAATACAATAGCAAACTCTGCCGCTTCTTCATGAAGTTCGATGCTGGTTTCAGTAATGCCACTGATATGTTCTACAGTTTCTTCTGCGGGCTCTCCTGTTATGTATACCGGCACAGCAATTAATGCCATAGCTGCAATTACATAGGCAGAAAGTATTTTAATTTTTAATTCTTTGGTTATAAAACCATATGCTAAAATGATGGTGCCTATCAACGTCCCAATAATGGGGAAATGATTAAGCAACAAATGAAAATGTGTTGCATTCATAATAAAATATTGTAAAAGTGATTATTTAAAAAGCACGCTTTGTGCCTAATTTAGAACCTAGCAAATAGTTTTCGGAGGCTGAAAAATGCTATCTAAATTATGATTTGGAATAAACTGTTTAAAGAAAGTAAAATGTTCTATTTCCAGAACTATTGGGGTAAACGCACGTAATGCTTCAGGCAATGTAAACGCAGGGCTTAAATGCACATGTCCAATATCACTGGAGTGATTTAAAGGCAAAGATTTGTGAGAAGCATCCTGATGATTGCTGTCATTAAAATAATGCATGGCAATAAAATCAATGAATGAAATATTGGGCGTTTCCTCTTCGGTATGATGACGATAATGTTCTATCAACAATGGTATTCTTACCACATCTTCAAAAAATGTAAAGTTGGTAACAATTTGCAACGAAAGAAAGAGTGATAAAACCAATTTCATATTTCAAAGATATTCATTTTATTTGAAATAAATTTTAGAAGGTATTAATCCTACCTTAAACTCATTGATTAGCGCACCTTTGGAGTTGTAATTATATATTTTTCCTTTTTGAATATAGTCGATGGCATCTGCTGCAAAAACATGTCCTGTTTTAGGTTCGATACTTAAGCCATAAAAATTTTTACCATCTCCACTAATGATTGCTGAACTTGGCAAACTGCTTGCGCTAACTGCAAGTTGAAACACATGTTTATTGATGTAATATAAGGTGTCGTGGGTGTCGTTAATGCACAAGCGCTTGGGAGACTCGTTTAATAAGAAATCCATTCTTTTTTCAATGATTTTATTTACAGGATTTATACAGAATAAGGCGCCTGCTTTATTTATTGATGCATCGCCTTGGCACAAGACCCACAATTTTCCATTTTTATCTTCAACAATACTTCCAGGGCATTGCGCTAAAACTAAACTATCTTCTAGCAAATCATTAGCCGCATTTACAACATATAATTTGTCATTTTTTAAATTGGTTATAAATACCTTGCCGTAAAGCATATGCATTTCTTCGGTCCAACCATGAATGGTAATTTCTCCTTGTTTGCTATTATT
>JBILPB010000011.1:0-41570 GCA_044374175.1 Bacteroidia bacterium | reverse complement strand
CTTAGGGCAATATTCATTACATGAAGCAATTTGCATTTAGTAGAACCTACATCGGTAAGTAAAAAGCTAGTACGTGGTATGCTAATGGCATCACCCTCACAGAAACTCATTAACTCAATAATGATAGTTACCTGAGCCTCTATTAAAGGAAATTTATCGATGTTGATGTCCATTTCAACAGTGGGCTTGGTCGAGGGTTTTAAAGGAGTTGAATTTAGTTTTTTCTTCATTACTGATTAATTTTTTTCAACAGTTAGTAATTGTTTCTTTTTGATTACTGGTTTAGTTTTCTTTTGCGCTGTTGCTGTATCATTTTTATTGACCGCGGCGCCTTTTTCTGTTTTATGATCAAGCTTCACAAAGCGCCACATGTAAAACCCGGGCTCATTTAAATTGTAATAACTTAGTTTGGGATTTGCAATTTCTTCTAAATGACATGATTCTTGAGGTAAGTCTCTGATGGTATAAACCTTCATCATTTCAGGAAATTTCATAAATTCGGTATATGCATATTCCTTGTGCACAAATGAGAAGTCATCATTAATACATACCACCTTATCGCCAATTTTAAAATTCGGAATTTTCATTATTTTTAAAAAATTAAGTTGATAATAAACTGAGTTGGCCATAGCTAAATCAATAGCTAATTAGCATTAAATTCAGTGAATAATGGCCTATGCGAATCACTGAAAAGGTGTGAGACGGGATCAACCGTAATGAAAATTATAATAACGTTTCATACAACATTTTTTTTGTTGCATGCAGAAGTAAAATAAAAGAGGGTAAACTGAACTTATTTTGGCAGTGTGCCCGCATTATTTTTACCACCGTGGTGTTCAACTCGGTTGGCAGCAGCTCCTTTTTAGGGGAAACAGCTTCTGAATGCATGGTTAATATTTAGAGAACTGGTATCAAAATTTCTTTTGACGGCACAAATGTAATGCAAAGAAATTCAATTAAACAAATGCGAATCAAAAAATTAACAAAAATTCATGAGTTGCAGTTGGCGCAAAAAAATTATTGGGTTTATGAATTGATATTCGGTAGGCCACTATTTTATCTTCACATTTAAGTGATATTATTTTTGGATTTAACTTCATGTTTTAATTGTACAATAACCATAAAAAAATGGTATGTGCAGGCCAGTACTTCAAAACAAATAAAAAATAAATGCGCATTGTTTGTGCTTGATGAACCTATCAGCAAGTTAACGAATTTTCAGCAACTATTGAAACAACAATTAATAGCTTAACAAAATAATTTATTTAAGTTTGAGCAAAGTTTTATAAAATTTATAATTACGGTATGTCAGTTCACAAAGAAGTAAAAAAGGTAACCACCAATACCTTGCAAGAGATGAAGCGCAAAGGCGAAAAAATTGCCATGCTTACCGCTTATGATTATTCAATGGCGCGGATTATTGATGCAGCCGGCATTGATGTAATATTGGTAGGAGATAGTGCAAGTAATGTAATGGCTGGTCATGAGACCACTTTGCCTATTACTTTAGATCAAATGATTTATCATGCTGCATCTGTAATTAGAGGGGTTGACAGGGCTTTGGTTGTGGTTGATTTACCCTTTGGCTCTTACCAAGGAAATAGTAAAGAAGCGCTTACTTCTGCAATTAGAGTAATGAAAGAATCAGGCGCACATGCTGTTAAAATGGAAGGTGGAAAGGAAATTGAAGAATCAATCAAACGTATCTTATCGGCTGGTATTCCGGTAATGGGGCATTTAGGCTTAACGCCACAATCGATATACAAGTTTGGAACTTACAATGTAAGAGCAAAGGAAGAAGAAGAGGCAAACAGATTAATTGAAGATGCTCATGTACTTGAGAAAGCAGGATGTTTTGCCATTGTATTAGAAAAAATACCGGCCACCCTAGCATTAAAAACTGCAGAGGAAATTTCAATTCCGATTATTGGTATTGGAGCAGGCGGGGGAGTAGATGGCCAAGTTTTAGTTTTGCATGATATGTTAGGTTTGAATGTAGGATTTAACCCGCGTTTTTTAAGACGCTATTTGAACTTGTTTGATGATATAAAAGGTGCAGTTGGTGCATACGTAAATGATGTAAAGCAAAAAGATTTTCCAAACGCGAGTGAGCAATATTAAAATAAAGAGCTTTTATGAATTTTAAGCAATTATTCAGGAAAAAATCTGTCCATCTAATAATAAAAAATTTAGATGACAATAACGATGGGCATGGTTCCTTGGCCAAGCACTTAGGCGTAAGAGATTTAACGGCATTTGGTATTGCAGCCATTATTGGAGCAGGAATTTTTAGTACCATTGGAAAAGCCAGTGCTGATGGTGGACCGGCAGTAATTTTGTTATTTTTATTTACTGCTATTGCTTGCGGATTTGCAGCTTTTGCTTACGCAGAATTTGCTTCAATGGTGCCAGTTAGCGGTAGTGCTTATACCTATTCTTATGTAGCTTTTGGTGAGTTGTTTGCGTGGATTATTGGCTGGGCATTAATTATGGAATATGCTATTGGTAACATAGTAGTGGCTATTTCTTGGAGCGATTATTTTGTTTCTTTATTAGAAGCTATTCGAATTCCTGCACTTAATATTACCTCAGGAATACATGTTCCCGAATGGGCAACTATGGATTATTTTACCGCGCGCAATGGATTTGATGAAGCCTCAAAACTGCTTGCTACAGGGACACAACTTGAAGGTTCATTACTTGCAAAATATAATGCTTGGTTAAATGCTCCTAGGATTGGTTCATTTCATCTTGTGCTTGATATACCTGCGATTGCTATTATTGTTTTAATTACTGCTTTAGTTTATAGAGGTATGAAAGAAACACGCAATGCCAGTAATGTTATGGTACTGATAAAGTTGGCAGTGGTGTTAGTGATTATTTTTGTTGGAGTTTTTTATGTAGACGTTAGCAATTGGCATCCTTTTGCGCCTAATGGAATTAGTGGTATTTTAAAGGGTGTTTCTGCTGTGTTTTTTGCTTATATTGGATTTGATGCCATTAGTACTACTGCCGAAGAGTGTAAAAATCCTCAACGCGATTTGCCCAAAGGCATGATGTATGCCATCATAATATGCACTGTGCTGTACATTGCAGTAGCACTTGTATTAACAGGTATGGTGAGTTATAAAGAATTGAACGTGGGTGATCCATTGGCTTTTGTTTTTGAAAAATTACATTTAACAAAATTATCTGGATTGATTTCGGTGAGTGCAGTGGTGGCTATGGCCAGCGTATTGTTAGTGTTTCAAATGGGGCAGCCGCGTATTTGGATGAGCATGAGTAAAGATGGTTTGCTGCCTAAAAAGTTTTCTAAAATTCATCCTAAATTTAAAACGCCAGGGTTTAGTACAATTGTCACAGGTTTTGTAGTGGCTGTGCCTGCTTTATTTATGGATTTAAGTACCGTAGCCGACATCTGCAGCATAGGTACTTTATTTGCTTTTGTCTTAGTTTGCGCTGGTGTTTTAAAGCTGCAACTCGATCCTAATCCGCCTGAGCGAAAATTTAAAACACCTTATGTAAATAGTAAATACATTGTACCCGTTTTATTTGTAATTGGTGTTGTTGTTTCTTTATCGTTTAACAAAATAAATACAATCAATTTTTTTAAGATACAACATTTAAAAGAAAACGAGGAAATTATTGCTGCGCTTGATTTACAAGATCGTTTTGAATTTCAAAAGGCGGCAATGCAAGATCAAATTATTAATCCTGAATTTTATAAGCAAAGTGATGTTGTTGCTGCCATTGTTAATGATTTGGATGCTGATAAGTTACAAACTTTTTTGATGCAAAGTTCTATTAATAAAGATAAATACCTGAATACGGGATGGGAGGTTTTTAAGCATCAAATTCCTTATTGGATTTTTATATTAATTGCCTTGTTGATGTCTTATTACTGTTTTAAGCACTCCTTTTCGTTGATACCTGTTTTAGGAATGATGAGTTGTTTGTATATGATGAGTGAATTGGGCTTAAAAAATTGGATAGGTTTTTCTTTGTGGCTAGTGGCTGGTTTAATTATCTATTTTGGCTATAGTCAAAAACACAGTAATTTGAATCATACAAAGGCATAATTGATTTTAATTTATTTCCGTAGCGCTAAAAATGGTTATTAAGATGAATTTGTTAATGGAAATCTTAGCTTTTTATTGGCCCTCATATTAAAAATTATACATTTGTAATCAACGAGCAGTTATAAATATGGCCTTACAATTTAATTTTCTATTTAAAAACGTTAAGAGTGTTGCCACTTTTATAGGATTGCTTTTCTGTTTTATTGGGTGTAAAAATCTAACCACCAAAGAGATTACAGCTGGGGTTATTGAATATGATATCACCTATCCAAATCCATCAGAAGTTACCATGAGTATGGATTTAATGCCCAAATCTGTAACCTACCGTTTCAATGAAAATAAAACGTGCAGTGAAATTTCGGCTGGCATGGGAGCCTTAAAAACGATTGTATTAACTGACTTTGAGAAGAAAAACATTATACAAACATTAAATTTATTAGGTAAAAAGTATAAAGTTGAATTCGATAAAGCCGACATTGACAGTTTGAATAATGCGGAGCAAGCCTTAAAATTAGAACATACTGAAGAAACAAAAAAGATTGCCGGATATGATTGTTTTAAGGTGAAATGCAGCACCAAAGATGCCAATGGCGCCATTATTAATTTCGATGTGTTTTATACTAAAACAATAAAAGCACCTCATGTGAACTGGTTTGGGATGTATAAAGGAATTGATGGCATGTTGATGGAATACCGCGTAAAACGTTACGGTATTACCATGCATTTTACTGCTAAAACTGTTTCAGCAGAAGGCGCAGAAAATATTGCCTTTGAGTTGGAAGGTGAGTATAAAGATATTCCTGCAGCTGAAATGGAAGGCTACTTTAAGATGTATTAATCTTTTACGATACTGTAAATAAGTTCATCCAAATAAACTCCATTTTTATAAATACTTTTCTTGAGTTTTGCTTCAAGGGAGAATCCACATTTTTCGAGCACTTTTTGTGATCCAATATTCGAAGAAAAAGGTCTGGCATACAATCTTACAATATCAAAATTTTGAAAAGCAAAATCAATCATTTTTAATACCGCTATGCTCGTAATGCCTTTGCCCCAAAATGTTTCTGCCAACCAATAACCAAGTTCAGCACATTTTTCATGAATGTCTTGTTGAGGATGCACGCCAATACCGCCAATAGCTTCGTTATTTATACAAATAGCAAAAATGCTAAGTGGCTTTTTAGTCTTGGCCATGGCAATAAAGTTTGACCCAGCTTCTTTGGTATATGGATGAGGAAAACCATTGGTCATGTTTCTAGCAATATTGGGGTTGTTGGCATATAGAAGTAAACTGTCCAAATCGCTTATTTCCCATGGTCGAAGTGATATATTTTCGGTCATTTTTGTTTGATTGTTGTTTCAAAAATAGCAATATTTTTGAGTGATTTTTTAAATAGTATTTCGACTTATACATTCCTTCATTTTAATAAAGGCGCTGAAATAGAGTTACAGAAAGGCTTTATTTTTTAATAAATTAACACCCCTTTTGAAGCAAAACTTAACATTAAGAATCTTACCTTTGCACACATATAAAAGCATGTAATATGAAAAAAGCATTTAAGATTATTGGGATTGTATTTTTGGTATTAATTGTTGGCTTAATAGCCGCACCATTTTTGTTTAAAGACAAATTAATTGCGCTCGTAAAAGAAGAGGCCAACAAAAACTTGAATGCCAAAGTAGATTTTGGGGCCTTCGATTTAACTATTATTAAAAGCTTTCCAAACTTTACTTTTAGCATTGATAAAGTAAGTGTGATTGGCATTAATGAGTTTAATAATGATACGCTAGTTTCGCTTGATAATCTTGAATTGAAAATGGATTTAATGAGTGTGATTAAGGGCGATCATATTAAAATACAATCTATTATTTTAAATACGCCACGCATACAAGCTCTAGTTTTAAAAGATGGCAAAGCTAATTGGGATATTGCTAAACCTTCTGCAGATACCACTAAAACTGCTGAAGAGCCAAGTAAGTTTCAATTGAGTTTAAACAAATTTGCTATCAATAATGGTTATTTGTTGTATGATGATCAACAAGGGAATATGCGTGCAGAATTAGCTGGTTTAAACCACGAGCTTAAAGGCGATTTTACACAAGATAATTTCTTAATGGAAACCATGACAAGTATTACTTCACTCGATTTAATTGAAGGTGGTGTGAAGTATTTTAAACATGTAAATACAGAAATTAAGGCCGATTTAGAAATGGATATGAAAGCTTCTAAATATACTTTTAAAGAAAATGAATTTAAGTTGAATGCCTTGGTATTTGGCTTAGATGGCTTCGTGGCCATGCCAAAGGAAGATATTGATATGGATATTAAATTTCTAGCGAAGAAAGCTTCATTTAAAGAATTTCTTTCATTGGTGCCAGGTGTTTATACTAAGGATTTTGCCGATGTGAAAACTGCTGGTAACCTGGCTTTCAATGGTTATGCAAAAGGAACTTACAATGATAAAATGATGCCTGCCTTTGGATTAACATTAAAGGTAGATAATGCCATGTTCCAGTATCCATCGCTTCCTAAAAAGGTAGATAATATCAATATTGATTTAAGTGTGAGCAATAAAGATGGTGTGCCAGATCATACCATTACAAACATTAAAAAATTTCATATAGAAATGGCCGGCAATCCAGTTGATGTGCGCATGTTAATTACTACACCAGTGAGCGATGCTAACATTGATGGAACAGTAAAAGGAAAGGTGGATTTAAACAGTGTGAAAGATATTATTCCTATGGAAAAAGATGAGAAGTTGAATGGCATCATCACTGCTGATTTAGTTTTAAAAGGCCGTATGTCATCCATCGAAAAAGAGCAATACAAAGATTTTAATGCAAGTGGAAATATGATGGTGGAGAACATGCAGTATGAAAGCAAAGCAACACCTTATGGTGTAAATATTAAAAAAGCAAGTTTAGATTTTACACCGCAATACATGGATTTAACGGCCTTTGATTGTATGTTAGGCAAATCAGATATGCAAGCAAAAGGTAAAATTGAAAACTACTTAGCTTACGCCATGAATGATGAAATGTTGAAAGGAAGTTTAAACCTTACTTCAAATTATTTTGATTTAAACCAATTTATGTCTGATGAGCCTGAAGCTGCTGCAAAGCCAGCTGATACAGCAGCCATGACAGTTGCTGAAATTCCTGCCAACCTCGATTTTGTAATGACTGCCGTTTTTAATAAACTAATTTATGATAACATGGATATAACCAATGTAAAAGGTAAATTAGTAATGGCCAATAGCGAACTGCGAATGCAAGGTATCAGTATGAATTTACTAGATGGTTCAATGACTTTAGATGGTTTATATGGTACTAAAAATGTAAAAGCACCTGTAATAGATTTTGCTATGGGCATTCAAAATTTTGACATTCAAAAAACATATAAAACATTTAATACCGTTCAAAAAATGGCAGGCATTGCTGAGTATGCAACAGGTAAGTTTAACTGCGAATTGTCTTTCAGTGGTTTAATGGATGAACACATGAATCCGGTATTGAAAACATTAAACGGTGCAGGTAAATTACAAACACAAAATGTGGTGTTAAGCAATTATGCGCCATTAAACAAAGTAGCAGACGCCATTAAAATGGATAAGTACAAACGTTTAAGCGTAAATAATACAAACATCTCATTTAAGTTTAAAGATGGTGGTGTTGATGTAGATCCTTTCGATATTAAAACAGGCGATAGCAAATTAACGGTGCAAGGAAGAAGTAACTTTGATCAAACCATCAACTTCCCTCTAACTTTTGATATTGCACGTGCTGATTTAGGTTCAGCAGCTAATGGTGTAATCACAGGATTGTTATCGCAAGCCAATAGTAAAGGAGCAAATCTTTCAGTAGGCGAAAGGATTAAATTAAGTGCGTTGTTAACAGGTACTGCAAAAAATCCAGTAGTTAAAACCGATTTAAAAGATGCTGCAGGTAAGATGGGCGATGATTTAAAAAATAAAGCCAAAGAAGAATTAGACAAAAAGAAAGCAGAATTAGAAGCCAAAGCAAAAGCAGAATTGGATAAGAAAAAAGCCGAAGGCGAAGCTGCTTTAAATAAAGCAAAAGCTGATGCTGAAGCTAAAGCAAGAGCAGAAGGCGACAAAGCAAAAGCTGAAGCAGAGAAATTGAAAAAAGAAGCAGAGACAAAGGCAAAAGCGGAGGCCGATAAGGCTAAAAAGGAAGCAGAAGAAAAAGCAAAGAAAGAAGCTGAGAAAAAGTTGAAAGGCTTGTTTGGGAAATAAGCTTAGTAATTATTAATGAGGATAAATTGGTTTTAATTTATCCTCTTTTTTTAATATAAAAACATCAATTAAACATAATCAAATCAATACATTGAGAAATTTAATTTTTAATTTATTATTCATTTGTTTTTTATTTCCTTGTGTGCTTATTGCCCAAGAAGAAAAACAAAATACCTGCCCCGAAATTAGCAATAAAAAAGCGCTCGAGAACCTTGAAAAAGGGCGTAATAAAAAGAAGTACGAATTTAAAGAACGTATGGAGTATATTAAAAAGGCCCTTGAAGAGGAACCAGATTTTGCAGATGCACAATACGAAATGGCTATGTTGCAGGTAACCCTTGCAGTAGGCAATGGCACTGGTTTTAAACCAGCCGAAAAGTATTTATTAAGAGCAATTGAATTATGTCCAGAAATAAATCCTTATGCCTATTTTTATTTAGGTCAAATTGCATGGGGTGCCGAAGATTGGGGTAAAACAGTAACTTATTTAGAAAAGTTTACGAAGAACCCAGATAACGCTAAAAAACCTGAAGACTTTGATAAAGCCAGCGGCATCTTGCGTCAAGCTAAATTTTATGAACAGGTATATAAAAACAAAGTAGAGTTTGATCCAAAACCCATCAAGAATGTGGATACGTTTGAAGATGAATTTTTACCCATGCTTTCGCCCGATAATGATTACCTGTATTATACCAAACGTTATATGAAACAAGGCAAAGATGTGTTGTTTCCTCAGCAAGTTGAAGAGTTAACGGAAGCGCAAAGAGTAAATGGTGAGTTTGTAAAACCGCATGCCATGGACATGCCCTTTAATATAGCAGGCGAAAATTATGGAGGCATTACCTTTTCGTTAGACAATAAACATTTATTTATAACGGTGTGTAAAGCCAATAAAAAAGGTTATGTCAATTGTGATATTTATACTTCAGATATCAATCGTGAAGATGAATGGGGACCACTAAAAAATTTAGGAGCCAATGTCAATACCGAAGATGGATGGGAAGCGCAACCAACATTAAGTTCGGACGGCAAAACCCTTATTTTTGCTGGCGCGCGTGCCGATGGTAAAGGAATGGATTTGTATAAAACAGAGCGCGAAAATACCAATGCCGAATGGCAACCTGCGGTAAATATGGGCCCACAAATTAATACCGATAAAAACGAAAAATCACCTTTCATACATAGCGATAGTCAAACATTATATTTTACTTCTGATGGTTGGCCGGGTGTTGGTGGTTATGATATTTTCTTTACTAAAATGAAAGAAGATGGAAAATGGAACACGCCTAAAAATATAGGTATTCCAATTAATACCGATAAAGATGAGGTTGGTTTTTTTGTGAGCACTGATGGTAATTTGGGATACATCAGTAGCAAAGATTTAAAAGGCAAAGGTGCTGGTGGATGGGATATATTTTCTTTCCCTTTATACAAAGAAGCACGTCCAGAAAAAATTCTTTTCATAAAAGGCGAATTGCGCGATGAAACAGGCGCATTGATGACCAACACCAAAATAGAAATTGAAACCATGACTTCAAAAAAGAAGACCATGCTCAATGTGGATTCTGTAACAGGTAGGTATGCAACTGTTGTTACATTAAAGGGTGATGAAGATGCGATACTTACTGTAAAGCGCCCTGATTATGGCTTTTACAGCACTTACATTAAGGCTGGCGATACTACTATTGGCAAACCCATTAAAATAAATATGGATGTAAAGCCTATCGAAAAAGGGGCAACATTTAATATCAATAACATTAATTATAAAACTAATTCAGCCGATTTAACGGATGAAAGTAAGCGCGTGTTAGAAAAATTTGCTGAGTATTTACTAGAAACAAAAAGTTTAAATATAGAAATAAGAGGTCATACCGATAATGTTGGCGTGCCCAAGGCAAACCTGGCATTAAGCACTGATAGAGCATTTACTGTTATGGATTTTTTATTGCAAAAGGACATTCCTAAATCGCGTTTAGCCTTTAAAGGTTATGGCGATACTAAGCCTATTTCCGACAATGGAACTGAGGCAGGAAGAGCTAAAAATAGAAGAACAGAATTTGTAATTTTGGGTAAATAATTTTTTTTGCATGCTTTCCGCTCTCGCATGGCGGGATAGCTACAACTTGTGTAGCGACCTCATGAACTCCTTTAAAAACAGAACCCATGTGAAACCTTAACATCAGTCTCATCTGGCGCGAGTCTTCAGACTCGTGCCCTTAACATCAGTCCACAAATTCAATTAAACTTCCTGCTTCAATATGTGTACCTTAAATTTGAACCTAAACGCTTAGTTTTAAAAGGTTTCCTGCTGAATGAAAGCGTTTTTTTGTCTTTCAGGAAGAATCTTTTTTAGATGATGAGGTGCAGTAATAATACCGATTATACAAAATAAATAGTCCAATTTTATTGAACTATATTTTGTTATATCGGCATTAGCCATTGTAAATTTATTAAATAGCTTTGGGCTATTTAATAAATACAAATGGTATAAATTTAGCGCTAATGTTTATGTTGGTATAAAACTTTGGATCTTAACTTATGCCTCAGACGCTTACTTTTAAAAGGTTTCCTACTGAATGACCCCGTTTTTTTGTCTTTCAGGAGGAATCTTTTTTAGATGATGAGGTGCAGTATCAAATAAGATGCAAATCTATAAAGAGTATATTTTTAATCCTTTTCTGTGCAGGCCGGAGGCCTTTAGGTAGCTTCACTCGCGGGACGCGAGCGAAGGCGGTATAAATTAGGCGCTGATGTTTATGCTGGTATAAAACTTTGCATCTTAACTTATGCCTCAGATGCTTACTTTTAAAAGGTTTCCTACTGAATGACAGCGTTTTTTTGTCTTTCAGGAGGAATCTTTTTTTGATGATGAGGTGCAGTATCAAATAATACCGATTATACAAAATAAATAGTCCAATTTTATTGTACTATATTTTGTTATATCGGCATTAGCCATTGTAAATTTATTAAATGGCTTTGGGCTATTTAATAAATACAAATGGTATAAGATGCAAATCTATAAAGAGTATATTTTTAATCCTTTTCTGTGCAGGCCGGAGGCCTTTAGGTAGCTTCACTCGCGGGACGCGAGCGAAGGCGGAGGTGCAGTAATAAATTTAGCGCTGATGTTTATGCAGGCATAAACCTTTGCATCTTAACTTTTGCCTCAGATGCTTGCTTTTAAAAGGTTTCCTGCTGAATGACATTTTCTTTAATATGAGTCACGCGCAGAATGCGCGCGCCAGTATGGGTTGCAAGTGTTATGTGTAAATAACTAACTTGCAATAGGGACAGGAGCAAGCTACCGTGTAGCGCGGATGGCCCGGACCTGCCGTGCGCGGCAGGTATTGCCCAATGTATTGCGCATTTGAAATTATGTTTCTGTTGTTATTTTATGATGGGCTATAAATTGCTTTACCGGGTGATAGCTATGTTTCTACTGCTTTTGAAATACAATAAACAACTCATTATTTTCTCTCGGTTTGATAGAGTTGTAGCTGGTTTGGAAATGTTTGAAATTGAAATAAGGACTAAATTGTTTTTCGTAATCGGCTTTATGGCCACCAAATGGTGGATGTTCGGTATTCAATGGTATGTTAAATAACAGGCCCACAAGCTTGCCTTGGGGCTTTAACAATTGATGCATTTTATTGATGTAAGCTGGACGCTGTTTAGGATCTAGTGCACAAAAAAAAGTTTGTTCCACAATTAAATCATATTGATTTTGATGATTGAAAAAGTCATCACAAATTAAATTTTCTTTTGGGAAGTTGGGTACGCGTTTAGAAAATGATTCGAGTGCTTGTGGCGCTATATCAATAATGCAGGTGTTTTTAAAACCTTTCCCAAATAAATATTCTGCCTCGTAAGCATTGCCGCAACCTGGAATTAAAATCTTACTATTTTTATCTTTCAATTGATCGAAATACGTTTTTAATGGGGTGGTTATGGCGCCTGTATCCCAGCCTGTTTCGTTGTTTTCCCAACGTTTTTCCCAGTAATTTTTATCAATAATTTCCATGATTTATTTTTTTAGTTCGAGCTTTATAACGCACTCTACATGATGTGTGTGTGGAAACATATCTACTGGTTGCACAGCAGTGATATCGTACAAATGTGCCATGAGGGCAATATCGCGTGCTTGTGTGGCTGGATTGCAACTAACATAAACAACTGTATTGGGTTTTATTTCATTGATTTTATTTACCACATCTAAATGCATTCCTGCACGCGGAGGGTCTGTAATTATTACATCTGGCTTACCGTGTATGGCAATAAATTCATCATTCAACACATCTTTCATATCGCCTGCAAAAAAATCTGTGTTGTTGATGTGATTTACGGTTGAATTTATTTTTGCATCGGCAATAGCATCAGCCACATATTCTACACCAATTACTTTTTTAGATTGATTGGCTACAAAATTGGCGATGGTACCTGTGCCTGTATATAAATCGTAAACAATTTCATTGCCTTGCAAATTAGCGTATTTTTTAGCTAAAGTATAAAGTACCGCAGCTTGTTTGGCGTTGGTTTGATAAAATGATTTAGGTCCAATTTTGAAGGTAAGCCCTTCCATGTTTTCATTGATGTGATCATTGCCTTTGTAGGTAATTACCTCTAAATCGCTGAAAGTATCGTTACGTTTGGGATTGATAATATATAACAAGGAGGTGATTTGAGGAAATTGTTCTCCAACATGATGCATTAAAGCTTCAATTTTTTCCTGGTCATTTTCATAAAATATGACGATTACCATGAGTTCACCTGTGCTGGAAGTGCGCACCACCAGATTGCGCATAAGACCTTGCTGCGCTTTTAAATCAAAGAAAGTGTAGTTGTTTTTGAAGCAAAAATTTCTGATTTCATTTCTTATTTCATTGCTAAAATTATCTTGAAGCCAACATTTTTCGATGTCAACTACTTTGTCAAAAAGTCCGGGAATGTGAAAACCTACTGCGTTTGATTGTCCTGCTGCATCAGTAAAAGCATTGTCATTATTGGCTTCCTGCGCATTTTTATTTTCAATGGCTTTATTGAAATCGGCAGGGCTCAACCATTTTTTATTACTGAAAGTAAATTCTAATTTGTTTCTGTAAAAAGTAGTTTTTTCTGATGGTATGATGGGAAGTATCTCTGGATACGGCACTTTGGCAATTCTTTTAAGTGCATCTTCAACTTGCTTTTGTTTGTAGAAAAGTTGCCATTGATAATCTAAATTTTGCCACTTGCAACCGCCACAAACACCAAAGTGAGTGCAAAAGGAAGGTGTTTGCTTTTCTGATTTTTGTATCAATTCAGTAATAAAACCTTCGGCATATTTATTTTTTTTGCGTGTTAATTGAATGTTGCAAATATCACCAGGGACTGCGCCTTTTACAAATATTACTAAATCGTGATGCCTTGCTACAGCCTGCCCTTCGGAGCCAATATCTACCATGGTAATTCCTTCCAATAAGGGAAGTTGTTTTTTTTTAGGATGCCTCAATTTATCAGCTTTTTAGATGATGGTTATTTTTTTGCTGATGCTGCTTGATTTTTTTCAAACTCTCTTACCAACTCTTCAACAGACTTACCTAGATTATTGATACTTGCCTGCGCATCTTTAGCCAATTGCGTTTCGGGGTATTTTGCAATTACTTCTTTGTAAACCTTTCTGGCGTTGGCAGTATCTTTCAATTGATCATCATAAATCATACCCTGCATAAAAAGTGCATAAGGTGCATTTTTGTAGTTAGGATACTTGCTCATAACGCGCGCCAAATAACGAAGTGCTGGTTGCGATAATTGCAGGCTGTTGGCCAACTCCCCAGCTTTAAAAAGATATTCAGGTGATTTTTTTTCGTCAGGAAAATACGAAGCATACTCATCATAAACTCGCATGGCAAACATGGCTGTACCTTGATCTAAAGGCATGTTGCGTGAGGCTTGCATCTTGGTTTCAATAGAATCAATCATGTGTTGATATCGTTCTTTACCGCTTGCCAAAGTTGCTTTGTTAACACTGTCATCACTTTTAGCATCCTTGTTACTGCATGATGTAAGTATCATGACTGACAAAGTGAACATGATTAAAATGGAGAAATATTTATTTATTTTCATACTTATTTTTTAGGAAATTTCATTTTATAATCTACATCAACTTTACCTTTAGAAATGTCGTTGAGCTTGCCTTTGAGTAAGGTTCTTTTAAATGAGCTTAGTCTATCGGTAAACAATTTGCCTTCAATATGATCGTATTCGTGCTGTATGATACGCGCTGCTAAACCTTCAAATTCTTCTTCGTAATATTCAAAGTTTTCATCGTAATATCTTACCAAAATTTTTGGCTTACGCATTACATCCTCGCGCACTGTTGGAATACTTAGGCAACCTTCGTTAAACGACCATTCTTCGCCACTTTCGTCTACAATAATTGGATTGATAAAAACTTGTACAAAGTCTTTTAAATCGGCTTCTTTATCTTCAAAAGGACTGGCATCAACAATAAATAAACGTATTGATTTTCCCACTTGTGGTGCAGCTAAACCCACGCCACTGGCTTCATACATGGTGTCGAACATATTATTGATAAACTCTTCAAGATTTGGAAAATCTTTATCGATATCAACAGCTTTTTTCTTAAGCACTTGATCTCCGTAGGCTACAATTGGTAATATCATTTTATTGAATTCAAATTTTTACTGGGTTGGTTAAGATAATTTTGTAACATTAATGTGGCACTGATTTGGTCCACCAGGGCTTTATTTTGACGATCATTTTTTTTCAATCCACCTTGCAACATACTTTGTTGGGCCATAGATGAAGTAAATCTTTCATCGATGCGATCAATTGGAATATGAGGATAGATGGTTTGTAATTTTTTGATAAAACCTTTGATATAGCGCTCTACTTCATTCACTGTATTGTCCAGTTTTTTAGGCAATCCAATTAAAAAAAGTTCTACTGTTTCTGTTTTGAAATAGGTTTGCAGGTATTCTTCCACCTTATCGGGATGCAGCGTGCATAAACCTGTGGCAATCATTTTCAGATTGTCGGTTACAGCAATACCAATTCTTTTGGTACCATAATCAAAACACATTATTCTTGGCATGGAGTACAAATATAAGCAGTAAATTTCAAAGGAAAAATGCTGAAAATGTATGCTTATAAAAGTTTAACTAATCTTTTCTTACTTGTTTAAGGGCTGCACCTACAAAACTAACAAAAAGAGGGTGTGGTTGCGCTACTGTACTTTTATACTCGGGATGAAACTGAACCCCAATAAAGAAAGGGTGTGAAGGAATTTCGACAATTTCTACCAAATGAGTTTTTGAATTCATACCACTGTTAATCATGCCTGCCTTTATAAATTCATCTAAATAAATATTGTTGAATTCGTAGCGGTGGCGATGTCTTTCAGAAATCGTTTCTGTTTTGTAAATTTTTGAGGCTAAAGTATTTTCCTTGATAGTGCAAGCATAAGCGCCTAAACGCATGGTGCCGCCTTTGTTTACAATCTTTTTCTGGTCTTCCAGTAAGTCTATCACAGGATGTTCTGTGTGGCTATTCATTTCTGAACTATGCGCATCGGGGTAACCCAATACATTACGTGCAAACTCAATTACTGCGCATTGCATGCCTAAACAAATGCCTAAAAATGGAATATTATTTTCGCGTACAAATTTGATGGTATTGATTTTTCCTTCAATGCCTCTTTCTCCAAAACCTGGTGCAACTAGCACTCCGCTTACGTTTTTAAGTTTCTTTTCAATATTTTCTGAGGTAATATCTTCAGAAGATATCCATTGTACATTTACTTTGGCATCATTTGCTACGCCAGCGTGTATGAATGATTCTGAGATAGATTTATAGGCATCTTTGAGCTCTGTATATTTTCCAACAAGTGCTATATTTACTTCTCTGGATGGATTTTTTAATTTTTTGATGAATTTACTCCAAGGCCCCAATTCATGCTTATGTTCAGCTTCCACATGTAATTTGCGTAACACCACTTCATCTAATTTTTCTTCCTTCATTAAAAAAGGAACATCATAAATGGTAGAAGCATCAATACTTTCGATTACTGCATCTGGCTCAACATTACAAAACAAAGCTACTTTTCTGCGTATTTCTTTATTAAGAGGCTTTTCTGTTCTACAAACTAAAATATCTGGTTGAATACCATATTCTAGCAAGGCTTTAACCGAATGTTGCGTTGGTTTTGTTTTTAATTCACCAGCAGCAGCTAAATAAGGTATTAATGTTAAATGTATTACCAAGCAATTTTTTCCCATTTCCCATTTCATTTGACGCACAGCCTCAATGTAGGGTAAAGATTCAATATCGCCCACCGTACCGCCAATTTCGGTGATTACAAAATCAAAAGCTTTGTTTTTGGCTAATAATTTAATGCTGTTTTTAATTTCATCAGTTATATGAGGAATTACTTGTACTGTTTTACCTAGGTAAACGCCTTGTCTTTCTTTATCAATAACAGATTTGTAGATTCTACCGGTAGTAATATTATTGGCGCGAGAAGTAGGCACATTTAAGAAACGCTCGTAATGCCCTAAATCAAGATCAGTTTCGGCACCATCATCAGTCACATAACATTCGCCATGTTCATAAGGATTTAAGGTGCCTGGGTCAACATTAATGTAAGGATCCAGTTTTTGGATAGTTACTTTAAACCCGCGTGATTGCAGTAAAGTAGCCAAAGATGCTGAAATAATTCCTTTTCCTAGTGATGAAGTAACACCACCGGTTACAAAAATGTATTTAGCATTTGGCATTTGAAGTCTTTTAAATAACGGCTGCAAAAATAGTCAATCAAAGCTATTTAAAAAGTATAAAATGCAATAATTGTGTTTATTTTTTTAAATTACTCAAATATTTGAAAAACAATAATTTAGAAGCTATTTTTGATAAGTTTAGTAGCAAAAATTTTGAAAAAATGTACTAAATAAATTAAATGATAGTCGAAGTTACTGCATTATGCGAATGATTCAATTCAAAATAAATTCCCTTTTCTTGCATTAATTCATCATGATTGCCGCTCTCCATCAATTTTCCTTTATCAAGCACTAATATTTTATCTGCAGATTTAATTGTACTTAGGCGATGTGCAATAATGATGGAAGTTCTGTTTGATGTCAATTTTTCGCTGGCAATTTGTATCAATTGTTCAGATTCCGAATCAATAGAAGAAGTGGCTTCATCTAAAATCATGATGGATGGATTGTATAGATATGCACGCAAAAAAGAAATTAATTGTCGTTGCCCGGTGCTTAACAAACTGCCTCTTTCCATCACCTGGTAATGTAAACCGTTTGGTAATTTATCGATAAAAACTTTCATGCCTGTTGCTGATGCGGCTTTTAGCACTTCAGTTTCAGTTATTTTTTGATTGTTTAAAATGACGTTATCATAAATGCTACCAGGAAATAAAAATACATCTTGCATCACTGTGCCAATCAATTGACGCAAATGATTTAATTCATATTCCATGATGTTGATGCCATCTATGTAAATTTCACCTTTTTGAATTTCATAAAACCTGCATAAAAGTGCAGCAATGGTTGTTTTCCCCGAGCCCGTAGCGCCTACAAATGCAATATTTTGACCTGGTTCAATCGTAAATGATACGCCTTTAATCACCCAATCTTCGTTTACATAGGCAAACCAAACATCTTTAAATTCAATTTTACCCTGTAAATGCGTAGGTTTTAGTGTGCCGTTGTTTACATTAAATTCTTCTGATTCAATTACTTTTATTACCCGCTCACTACACACCATGCCCATTTGCAGCGTATTAAAACGGTCGGCCAACTGCCTGATAGGACGAAAAAGCATATTGATATACATGATAAATGCTACAATCACACCCACAGATAAATTACTTTGTAAAGTTTCTTTGGCGCCCCACCATACAAGCAATCCAATGCTTGTGGCCGATAGAATTTCTACCACTGGAAAAAATACTGAATAATGCCAAACCGATTTGTTGTTGGCATTGCGATGTGCATCGTTGATGGTATTGAATTTTTGATATTCTTGATTTTCTCTGTTAAATATTTGCACTACACTCATGCCATTGATATGCTCTTGTACAAAGGCATTTAGCTGAGCTACTTGCGTTCTTACATCATTAAAAGCTGCCCGAATGGCATTTTTAAAAATATAGGTAGCATACAATAACACAGGAATTGTGGTCAAACTGAGCAGCGTAATTTTCCAATTGGTAAAAAACATCACCAAAATAATGATGATCACTTTTAATAAATCACCAGCAATATCTAAAAATCCTTGCGAAAAAACATCTGATATATTTTGAATATCGCTAATGCTTCGGGTAACTAGCGTTCCAACGGGCGTTTTATCGAAATAATCGAGTTTAAAGTTGATGAGTTTTTTGTAGAGTTTCATCCTGATTTCATGCACCACGTGCAGCGCCAATAAATTACTGATGAAACCAGAAAAATATTGAACAGCAGTTTCTAAAATAAGCACACCAATAATGATGATACTAATTTTTCCTAATCCATTTAAATCGTTTTTAGTGATGTATTCATCAAAGGCATATTGCACCAAATAGGGGCGGAGTGGAGATAAAAATGCACTTAATAAAGTGAGCGAGGCAGCGCCCCAAAGTAAACTTTTATGTCCTTTTGTAAAACTAATTATTTTTTTGAACAGCCCAACATCAAAGGCTTTACCGGCAACTGACATAGGTTGAGCTAAATATTTTTAAAAAAAGTTTTTTGTGCTTCAAAATACAATTCTGGATAAGCTACTTGCGTTAAAAATAAACCTTGTGCTGGCACTGAAACACCTGCCTTGCTTCTGTTTTTACTTTCTATGATGGACTTAAAATGTGCCAAATCATTTTTTTCTTTTCCTACATCTATCAAACTTCCCACGATGGCCCGCACCATATTTCTTAAAAAACGATTGGCCTGAATGGTGAAAACAAGTAAATCACCTTTTTGTTCCCAATGTGCCTGGGTGATTTGGCAATTATTGGTGAAAACTTGCGTATTTGTTTTACTGAAAGAAGTAAAATCTTCATACTGCAATAATAATTTACCACCTTCATTCATTAAATCAAGATTCAATGGAGCGGCATTGTACCAAACATTTTTCACAAACGGGTTTTTATGTTGTAAGATATGGTATTCATAAGTTCTGCTGATGGCGTCAAAGCGGCAATGGGCTTGGTTTCCTACTTTGTAAAGATGATACACAGCTATACTTTCGGGTAAAACGCGATTTAATTTATAGATAAAGGCGTCTTCATCTTCTATGGGTTTACTGCAATCAAAATGGAGGTAAAATTCTTTTGCATGCACGCCAGTATCTGTTCTTCCACAGCCCAAAGTGTCGCCAACCAAATGGCAAAAAAGCTGCATGGTTTCTTGCAGTTTTTGTTGCACTGTTATAGCATTGGGTTGTAATTGCCAACCGCAATATGGGCTTCCTTCGTATGCTATTTTTAAAAAATACCTATAGTTCATTAAGCTGTCAAAGGTAAGCGAATTGCATTTGAAATTAAAGTCGAATACTATTTTAATTTAAACCAGGCCTGTTTATTTATCTGAATGCTGCTATTAATAAACATTATACAAAGTAAATAGTCCAATTTTATTGAACTATATTTTGTTGTATCGTTATTAGCCATTGCATATTTATTTTTTAGTTGGACTAAAAAATAAATGCAATTGGTATGATTAGGCTTTTAATGGTTTGAATTTGTTTTTGTTTGGATTGTTCCAGATATCAAAATAAAAAAGGTTAACCATTACGATTCGGAGGAATCAAGATTATTTTTTGTACCGATGCCTTTGATATGCTTTATTAAAATACATTTGTTTCATTATTTTAATTAAGAATAATTATGACAAAAAGCATTTCATTTTGTAAATTTAATATCACGAGCAAAGCTTATATTTTATGTTGTTTTTTATTAATATTGGTTAATCAAGTATTTGCACAAGATAATTGTCAAAGAGTGCCTTTAGCAATAAGTTACAATTTTAAACCATTGCTTTTAAACGATACTGCTTATGCTTACAAAGTAAAACACAAAATTAAGTTTGAAGTATTCAAATTTTACATATCAAAAATTACATTAATAAAATCAAACCAAGTTGTTTGGCAAGAGGAAAATAGTTTTCATTTGATAGATATTGAAGAAAATGATTCAAGTGCCTTGTGTTTAGAAATTCCTGAAGATACTGAATTTGATGCCATACAATTTAATTTAGGAATAGATAGCTTAACCAATGTTTCTGGCGCTTTAGGTGGCGATTTAGATCCAACAAAAGGTATGTATTGGACATGGCAAAATGGATATGTAAATTTTAAATTGCAAGGCACATCAGATCTTTGCAACAATCCAAAAAATGAATTTGAATTTCACTTGGGAGGATATTTAAAACCATTTAATAATTTACAACATGTAAAATTGATGGTGAGCAACAGCAATAAATTTAGTATTTCTTTTAATATGGAACAATTTGTTAACGGACTTGATTTAGAGAACATCAATCATATTATGTCACCTAGTGCAGTTGCCACCGAACTTGCGCAATTAGCTGCGAAGTGTTTTAGCATCAAGTAATGATTAAATATTTTTTTGTTTTAATATGTTTTGTTTTGGCTCAATTGATTGAGCAAAATGATTTATTTGATAAACCCAAAAACTGGCCAGCGCCTTTTTATGATTTCGAAAAAAATAAATTAACTAAAGAAAAAATATTACTTGGAAGGGTATTATTTTACGATCCAATTTTATCAAAGGATAGCACTATATCATGCAACAGTTGTCATTCCCCTTTTTCGGCATTTACCCATGTTGATCATGCTTTGAGCCACGGTATTCGTGATAGTATTGGGATCAGAAATTCTCCTGCCTTGATGAATTTGGCCTGGCAAAAACATTTTATGTGGGATGGCGCCATCAATAATTTAGATATGCAATCGCTTGCACCTATTAGTCATCCAGCCGAAATGGGAAGCAATATTAATGATGTTGTTGCAAAATTGAATCGCTCTGAGATATACAAAAAACTATATAAAGAAGCCTATAACGATAGTTTAATCACAGGCGAACATACATTGAAGGCTATTGCACAATTTATGCTTACTATTATTTCTTGTAATTCAAAGTATGATAAGGTTATGAATAATGAAGATAAGTTTACCGTGCAAGAGCAAAATGGCTATCAGATCTTCAAAAAACATTGTTCCTCTTGCCATACAGAACCACTTTTTACCAATGGAGAATTTGCCAATAATGGATTGGCTATAGATTCATTGCTTAATGACAAAGGAAGAGCGCGCATAACTCAGAAAAAGGAAGATGCCTATCAATTTAAAGTGCCCACCTTAAGAAATATTGAATTCTCTTATCCATACATGCATGATGGGCGTTTTAAGAAGTTGAAAGATGTGTTGAATCACTACACAAATGGCATTAAAAAGAGTGAAACCTTAGATGCGAAGCTGCAAAATGGAATTATATTAACATCCAATGAAAAGGTTGATTTGATGGCATTTTTATTAACCCTTTCTGATAAGGAGTTTTTGTTTGATGTAAAATTTTCCTATCCCATAGAAGCAAGTTTAATGAAGGTTGATCAAAAATAATTAAAATGTTAAATATTAATTTAAAATATATGCAGCATATTTCTATATGAGTATAATTTACGCCGAAGGAAAAATATTTGAAAAACAAGATTACACCTTAAATTCATTGCCAAAAGGCGATTATGAAAATTGCAGTTTTATTTCTTGCGATTTTTCTTCAAGCAATTTATTAGGCATTAATTTTATCAATTGCGATTTTAAGTATTGCAATTTAAGTTTAGCTAAACTCAATCAAGCCTCTTTCAGAAATATACAATTTGGAAATTGCAAATTATTGGGTTTACATTTCGAGTATTGTAATGATTTTTTATTTGAAGTAAATTTCGAAAATTGTTTGCTTAACTTGAGTTCATTTTATAAACTCAAAATGAAAAAAGCAAAATTCATTCAATGCGAAATGCAAGAAGTTGATTTTACAAATACAGATTTAAGCGGAGCTATCTTTGATGATTGTGACTTAATGCATTCAACCTTTGAGCAAACCAATTTAGAAAAGGCAGATTTGCGTGGAGCACATCATTTTTCTATTGATCCCGAATTAAATAAAATTAAAAAAGCTAAAGTTACACATGCAGCCATAGCAGGTTTTTTACATAAGTATGATTTAATTATCGAATAAGATCATCCCAATTTTTTTAACACTTATTTCAATTGTCGTTAGAAATTTAATAATCACCTCAATTTAGGTAATTCGTATCTTTAAAATGATACATTTGCCGGCAAAATAAAACTCTAATCTATTTTAAATGAAAAAAAAGACTACCATTTTTATGGCAGCACAAATGGCGCTATTATTTTTAACGTGCAGTTTGTTTGCTCAAACCATTGTAACTATTCCTTCAGCTAATCCGGCAGGAACAGGAAGTACAGCAAGTCCCTATCGTAAACCGCTCGGCACAAACCGATCTTACGAAAGGTCAGCGATGATTTACAAACATTCAGAAATTGGACAATTAGGAATTATTACTTCTCTTGCCTTTTTTGTAGATTCAATGAATTTACCCGGAGATGCCATAACGCGCATTTTTTTGAAAGAAGTACCAGATTCGGTTATTGCTATAACAACTGTTGCAGCAGTAGAAGCTGGAGCAACTTTGGTATATGATGATACCATTTTTGCAACTTCCTTTGCTGATAGCGCTTGGATTAATATTACTTTAACAACGGCATTTACGCACGCTTCATCCAATAATTTAATGGTTATTGTTGAAACTAATTCTGGCGGCACCAATGGAACAGATGTAAATACCATTTCAAAAGGATTTAGATATTTTGCTACCAATGGAAATGCCTTTCAATATTGGCAGAGCCCTACTAATAATGGAACAATTCCTGCAGGCAATGGAACAGCAAGTTTAAACAGACCAAATATTCAATTTGAAATAACTGATTTGCCAGCTTGTACCACACCTCCAAATGCAGGAAGTTTAGTTGTTTCAAATGATTCAGTATGCGTTGGAAATGTTATTAATTTAAGTTTATCTGGTGCAGATATAGGAACAGGAATTTCTTATCAATGGTTAACTTCAAGTGATGGTGTAAATTGGACTGCTGTTGTTGGCCAAACAAATAATACCTACAATCCAATAATTAATTCCGATGCCTATTTTGCTTGTGAAGTTTCATGCACAGGCGTTACTGATACCACTGCTTCTGTTTTCATTTATCTAAAACCTTTTTATAATTGTTATTGCGTGGCAAATTTGGGTGGTAATTGTGTTTCTTCTATTGATAGTGTTAGTATTACAGGCACAAGTTTGCAAAATGGCGCTTCAGGTTGTGTAACTCCTTATACTGCTTTTCCTCAAATTGGAAACACTACGGCAACATTATCACAAGGCCAAAGCTATGTGCTTGCTACTAAATTTAATGGTTCTACTAGAACATCTCTTTGGATTGATTATAATCACAATGGTGTTTTTGATAATAATGAATGGAGTCAAGTTTGTATTACAAGTGTTGCTGGTGTTGAGGTTTTAAGTAATTTTATTGTGCCTATCAATGCATTAACAGGAACTACTGGCATGCGCGTAAGATCAAGAACTTCTACAGGTGCTAATGATACAACAACAACTTGTACCAATTTTGGTAGTGGCGAAATGGAAGATTATTTAATTGATATTGTATTAGCTTCGGCATGTGCGGCTCCTCCCGATGGAGGAACTGTGGTGGCTTCGCAAGACTCTGTTTGTGGGGGTAACACTATATCTTTAACTTTAAATTCGAGTGCAACAGGTTCAGGTTTATCTTATCAATGGATTTCATCTAACGATGGTGTGAATTGGACTGCTATTGCAGGACAAAATCAAACAACGTATAATCCAATAATAGTATCCGACTCTATTTTTGCATGTGTAGTAACATGTACTGGTCAGTCAGATACTTCAACTTTTATGAATATTACCTTAAATTCATTTATTGATTGTTATTGTACAGCAAACCTTGGTGGCAATTGTGCCACTACTGCAATAGATTCTATCGCTATTGTTTCAACAACTTTGGCGAATGGTTTAACAGGATGTGCACCTACATTTTATACCTCATATCCTGCTTCAAGTTCAACCACTGCTGATTTAACGCAAGGTCAAACATATACTGTTGTTTCAAGATACAATGGTGCAACAAGAGCTTCAATCTGGATTGATTATGATCACAGTGGAACATTCGATAACAATGAGTGGACCTTGATTACCAACGCTGCAGTTGCTGGTGTTGATGTTACTTCATTATTGCAAATTCCTTTCACTGCAAATTTAGGGCAAACTAAAATGAGAGTTAGAACACGTGCCACAAATGGTGCACTTGATTCAACTTTAGCATGTGCCACTTTTGGCTCAGGCGAAACAGAAGATTATATCATCAATATTTTGGCTGCTTCTGCTTGTATGGCGCCACCTGATGCAGGTATTGCAATTGCATCTCAAGATTCTGTTTGCGCTGGAACTAGCACTACCTTGACTTTAAATGGAAATACAACAGGTGCTGGTATATCTTATGAGTGGATCTCATCAAATGATGGGGTTAACTGGGTTTCAATACCAGGGCAAAATCAAATATTTTATACGCCAATTATTAATGCTGACTCAACTTTTGCATGTATCGTAACTTGCTCAGGCCAATCAGATACTTCTGCTGTGGTAAACATTACTTTAAATGCATTTATTGATTGTTATTGTACAACAGGCTTAGGTGGGAATTGTGCCACAACTGCTTTAGATTCTATTGCTATTGTTTCAACAACTTTGGCAAATGGTTTAACAGGATGTGCACCTACATTTTATACTGCTTATCCTGCTTCAGGTTCAACCACTGCTGATTTAACGCAAGGTCAAACTTATTCGGTTGTTACAAGATACAATGGTGCAACAAGAGCTTCAATCTGGATCGATTATGATCACAGTGGAACTTTTGATAACAATGAGTGGACTTTGATTACCAACGCTGCAGTTGCTGGTGTTGATGTTACATCATTGTTGCAAATTCCATTAACTGCAAATTTAGGGCAAACAAAAATGAGAATAAGAACACGCGCTACAAACGGTGCACTTGATTCAACATTAGCATGTGCCACTTTTGGCTCAGGCGAAACAGAAGATTATATCATCAATATTTTAGCAGCACCAAACTGTATTTCACCTCCAAATGCAGGAGTAGCTGTAGCTTCACAAGACTCTATTTGTGCAGGAAATACGGTAGTTTATAGTTTAAACGGAATTGTGATTGGACTTGGTCAAACATACCAATGGATTGCATCAAATGATGGAACAAACTGGATAGATTTAGCAGGTGAAACTTCAACCACATTAACAGCTGTTATTAGTTCTGATTCGTTATTTGCTTGTGTTGTTACTTGCTCTGGTTTGTCTGATACATCAACAGCAGCAACAGTTTATATCAATCCTTTTTACACATGTTATTGCACACAAAATGTAGGTGGTAATTGTGCTGCATCTGCTATAGACTCTTTAGCTATTACAGCAACTACATTACAAAATGGACCAACAGGATGTGCACCAACTTTTTATACAGCTTATCCAAATACAGCGAATACCACTACCGATTTAACCTTGGGTCAAACCTATGAGTTGGTTGCAAGATTTAATGCCAATGTAAGAACATCAATGTGGATTGATTACGATCATAATGGTATTTTTGACACCTACGAATGGGTGCAAGTTTGCGATACTTCGGTAGCAGATAGTAATGTGTATGTAAATTTTACGGTACCTTCAAGTGCATTAACAGGATTAACTGGAATGCGTGTAAGATCAAGAGTTACTGCAGGTGCCAATGATTCAACATCGGCTTGTGCAACTTTTGGAACAGGCGAAATTGAAGATTACTTAGTAACCATTCAACAAATAGTTGGTGTGCAAAGTAATTTAGTGAACAACAGTGTTACAGTATTTCCAAATCCAAGTAATGGACATGTTACAATTACATCTCTAAATAAAATTAAACAAATCAATGTGTTTGATTTATGCGGTAAAGAAATCAGCTTGATTATTAATCAAATTAATGCTAATAAATCGGATGTATTTATAGCACAAAAAGGTGTTTATTTTATCCATGTAACAGCATTAGATGGTACCATTAAAAATCATAAAATAATAGTAAATTAAGTCAATTATTATTTTGTTATAACCCCTGTTGGTGCAAATCCTGCAGGGGTTTTTTTATTGAATAAATCAGAAATTGTATAGTTTTCTTGTTCATAGTGAAGTCTTTTATTAAGTTTGTTGAAAATAAAACCATCATGAAAAAATTATTAATTATCACGAGTATCATCTTCTTTTTCAATAACACATTTGCCCAATGGGTAACTAATACGAATGTTAATACTTTAATCAGTGATGATGCTACTTACAGTGAAACTGTTCCCATAAGCGCTCCTGGCCTAAATGGAGCTACTTACATTTCATGGTTTCAAGGAAATACAAATGGTTCCTATGATGCCATGCTTCAATTATTGGATCTCAATGGTAACGCAATTTGGCCTACAGCATTGGTTGTAAGCAACAACCCACAGTCTACTGCTTTGTACAATAGTGATTTCACTACTGATGCATCCGGCAATGCTATCATGGCTTTTCAAGATATAAGAAATGGTGATTTACAAACTGTTATTTATAAAATTGATGCTAGTGGTAATTTTGTTTGGGGAAATGATGGAATAGAATTGCATGATACAAATGCCACTTTTGAGGCTGCTCCCAAAATTGCAGTTTTTGATAATGATGATGTGGTGGTTGGATGGTCTGCATCTGCTGGGAATAATAAGTGGGTTGCTTGGCAAATTATTTCAGCAGCCGGCTCACCTTTATTTGTTGATCCCCAGATAATAGATTCACCAAGCGTAAATTATAGCAGAGTAACGCCTGTGATAACAAGTGCAAACAATTTTATGTTGGTTTATGTGCAAGAAACAGGCAATTTTCCTGGATTAACAAGCTTATTGTTTTGTCAGCAATACAATCAAAATGGGATAGCTCAGTGGCCAGCTGCAATACAAATATCAAACTACGGTTTAGGATTTGTGGCTATTCCCTTAGCGGTTGGCGATAATTCGGGTGGATGTTATGTTGGTTTTAATAGCGGTACGCCTGGTGCACCTGCTATTAATGATGCATTTATCCAAAGAATTAATCCAATGGGTGTAACACTTTTTGGTCCAGATGGTACGGAACTTTCTGCTTTAGGTGGAAATCATAAATTTTTAAAAGATATGTTCTTAAACACTACAGACGCTAAAGTGTATTGTGTATTAAAAATTACCGATAGTGGACAAAATGGGGCAGGGGTTTATGCACAGGCTGTTGACGGATCGGGCTTTATGCAGTTTACTACTAATGCAGTGGAGCTTGTTCCAATTAGTACTACGAGTCCTTGTGAAGCTTTTACCATTGAAGATGCAACAGATGGCTGTTATATAACATACACCGAAGGTGGCTTTAATAATCAAGTCATTAAAGCGCATAAAATTAGTTATGCAGGCACTATTTTATTTGCCAACCCAGTAGTTTTAAGTGATGCAAATTCTGGTAAAAGTAGATTAACTTCAAGTACTAATGCAAGCCCAGGTCAATTGGTAGTAACTTGGGAAGATACACGTATCAATCAAGGAATATATGCCCAAAATATGGCCAATGATGGCAATTTAGGCGTAATTACAGCAATCAACGATAAAGGTAATTTAGATCATCAAGCAATTAGTGTATCAACTATTGTAAATAATCAAATAAGCTTATTTGGTGCAAATACAGCTGAATTGAAGCTGATATCAACTAGCGGACAATTGATTTACACGCAAAAGTTAAGTAAAGGTTTAAATACTATCAATGCACCTGCTATTGCCAATGGTATATATTTATATGAAGTTACTGATGGACAATTTTCTGATAAAGGCAAAGTGATATTGAATAAATAATTCGTGACTTTCATAAAGATTGTGCAATTCTCGCTTCCTGTAAAAGGTTTAATTATTGACAAATTGATAACTATTGTAAATGATATGAAAATATATTCTATTGTTTGGACTCATTCTCCCAAAGGTATTGATAATCCTTAAAGTGACCCATATAAAACAATCAACAATTCAAATTTTTTATACCAAATCTCCAAAGATTAATTTAAAGGATTAGTGTTTCACAGCCAAATTTTTAAAATTACTTTGCTTTTAAACGAATACTCCTTAATATTGTAGCTTGTTGGATGGTACGATATTTGTGAGGCCAACCATCTAATTTTAACTTTATAAAACTTTGTTTATTCAATAAATTAAACGCATAAAATGAAAATAAAAAACGTATTACTAACCGCGTGTCTAGCTTTAATTACAGGATTAGCAGGCGCCCAAACAAATAACAAAAATACAGCAAAAATGGAAAAAGACTTTTTGGAGAAGCAAGCAGATGGAATATATGCCCACATTAATACCAATAGAGGTGACATATTCTTAATGTTAGAAATGAAGAAAACACCAATGACAGTAGCTAATTTTGTAGGATTGGCTGAAGGAAAAATTGCAAATAACAAAAAAGCAGCAGGAGTACCTTTTTATGATGGATTAAAATTTCATAGAGTAATTCCAAATTTTATGATTCAAGGTGGTTGCCCATTAGGAACGGGAACAGGTGATCCAGGCTATAAGTTTGATGATGAGATTGATTCTACTTTAAAGCATACTGGACCAGGTATTTTATCAATGGCTAATTCAGGGCCAGGTACTAATGGAAGTCAGTTTTTTATTACGCATGTTAAAACCGATTGGCTAGATGGAAAACATACTGTATTTGGTCATGTCATAGTTGGTCAAGATGTGGTAAATAAAATACAAGGAAACGATACTTTGGTAAGCCTTACTATTTTAAGAAAAGGAGCCGAAGCAATAGCATTTGATGCACCAGCAGTATTTACAAAAACACAAGCTGTTGCTAAAGAAAAGGCACTTGAAAAACAAAAAGCAGAATTAGCTGCTGTTGAAAAAGCATTAAATGAAAATTATAAGGATGCCAAAGTAACACCTAGTGGTTTGCGTTACATTATGCAAACCGAAGGTACAGGCGCCAGCCCAACAGCAACAAGTAAAGTTACAGTACATTATACTGGAACATTATTGTCGAACGGTAAAAAGTTTGATAGTTCAGTTGATCGTGGCCAGCCAGCAGTATTTGGCTTAAACCAAGTAATTAAAGGTTGGACAGAAGGAATTCAATTAATGAAAGTAGGAGGGAAGTGTAAATTTATTATTCCAAGCGATTTGGCTTATGGCGATCAAGGTTATCCAGGTGTAATTCCGCCAAAATCATGGTTGGTATTTGATGTAGAATTAATTAGTTTTGAGTAAAAATTGATAAAGATATTTTTGAAAGGGCGGTGTAATAACCGCCTTTTTTTATGCTATTTTTTTTAAGGAATTTCTCTTTGCAGGTGTTATCACTTACTCTTTGCAGGTGTTATCACCTGCAAACAATTTTAACTTTGCGAAGGCCTCATCAACAACAAAAAAACTGGCGCGCATCCTGCGCGTGACTATCCTGCGCGTTACTATTCCCGCTATAACAGCGGTATCACCTGTAAAGAAATTTACTCTTTACAGTAGGCCACCTCAACCACAATATTGGCGCGCATCCTGCGCGTGACTGCTCGCCTGCCTAAATTTAAGGTATTTAACTCTTCATTAACTCTTTGCAGGTGTTATTACCTGCAAACAATTTTACAGTTTACAGAAGGGCTCCTCAACAACAATACTAGCGCGCGCATCCTGCGCGTGACTTTACATTTTTTTTTCATCCACCAAAATCCCTCCACAAGCACACAACCGCACCCTGTCGCAATTTTTTAAAAGCTGCGACTTTTTTTTATTTGTCTGTAAATAGTGGACCGATGCACGCCACATTTTTTTGCTGCATCCATAATGCAGTGAAGATTTCCTAATTCTTTTTTAATTTTTTCTTTATCCATTAGGTATTTTATCGTAGCAAAACTTACACGTTCGGTACCATAAATATCATACAGTTCAAGTATTTTGGCTTCTCCCAAAAAGTTGAGTAAAAGTTTGTGTTTTTCAATGGTTGTTGCAGTCATAATAAGGGATTTATGAGCTTGTATAAATTGTACTGTTTACATTTATCATCAAATTATTTTTACAATTTGTGTTTTAGATTCACCATCACCATAAAGGATGGTTACATTGGTAAAGTGATTGTTACTTGTGTTGCTGAGGTTAAAAACAAAAGGTTTAATATTTCCTTCAGCAGTCTCAACACCTTTAATTACTTTAAGTTGAAGCAGTAATACTGTTTCAATAAAATTGCCTGAAGTGACTATTTCGAGTTCTATTTGATCATCTATTCGATCAGTAAAAACAGCACCAAAAACAATCAGCTCATTGGGGCTTGTGTTTAAATTAAGATGAACATCGAAGGTAAAGTGCTTTCTTGTTTTTATGGAAGTGCTTTCGCCTCTTTGTTTCCGCTGTGTGGCAAATAAAAAGTTCATATTTTATGGTGCTAATTATTGATTATGTTTTTGTTTTGATGCAGCAAATTTGAGTGATATTGATGCTGTAATAAATCCATATTGAGCAATTGGTGATTCCGAATTAGTATTCGGTGGTTAATGGCTAGAATTTGGTTTTTCATCAAGTGCTTTTTAAAATCATTTATTTCTGAGCTACAAATTTTGAGATTTAAAATGGTAAAACACCCCCGTATTTTTACGGGTTTTGTACGGGGTTTTGTACGGGGTTTTTAAGACCAAGAATTGTTAAAATTGCACTCAATATCACTGAAATGCTCTCAGGGTATAAGTTTTGAATAAAAAATCACTTTTTTTTCAATAGTAGCAATTGTTTCGGAAGTTATAAATTCTACAAGCCTTTATTTGAGAACCTTTACAAGAAAAAATTATATTTTACCAGTTTAATTTTATTTGTTTCCATTTTTTGAGGATAAATGGAAAAGTAATTAATCAAAATTATTTTCAAATAAGGAAGTGAATCGGTAGTGAAATGTGATTCAAAACAGGTTAAGTTATAGCCAACAATTTTTTCTAATAGGTATTCAAAATGGAATTAAGGAGCACAAAATATTTTGACTTAAAGAACAACTCGACATTTATGCACTCATTTTCAAAGTATTTTTTCTAAAATCTTAATGTTGAGTATTTTTTTATCTTATATAATGTAAAGTTTATCGTAGTTTTTACCCCCGTACTTTTACGGGTTTTTTCATTTTAACTGATAGCTTTAAAAAATGCTATCTCCTTTATAAATAGGCTGGAAGCGAAGCAAAAAAAGCAGAAGGAATATTGATTTATTTAATTTAGACCATTGTTGTTGACATTGCTTTTGATTATCTTAGCCAAAGTAATTCAAACAACCTAAAAAAAATTTAAAACAATTTATTATGCCTTTTAATCCAAACATAGACAATTCAATTAGTTTAGAAGATGCCGCTAAAATTACTGCTAATTTCCGTCAAGCATTCCCAAGTGCTGTTATGGCAAATGCTTATGGTAAGCGGTTAATGATAGATTTATTAGCACAGGAAGATTGTGCAGGTTTTAGAATTTATAATGGTTTGGATGCAGAAGGTAAACAACAGTTCATTCTAGTTGCGGTGGATGCCAGTGGAAATGATTTGTATGAAGGAGTTTTAATGGATAATACCCAACCCTGTCCAAGCTTTTGTTCAACTACAAATCCTTTAAACACCAATACCTAAATGACTCTTGGTTTGGCATCATTTATTTCAACTTTTATACCAACAATATACGGTGTCTTTTATTTTAACAAAACAAGTAAGACATTTAAATATTTTAGTTTATTTCTATTTGTTGTTTGCATTATAGAATGTATTGGAAATTATCTGTTTTATAGCCATCAAAGAAATCTAGAAGTATATTCATTTTGTTTATTATTGGAAACACTGATACTACCATTAATCATAGGTTACCGGATAAACCGAGTATCAATAAAAATTGTTGTTTTAATCTGTTTGGTGATATATTTTTTTCAATTTTTTTATTTGTGTTACAAAAATAAAGCTATAATTCAGGATGATACTCAATTTAGAATTTTTACCTGCTTGATTCTAATCTTTACTGGAGGAATTACCTTTTTACAACAAAGCAAAAATATGGAAGTACACATTTTAGCGAATCCAATGTTTGTTTTGTCATTTGCCCTTTTACTTTATTATGGTGCAACTTTATTTGTATACGGTGCTTTACATATTATTCATGCCAAAAGTTTTGCATTGTTGGCCAAACAAATTTGGAGCGCCCATTCTGTAATCAATATCATTACTAATATTTTATTTGCATACGCTATATGGTTGAGCTATCGCCTGAAAAAATTATCTCTGTAGCAATTTGGACAAGCATTGGTGCTGGTCTTCTCATTTTCTTTTTGGGTTGGGCACTGGTAAGATATTATAATGCTATGGTTAAAAAACAACAGGAACTTGTAACTACCATGATCACTACTCAGGAGAAAGAACGTATGCGTATTGCACGTGATATGCATGATAATTTTGGAAATATTTTTACCATCATTCAATTAGAAATTTCAACACTCGTAAATATCACAGATATCAATCAAATGCAAAATTCATTCAGTCATCTTAACGATAACATTGAATTGGCGAGAAAGGAATTGAAATACAATGTTTCACAATTAGCACCAGGCAATCTTAAAACCCTAAAATGGCTTGATGAATTGGCTAAGTTTAAAGGGTTATTTGAAACAGCAAATCTTAAATTGAACATAGAAGTTTCTGGAAAACTACTAACCTATACGGAGCTCAATCAAACCAATTTGTTTAGAATTTGTCAGGAACTGATTAATAATATGCTCAAGTATGCGAAAGCCAATAAAATTGACTTTTTTATCACTTTCACAGAAACACATCTTGAAATTGAATATATCGACAATGGCATAGGGTTTAATTTAGAAGAATGTAAGCAAAATGGTTTTGGATTAAAAAGTCTTAAGGCACGCACCGATGCTATGCAGGGAAAATGCAATTGCTATTCAAAAATAGGTGAAGGCACAAAATGGAGCTTTACTTTTTTACATAAAAATTTATTGAATAAAAACGCCAATTAAAGCAATAATCAATATTACAAGATGGAGCAAAAGAATCAAATAAAGGTATTGATAGTTGATGATCATACAATTTTGCGTGATGGTTTAGAAAGGGCTTTGGGCACTAATCCTTTAATTGGTGAAGTAAAACAAGCAGCCAGTGGAAGAGAAGCATTGGAGGTAATCAATCATTTTGATCCCGACATTATTTTTATGGATATTTTTATGGAAGAAATGGATGGCCTTGAAACTTCTGTGAGGATACTGGAAGTGAAACCAGAAGTAAAAATAATTGCCTTCTCCCAATTTGATGATAAGGAACACATCACAGGTATGTTTGCTTCTGGAGTAAAAGGCTATGTTGTAAAAACTTCGGGGATGAGTGTCATTAACGAAGCCATAAATACAGTGATGGAAGGACGTAATTTTTTTACCAAAGAGCTTTCTAATACTATTTTCGGTGATATCAAAACAGCCCCTTCAAGCTTTGTCAATTATAAACTTACTTCGCGCGAAAAAGAAATTCTTAAACATATTGTAGCTGGTTTAAAAGTTAAACATATTGCCGAAAAGTTATTTATATCTGAACGCACCATTGAATGGCACAAAAAAAATATTATGGAGAAATTAGATGTTGAAAATACAGCAGCTTTGATTCAACTTTGTTTTAAGAAAAAATTGACGGAATAAGAATCTAAAATATTTCAACTTCAATCTTCTTCTTCATCTCTGTTCCTCAACTTCTTTTCCTTCACCGGCTCAGCCCCTTCAACCACAATCACCATTTCTCCGCGTATATTTTGCGTATTAAAATAAGTAATTAATTCATCGAGTGTACCTCTTCTATTTTCCTCATACATCTTAGTGATTTCGCGGCTTACAGATGCTTGCCTTAGCTCTCCAAACACTTCTTTAAACTGTGTTAATGTCTTTATTAAACGATGTGGCGATTCGTAAAAAACCATGGTTCTTTGTTCACCTTTCAAACTTTCTAAGCGTGTTTGTCTGCCTTTTTTAACGGGTAAAAATCCTTCAAAACAAAAACGATCACATGGTATACCTGAATTTACAAGCGCTGGCACAAAGGCTGTTGCACCTGGTAAGCTGCACACTTCAATTCCTGCTTGAACACACGCTCTAACTAATAAAAATCCTGGGTCAGAAATACCGGGCGTTCCTGCATCTGTAATTAAAGCCATATCAATACCTGTGGCTAATTTTTCGCAAATGCTTTGCAACACTTTGTGTTCATTGTGTTGATGAAATGGAATGAATTTTTTATCAATGTTGAAATGCTTTAAAAGCAATCCACTTTTTCTTGTATCTTCAGCAATTACAGCGTCTACAGCTTGTAAAACTTCTAAAGCCCTTAATGTAATATCTTTTAAATTGCCTATAGGCGTTGGAACAAGATAAAGCATAATGTAAAATTCTTCTATTAAAGTCTTTCTAAAGGCACACAAACATCTTGCTCACGCACATAGCATTTTAGCTTATCTTTAAATACCGATGATTTATAAATAGATTTACCTAGCAACATGCGCACACATTCCTGTATTCCTTCAATAATAGAAGGATGTGGATGCATCATCACAGCCAACTCTTCAATGCCTTGGTTGGTATGAATTAAATAAGCCACTGCTTGAATAGCACTGCTGGCATGTTCGCCAACCGCACGCATGCCTAAAAGCTTCATCTCACTATCATTACTTACAATTATTTTAAAAAAGCCATTTGTTTTGCGCATAGCAATAGCACGTGCAATACACGAATAATCAATTTTTGCAACTTTTACACTTATACATTTATCCATGGCTTCTTGCTCTCCCATGCCCACTGAAGCTACCTCTGGATTTAAAAACATGATGGTAGAAATATTAGTATATACCAATGGTTTTATATAATGATTTCCAAACATACGCGCAACAGCATGCCGGCCTTCTCTTTCACCAACATTTACTAATGCAATATTGGCACTTAAATCACCAGCCACATAAATATTTGGCGCAGTGGTTAAAGTATCTGTTTCTTTTACATAGCCTCTTGGAGTTAGCTCTACACCTGCTGCTGGAAGATTTAATTCTTCAACATTAGGTACGCGTCCAATAGAAATTAAGGCGTGCTCTACATCAAAACTCTCTAAAGTACCATCATTATATGTCAATTCATAATGAACACGTCCATCAATCACCTCAATTTTATTTAAGCTAGAATTTTTGTGGATGACAACACCGTTTTTTTCTAAATTTGCCATCACTGTGAGTGCCACATCTTCATCTTCAAAAGGTAAAATACGATCGCCTTTATCTATTAAAAAAACTTTTGTTTTACCTAAGTTCGAAAAGATAGTCGCAAATTCACAACCTATTACCCCAGCACCAACTACGACTAAGCTTTCGGGAAGTTTGCCAAAGTTATTTATACCTTCGCTGGTAACAATAATCTTTTCATCAACCGGAATGTTGCCAACCTTTCTGGGTCTGCTGCCAGTAGCAATAACTACATGTTCAGCGTAAACTGTGTGTACTTCGTTTTTCTTTTGAACTTGAATATGATGTGCATCAACAAAAGAAGCTTTGCCCTTTTCGTAATGAAATAATTTGCTATCTGTTTCTTCGTGCAGCAATTTCATGTGCACTGTCATTTGAAATTTTCTATCAAACAAAGCTTCATCAACCATTTTCATCATACCTTCAAAGCTGGCATGATTTTCACCAGTTTCTTGCCTTATTTGCATTATTTTTTGAGAATACTCCCACATGGTTTTACTCCATAATGCACCATTATAAAGACCTGCTCCACCAATTTTATCCTTTTCTATAAGCAATACTTTTTTTCCGAAATCAATTGCACGCATAGCAGCCGCATAGCCTGATGGCCCACCCCCAATTACACATAAATCATATCTTTCCATTTACTACAAAATTGATGGTTAAAGGTACTTAATTTTATTCAATTTATAGGTTTAGGGCTATATAAATTGAATAGGGCTAAAAAGATACCAATGATTACTTAATGCAAAGCTCGTTCAAATCTACCTTGCAAACATTAAGATCTACTTCGTTTAAAATACCTTTAACAACGCCCTTGCAACTATGTTGCCATATGGTCCAATCATTCCATCCTTTTGGTATAGATGGCTCTTCTCTTAAGCGATAATCGGCAATCCAAAGGTGATAATCATTATTCATATCTTTAAAATAAGGCCCAAATTGCTTATTCCAAAAACTTGCATTTGTATATATGATGGGTTTTACATGCAGTTCATCTTCTATATAATTGATCATTTCTTTTAAGCGTTTTGCAACAAGTGCTGGTTTTACTTGTCGGTATGCTCTGCCATTCTCTACGTCAATAACAGGAAGCATATTGCCTTTTTCAAAATTTACAACACTTAAAAACAACTTGGCCTGATCAGTACCTGAATTTTGAGGCCTAAAAAAATGATAGGCACCTTTCTTTACCCTTGGATTAATTTTAGTCCAAAATGTGGCAAACTTAGGGTCGGTTAAAGTAACTCCTTCGCTTGCTTTACAAATAATAAAATTAATATTGGTGTCTATTTTTTCCCACATAATGGTTTGGTAGCGACTTATATCAATCCCAAAACTATAGGTAGCCTCATGGGCTGTACCTCTTGCTTGTATTTGAATATTTTCAACATTATTGCGCGCATCCAACACCCCAATGAAGGTAAGAAATAGCAACAATATAAAAGACTTCATGCGTGTAACAGCTTATAAATATTAGAACTTGCAAAATAGATACAATATCAATTTACTTGAATGGCTTTTAAATCGTTATATTAACATGCTGCTGTTTATAATAAATATGGAGCCATAACATTTTTTAGTTTAAAAATGAGGCTGTGTAATAAAAAATACACTTTTACTTTTTATACCGAAGTTTCTCATAGGCGTCAACTTAATTAGATTTTTTGCAGGTAATATTTTATGTCATTTCTCTTTTCATAGCCACATTTTTTGTTGCCACTCATAGCTAATTCTTCTGTGCTCATTTTTAAGATTTAATATCCCTTTTTAACCATTGGTTTAGAGAATTGAGCTAAGCTTATCTCCACTTTTTACAGCTCTATTTATGAATTTTATAGCATCATTATATATTCTTAGTTGATAAGTAATAATATATATAAACTTCAGATAAACTTTTGGTTGCGCCCTCTCATTGGACATAAATTTGTTTGTCTCGATGATTTATTGTAGATGGAGCTCGCTTTTCTATGTTTTAAAGTGCTTTCTATTCGCCATCTCAATGGGTAAATTTTTACTATATCTTGAGCTTTTAACGCTCGCCCAAGTTCTTTTGTTCAGCAAATAGTTTACTTCACCAGCGCGCGCATCCTGCGCATGTTATTTTTTTTGTCCTTTAGCAGGAATCTTCTATTGTTGATGAAGTGAAGTTTTAAAAGAGATGCACATGTTTATGATAGCTTAAAGCTATGTGCGCAAAATTTAAACCTCACGCACTTACTATTAAATTGTTTCTTTTGGAATGTATTTGTGATGATAGAAACGAGATACCGCAAAAGGGATAGAAGCTATCCCGCCATGCGGGAGTGGATAGCCCGACCTTAGCGCTCACGGTGGCTTTGTGTTTCATCGAAAAAAGCGCTAAGGATTTGCCCAAATAGTAAAACGATAATCGCAAAAAAAAGCCCTGATGAAACATCAAGGCTTTTAAATTTGAACTTAAAAAATTAATTGATAATTAACTTTCCTACACCTGTAATACCTTGCGGTTGGCTTACTTGGTAGAAATAAATACCTGCTGGTAAACTCCCTTTTTGAATGGTTGTTTTATTGTTAGAAATGTTACGTTGTAATACTGAACTACCAGTAGTATTAAATAGTTGTAAAGTGTAATTGTTTTGGTCTGCATTTTTGATTTCAAAAGTTACATCATCTTTAGCAGGATTTGGATATACATTTACAGCAACAGTATTATTTGGCTTTTGTGTTGAAAGGCCCACTAAATTTGACTCTACAAAGTTTTCGCCTAATACGTGATGTGTGCTATTAGTGATGATTGCTTCGTTAAAATCGAAGTAAATTCCTGCTTTGTTTTCTATCACAGTTCCTAAAGGATTGTTAGCACTTTGATTGATTTTAAATTTAATAAAACCATGTGATGCCGGCTCATTTACATTACTATCGGGCAATTGAATATTGTTGAAAATAAAGTCAATGACCTGCGCATTTTCACCATGTATCATATACGTGTATGCATGACTACTGCTTCCCGGAGCAATGGTGGCAATATTTAATGATGATGGAATTGTATCACGAACTACTATCGTAAATGCAGTATCAGTACCTGTATTTTGAAAACGTATTTGATAATCTAAAACAGTTGAAGGGGTGATGTAATGATTTACACTGTATCCTGCCGGAAAGCCTTGTTTATCATTTGGATCGTAAGCACCAATATTCATCCTGCAATCGATATCTAAAAATGGGGAACCATCATAGCTGCTAAATTGTGTTACTACGCCTGTAGTGATACTTCCACCGCAACCTTCAATGGAAACACTTACTAATGAATCGCCTAATACTGCAGGATAACCATTTGCTTGCTGCGCAATTAATGTATAGGTTGAACCATTTGGTGTAGGTATAATTACTTGTGTTGATTGTCCTGCGCCAAGTGTAAAGGCATTTGAACCTACTTGTAATGTATCTTGTATCATCATATAATTAAGTAGGCTGCTTACACTTGAACCTGTATTTGAAATGGTAAAGATGACAGAATCGTTCACACAAGCTGCATCCACATTGATGATTGCACCTGTCCAGGCAGGCAACAGACAATTAGATGCTGGAGCAATTTGTGCATTACTGCAATGTGTTTGTCCAAGTACTGCAGTACATGAAACCATCACTGTTAAAGGGAAAGTGCCACATTCACCTATATTTACCGTACCAATATCAAAACGATAGGTGTTACCCGAAATTAAGGTCCAGTTCACTGAAATGTTGTTGGTATCTAAAGCTAAATAACTATCAAATTCAATATCAATATAAGCATTGTTAGCTTCTTGTGTACCTGTGTTGCAGTAGTTTACATAATACATACTATTAAAGCATCTTCTTAAAAATGGTGTAGATAACTCAACGTTTAATAAAGGACAATAGGCAATTGCATTGTGCGCAAATGAAGTATTAATAGTTGTGTTTTGATTTGGAATGCTTAATTGTATCGTATCGTTGCTGCATGAAGTAACTTGCCAATAAGCATTATTAGTTGAAGGATGTAAAATCATTTGATAATTTCCTGTGTCTACTCTTACCCAATAATATCCATCGCTGTTGGTGGATGTCCAAAATGTTTGATTACCTGAGATTTGAATTACCCTATTGGCCATTACATATTCTCCAATATCATTGCTGCAATTGTTATTTACATCGTCATACACATAGCCTTGTAAAGTGTTTGAATATATTTCGCCTAATTCATCTGTTTTAATTAAATACATGTTTTCGCGTTCATAAAAGCTGGTTAATTTTGCACCACCTACAGCATAGCCGCCATCACATGTTTGCTGCACGCTATATGCTTTATAACTTCCTATTCCATCGCCATTATATTCCTTGGCCCACTCTTGCACCCCTAAACTATTTGTTTTAATTAAAATAATTTTTGGAGTGGTGTTATAGTTTTTAAAACCTGTAATAATATAACCTCCATCACTAGTTTTGGCTAAATCTCCCGACATGGCAGCATTTTGACCGTAATGTTGCTCCCAAATAATCACTCCGTTTGCATCTGTTTTTAATAAGTAAACATCATGTGCACCCCAAGTTAATGCATCGTTACCAGCAACTGTTAGTGAGCCATCAGCATTTTCTACTACCTTTCCAATATATTCGGGATGTGCAGCTTGCACACCATAAAGTTGGCGCCATAAAAAGCCTCCATTTGCATCAAATTTGCTCAAAAATGTTTTAGTATCTGAATAGCCTTCAACAATATATTCCCCACTTATGGTTTGAATTACCGAGTGCACAATACCAATATTGATTGCCGAATATTTTGTCATAAAATTTAGATTTCCAGAAGCATCAATTTTGATTAGAACAACGCTATCTATAAAAGTTGTATTGTCATAATCATAGCTAATTGCAACATAACCGCCATCGCTTGTTACCGCGCCTTGTGTAGCAACATTAGCTTGAGGATAAAAATTAACCCATAGCTCATTTCCGTTGGCATCTAAACGTTGGATATAAATTTCATCTTGGTAAGTATTGTTATTTCTGTTTCTGCCTTCCACATAATAACCTCCATTTGGCGCTAATTCAACGTTTGTAGCCCATGATTGATTATTAATGGTGTCTAAATAGGTATGCGACCATTGAATGTTTCCTAAATCATCTACTTTTACCACTCTGTTTTTGCTGGCAGCAGAATTGTTATCAATAATACCAGCCATAATATAACCACCATCTGGGGTTTGACAAAGTGCATGAATACCATCACCATTACTACCCCCGCTTGCTGTAGGATAAATTCTTTGCCATCCACCTGCAGCATTTAAAATACTGCATGTGAAAATACTACAGAGTAAAAGAAGTAGATTTTTTTTCATGGTAAAATTAGGGTTGAAAATTATTTTTTTATTATATTGTTTATAATACGTGTACCGCTTATAATTCGTTAGTATCTAATAATTTATAATGTTTTTATTAAGGTTTTAGCAAACATACAATTATTTTTTAATGTTCAATTGTTTAGTTTTTGAACATCAATATGAAATGATTGACAATCCTGTTTGTAATTTATTTTTTTTAATTACTTGCAAGCTTAAAACGCACACCGCTATATATTTCTCTACCTCTTGTTGGGCCCCAAACGGAGGAGGTGTCAAAGTAAGGTCCAAAAGGGTTTTGCCAACTCAGGATGGGCTGCAACTGTCTAAAATTAAATATATTTTCGCAACCAATATAAAGTTCTATTTTTTTAAAATTATAGGTAAATTGTGCGTTATATAAGGTA
>JBILPB010000245.1:0-3403 GCA_044374175.1 Bacteroidia bacterium | reverse complement strand
TCGGAATTACCGGCTTTGTTTTTAAACCGCAATTACAAACAAAAATTGATTCAAACAAAGTGGATAATAATAATTATAGTTGGGTTAAATACAAAGGAAGCAGACAAAAAGGGTTAGATCAATTTTACAAGGCAAGATTATTTTATGGGCAAACCGAAAACAACAGTGTAGTAAATGTAAATGTAAATAATGGTGCAGAAAAAACCAATATAACTTTAGATGGTAAAAAGCTGGTAAATACCATGGATTATAGCTCAACCACGCCTTTTAAAGATATAAAATTTACTTTTTTAAACCAAAGCCAATTGCCCGTTTATGCGGTAAGTCTGGAAAGTGATACAGGTGTAATTGTCGATAACCTATCCTTTAGAGGTAATTCTGGCTTGCCTTTAACCAAAATTCCAGAAAGTATTTTGCAGGGGTTTGATGAGGAAAATAAGTACGATTTAATTATTTTGCAATACGGGATGAACGCTGTAAGTCCTACTGCTAAAGATTATCATTGGTATCATCAAGGACTAAGCAGAATGATAAAACATATTCAAAAAAGTTTTCCTAATGCGGCTATCTTATTTGTAGGTGTGCCCGATAAAGGTTTTAACCAGGATGGCCAATACATTACAAACCCTGGAGTGCCTTTTGTGGTTGAAGCAGAAAAACAAGTGGCGCAGGAAAATGGCATCGCTTTTTGGAATTTATTTGAAGCCATGGGTGGATTTAACTCTATGGTTAAATGGGCCGATGCCGATACTTCACTCGCCAATAAAGATTACACGCATTTTAATTTTAGAGGTGCTTCAAAGGTGGCCCGCATGTTATACAAAGAACTGGATAAAGAATATAAGGATTATTTAAAAGCAACTGCGAGTATAAAAGCAAATAATCCAAATTAAATTTATGCATCGCTTTCACTACAAGAACTTAGTTTTATTTCTTTTCTTAATCGCACAATATACTGCTTATGCGCAAGTAAATGTTGTAAATGACAGCATTAAACTAAAGTATAAATTTATTAAAACGGAACAGAATAAAATTCAAGGCGACACTGCTTCTTTATTTCCTTTCTTCGAAAAATTAGCACAACTCGAGCAATCCAAAGATAGAAAGGTAGTGGTGGTGCATATAGGCGATTCGCACCTGCAAGCCGATCATTACCCTGGTGTGTTACGTGTTAATTTGCAAAAACAATTTGGCAATGCAGGCAGAGGACTTGTGGCGCCATTTAAAGTAGGCAGAACAAATGAACCAGGTAATTATAAAAGCAGCAGCAATACTAAATGGCGTGCACGCAGAATAGTAAATGAAAAAGATTCCTTACCCATTGGCATCAGTGGATTAAGCATTAAGAGCGATGATGCAAAAAGTAATTTAATGATAACTACTTTCAATAAAGAAGGTTTAGATTATAGTTTTAGTAAAATTACACTCTTTCATCAAAAAGGATTGCAGCATTATAATTTTATTGTATGTGATAGTCTGTCTTGCTTCCAGGCAGCAATTGATGCACATAAAGATACGCTTACCGAGTTTACAACAATAAATGTAAAACCAGCCAATTGTGTAATTTTTAACATCGATAATCAAGATACTTTGGTGGCTAAAACTGCGCTTATCTATGGCTTACTTTTAGAAAACGAACAAGCAGGTATTTTATACAATAACATTGGTATCAATGGCGCTGAATACAGACATTACAATAAAAATTTTAAACTGCAATCGCAAATGTCATTGCTCAATCCCGATCTTATTATTATTTCTTTAGGCACCAATGAAGCCTATGCGCCAAACTATAACAATGCGGATTTTTATAAACAAGTTGATTCTTTAATTGCTAATTTAAAAGTAATGAATCCTGATGCAGCCTTTGTCATTACAACACCTGGAGACAGCAATAAGAGAAGAAAATATAAAAATCCAAACAACTTAAAAGCTGCCAATACTTTAATGGATTACTGTAATCAACATGGGCTGGCCTACTGGAATTGGTTCAGCATTATGGGTGGAACTGGTGTAATTAATAAATGGGCTTTAAAAGGACTTACTTCAAAAGATAAATTGCACTTAAGTCGCAAAGGGTACGAAATACAAGGGGCATTGCTACATGCGGCTATTTTAAAGGCTTATCAGGATTGTCAAATGTCAAAATCTATAAAACCTTAACTTAGCATGACCCTGCCTGCGTTTGATGGAGATAAGCTGCTCCAACTTTTAGCGTACAATGTAAAAGAGCCTCTGTTGTTTAATAGTGGTGTGTTTTTATTTCTTTTTTTAGCATTTATGCTGTTTTATGGTTTGCTGCAGCATAACATTGTTGCGCGTATCATCTACATTACAGCTTTTTCTATTTACTTTTATTATAAGAGCAGTGGTTGGTATTTTTTATTGATGATGGCTGCCGCAGTGTTAGCACATTTTATGGCGATTAAAATTTATAAATCGCGCCATAAAGGTCATCGAAAGTTTTTGTTGGTAAGCAGTTTGGTGTTGTTTTTAGGCTTGTTGGCTTATTTTAAATACACCAATTTTATCATTGAAATCATCAACAATTTTAGCACACAAAAAATACCATTTCAATCCATATTTTTACCCTTAGGAATTTCTTTTTACACCTTTGAGTTAATTAGTTATGTGGTGGATGTGTACAAACGTAAATTTAAACCAGTAAAACACTTATTGGATTTTAGTTTTTATATTTCATTCTTTCCTCACCTAGTGGCAGGGCCCATTGTAAGGCCAAATGAATTGGTGCCACAAATAAGAAATAAAATTTTAATTGATAAAGAATACATAGGCAAAGGCATCTTTTTTATTTTATCGGGCTTGCTAAAAAAGGCCATCATTTCTGATTATATAGGCGTAAATTTTGTGGATAGAATTTTCGACAATCCTACACTATATTCTGGAGTCGAAAATTTAATGGGCGTTTATGGATACACCTTGCAAATTTATTGCGACTTTTCGGGCTACAGCGATATGGCGGTTGGCATTGCCTTATTGATGGGTTTTCATTTGCCGCTGAATTTTAATGCACCTTATCAAAGTACCAATATTACAGAGTTTTGGAGGCGTTGGCATATCTCATTAAGTTCATGGTTACGCGATTATTTATACATCCCACTAGGTGGTAATAAAGTAGGAAAAGTAAGGCAGTATCTCAATTTAATGATCACCATGTTGTTGGGCGGTTTATGGCATGGTGCCTCTTTTAAATTTATCGTTTGGGGTGGTATGCATGGTGTGGCCTTAGCGCTTGATAAAGCCAAAATGGAAGTGTTTAAAAAGTTAAGGATTAAAACGCCAAATCATGTGTTATACAAGTTAGGTGGTTGGGTTTTTACCTTTCACTTAGTAGCTTTTTGTTGGATATTTTTTAGAGCTGCAAGTTTCGAAAGTGCCATCGCTA
>JBILPB010000244.1:0-3409 GCA_044374175.1 Bacteroidia bacterium | reverse complement strand
TTAAACTACATGAATTAATTTTGAATGAAAAGCTAGATGGTTTTAATATTACAATTCCTTACAAGGAGCGTATTTTACCCTTTTTAAATGAATTGAGTGGTGATGCAAGCGCAATTGGTGCTGTTAATACTGTTGTTGTTAATTGGGCCAATACCACTAACTATACACTAAAAGGATACAATACCGATTGGACAGGTTTTTTAAAGTCGATTAGACCATTTTTAACAACGCATCATCAAAAAGCCTTGATATTAGGAACAGGCGGCGCTTCAAAAGCAATAGGATACGCCTTAAGAACTTTAGGAATTGACTGTTTTTATGCAAGTAGAAGCAGAGATATAAAAAAAACGAATCAACTGTTTTATGACGATCTTAATAACATTGCAACACAGCAATTTAAATTAATAATCAACACTACTCCGCTTGGCACTGTGCCCGCTATTGAAAGTTATCCTAACATTCCTTATCAATTTATAGGAAAGGATCATTTGCTTTGTGATTTGGTTTACAACCCCAGTGAAACCCAATTTATGAAACAAGGTAAGGCTAATGGTGCAGCGGTATTAAATGGCTTAGGAATGCTTCAATTTCAGGCAGATGAAGCTTGGCAAATATGGAACAATAAAAAAGGGCACAGCGTTTAGACTGTACCCTCTTTTCCACCATGAAAAAAAATTACTTTCGTAATTCGATGTAAATAACGCAAGAATTAAATGATTGTTTATCCTATTTAAAGTTAAATTTAAATTAAAATTTTAATCGGTTGAGAATCAAACTAAAAAAAATATTTTGTTAACATTGGATTAACTTATAGCATAGACTATATGGAATTTCTAATGCATTTGGGTTCAACCAAGGAATGCTTCCTTTTGACCACACTTGGTTAATTTTTTATGTAGGGGAGTAGATTTTATAAAATACAATGAGCTAACGACTAGCGATTATACTTTTATCATTGGCACGCTGCAAGGTAAGAAATTAGCGTTACTGAAATTTATAAAAAATGTTCAGATTGCATTATTGCTTATAATTTTACACCCATTACCAAGATGTCGTCAATTTGATCTTCATCACCTTTGTAATTAAGGATAAAGTCATTAAGTGCTTCACCTTGTTTAATCATTGAAAGATGCTGGTATGATACAATCAGCTCCTTAAACTTTTTTCTTGTGAGTTTCTTTTTACGTTCTCCACCATATTGGTCACTAAATCCATCCGTAATTAGATAAATTGAATCACCTACATTTAATGAAAATTTGTGGTTTGTAAATTCTTTATAATCGTGAAACCTGCCAATAGGTTGTTTATCAGCTTTTGTTTCAGTTAATTGATTATTTTGTACAATCCAAATTGGGCTATTTGCACCGGCCCATTCAACCACCCGGGTTTTAAAATTAAATGCGCATAAAGAAATATCCATTCCATCGTTAATATCAATTTCAGAACTTGAAAAATTATTTGCGACTATTTGTGCTGTTTTGTTAAGGATTTCTGCTGGTTGCTTTAGGTTATACTCTCTAACTGCTCTGTTGAGTGCGTTGTGACAAACCACGGTCATCATGGCTCCCGGAATGCCATGACCTGTGCAATCGCATGCGGCAAATAGCACAGTATCATTGCTTGCTTCCATCCAATAAAAATCTCCTGCAACAATTGCCTTAGGCAAATAAAGAATAAATGAATCTTCAATATTTTGTTTAACAATTTTAAGCGGAGGCAAAATGGCCGATTGAATTCTAAGCGCATATTCAATAGATTTTGTGATATCTAAATTCTTTTCTTCAACCACTTGTTTTTGCTTCTCAATGATGAGATTTTGACTTTTAATGATCAAATATTTTTTATATACTACAATGAGTGATATGATTGTTAGCACGAAAATAATAATACCGAAGAAAACAGCAGTTTGGTATATTTTTTTTTGGGAAGCAGCTAAAATTGACAATTCCTTTTGGTTTGATTCAGCAATTTGCCTTTCCATTTCTTCAAAACTTTCTTCTTGCAAATGAGCTTTATATTGCAATTCCTTTTTGATATTATCAAATTTGTTTTTGCTCAGTGAAACGCGCTGATGTGCATTGAATGCATCTATTAACCAACTTTTGTTTTTAGATTCAATTGCTAATGCAATGGCGGTATCGGCGTAGTTTACCGCCTGAGTAACACATTCATCAGTGGAATCGCTTTTTTCAATAATTTCTAACAATAAATTAAATCTAACTTGCTTGCTTTTTGATAGATTATAGCTTTGAATTAGCGCATCGACCCTTTGTTTTTCTTTTGCATAGCCTTGCAACTGGCAAAATGAAAGCACAAATACAAACCCTAGCAAAAGGTAGTGTTGATTAAAAAGTGCTGATTTTATTTTTTGTTGCAATGTTATTCTTTAATAATATGTTTGGCGTATTGCATAATAAGGCAAATGTATGTATAAACAAATTAAAAAAACTGATATATATCAGCTTTAAGTTAAATTGCAACGATTTGTTGATAAACTTAATAGAAAGTTCATCCGTTTTAAAGGAGCGCTGATGATGAAAGATATAAATTATAGTAGTTTGCTAAGTTGCAGCAGTTAACAGTATTGATTCAAGAACTTAACAATATATTTTAAAATACCATTTTAAATACTTTTATAAAATAATCTAAATAAATGGCTGCGAAAAAAAATACTTTCGTATTTCATTTAAAATAAAGCTAAAATTAAATTCTTGCTTACTTTATTTAAAGTCAATTTAAATTTATGTGCTTATCCGTTTTTGTAGCCTTAAAATCAAATTTAAATTATTTCTTAAACATCGAATACATACTAATTGATATTCGGTTCCAGCTCATTTTGCTATTAAATTAGGAAGTTCTAATTAGCTTTAGTGCTGGCAAAACTTACTTTTTTACGAAAAAAAGTAAGCAGCCGAGCAAAGCGAGCCCATGAACTCAATAAAAAAACAAACACTTGTGAGTAAAAATTCGTGGAATCGATAAAACAAGGCAATTGGCATCAAAGCACTAGTGTGCTCAGATGCCATCGCAGCTCATTGTTCGCATTTGATAAACATGCTGCAACATGTATTGGTTTTACGGTCCATGCTCGGCAATGACTACTATTGCTGCGTTTTACCGACACGTTTCAATTTAAAGATTTTAGGTAAATTAAAGGAATAAAATAATTACTGGTATGATAAAGGATAAGCGTATAAATTAATCTTACGTTTAGCTGAAAATGAAAAAAATATTATTTTTACCACCATTAAACCATATCCCAATTTAATTGTCATAGTGAAGATAACACTTTAATTTAATTGTAATGAAAAAACTAATTATTTATTTAGGAGTATGGTAATAGCTTAATTAATTCTTGGACACAAAATTAAGTAATAACTTTAAATTTGTGTTATGAGTTTACATCGAA
>JBILPB010000242.1:0-3420 GCA_044374175.1 Bacteroidia bacterium | reverse complement strand
ACTTAATCATTAATTGTTCAGGGGTACCACTCTCTCCAAACGAATCATTTACACCAACATACTCTAAAGGTGCAGGGTAATTGCGTGCTAATGCCTGTGCTACGCTGTCTCCCAAACCTCCATTGTACTGATGCTCTTCGGCACTTACAGCACATCCTGTTTTCTTAACCGAAGTTATGACTGCTTCCAAGTCAAAAGGTTTAATCGTATGTATATTTATTATTTCTGCATCAATTCCCTGTTCTTTCAAAACCTCTTGTGCAATAAGGGCTTGCCATACTAAATGACCAGTGGCAAAAATACTTACATCCGCTCCTTCACATAAAGTTATGGCCTTTCCAATTTCAAATTTTTGATCGGCTGGTATAAAATTAGGCACCACAGGTCGGCCAAAACGCAAATAAACAGGACCTTCATAAGCAGCAATGGCAATCGTAGCCGCTTTGGTTTGATTATAATCGCAAGGATTAATTACCGCCATGCCTGGCAACATTTTCATCAAACCTAAATCTTCTAAAATTTGGTGTGTGGCACCATCCTCGCCTAAGGTAAGGCCCGCATGTGAGGCACATATTTTTACATTTTTACCCGAGTAGGCAATGCTTTGTCTAATTTGATCATATACCCTTCCAGTAGAAAAGTTAGCAAAAGTACCTGTAAATGGTATTTTCCCACCAATCGTTAAACCCGCAGCTATGCCCATCATATTGGCTTCGGCAATACCCACTTGTATAAATCTATCAGGAAATTCTTTTGCAAAAGCATCCATTTTAAGGGAGCCCGTAAGGTCGGCACACAAAGCCACTACATTAGGATTAGTTTTTCCTAATTCTAATAAGCCGGCACCAAAGCCCGAGCGTGTATCTTTTTTATCTAAAACAGGAAATAAAGGCATAGCAAATAATTTTTGCCAAAAGTATAAAAAGCAAACATTGAGTTATTGGTAAATTGCTAACAAAACAAGTGCTATGGGTAAACTTAAAAATTGGCTTCATTTGGGCAAATCCTTAGCGCTAATCTACTAAAACTAAAAGCTATCGTTTGCGCTAAGGTCGGGCTCATCCGCGCTGCTTGGCAGCTGCTGCTATCCCTTTTGCGGAACATCGTTTTGTTTTATAAAATTACAAATTTTAAAAGACACTATTTTTTAAGTTAATACGAAATCGAAAATAATTTCTAAATTTGCATATATAGCTTTCAATTTTAAATAGTGCTAATGCCAGAAATAAGTAGATTTTACGGTTTAATTATTTATATGTTTTTTAATGATCATAATCCACCGCATTTTAAAACGAAATATGGTGAATTTGAAGCCAATATACTTATTGAAAATGGTACAATTTAAATGGAGATTTGCCTGTAAGCAAATCAAAATTAGTTGCAGCTTGGGCATAAATTCATAAAAATGAATTGTTAGATATGTGGAATTCTAAAGAATTTCACAAAGTAAAGCCATTAGAATAAAGAATGATAAAGCCGCTTAAAATAATTGAGGTAGCTCCTTTTTATATTGTTTGCCTGTTTAACAATGGTGAACTTAGAAAATTGATTGTTGAACCGATGTTGTTTGTTAAAATCAATAAAACTAGTGCTGATGCTCTATTCGATAAAAATATTTTCAACTCTGTAAAAATTGGCGAAATGGGCCAATTATATTGGGAAAATATAGCCACAATGAAAGACGAAAAAGGAAATCTTATTCCATGTGAGTATGACCTCTCCCCTGAGTTCGTTTATCATCACTCAAAAGTTGTGAAGCAAAATTGATGGATCAATACAAATCGGAATTATCACTTTTCAAATTACTTCACCAAAGAAACAATCATCTCTGGAATTACCGCTAACACAAATAGCAAAATTACACAAAGCATATATAGCATTTTGTGCATGCCATTTAACTCAATGGCTGCTTCGTTTGATTGTTTGAAGTAAACAGCTATTATCACTTTAAAGTAATAGTAAACACTAATTAAAGAAGCCACAACGGCTAATAAAACTAATTTATATCTGCCAGCTTCAATGGCTGCATTAAAGATGTAATATTTACCAAAGAATCCTGCCAAAGGAGGAATACCAGCTAAGGATAGCATAGCTACTGTAATACCAAACGCCATTAAAGGATTTCTTTTAGCTAAGCCATTAAAAGCACTGATGTCTGCTCCTTCATTCCTATTTCCAGAAACTGTAAATAAAATATGAAAAGCCAATAAAGAAGCAATTCCATAACTTAAGGTATAATAAAAGATAGCCCCGCCAGAGAAATGACTTAAAGCCACTATGGCAATCAACAAATAACCTGCATGGGCCACACTTGAATAGGCTAATAAACGCTTCACATTTTGTTGGAAAACCGCAGTAACATTACCCATAAACATGGTCAATACAGCCATTACAGAAATAGCATTTTGCCAAACACTTGGAGCACTTCCAAAAGCACCATAAAACAAACGTGCAAAAGCAACAACAGCAGCAGTTTTAACTACCGTGGCCATAAAAGCAGTAACCATACTTGGTGCACCAGTATAAACATCGGGCGCCCAAAAATGAAAAGGAGCGGCCGAAACTTTAAAAGCCATGCCCACCATCATTAAAATGATAGCAGCATTAAACATCAATGGCAAATTACCTGCATTGGTTCTGCAATACTCGCCAATTACTTCAATGTTAAATGATCCTGTAACACCATAAATCAAAGCCACGCCAAATAATAAAAAACCCGTAGCAAAAGAGCCCATTAAAAAATATTTTAAAGCTGCCTCATTCCCAAACAAATCATTCTTTTTACTACCAGCTAATACATATAACGATAAACTTAAAATTTCGATACCAATAAACAACATGCTTAAATTGTTGTAGCTTACCATAATAAATGCGCCAACCAAAACAAAAAGCACCAAGGCATATTTATCAGAAATACTTGTTTCTAATTCAATATATTCATTAGCTCCCATAAACCACAATAAAGTAATAAAAGCCATTGAAGCAGTAAATAATAAGGCATAATTATCTAAACGCAACATATTGTTGAACAAATGTATATCTGTATTCCAATCGTAAACTGATACACCTATAGTGGCCAACAAGCCCAAACAAACTAAAGGGAAAAGTAACTTCTTCAGATTGAAAAGTTCTGCTAGCATTGCACTTATACCTAAACCTGACAAGAGTAATAATGACTTCATTTCTTTTTATTAACTGTTTGGATTGCTCCTAATTATTAATCAAACACAATATCTATTTTATTTAACCATGGTCAATAATTGCTGAATGGCTGGTTCGGCAATACTAAACAATGGTTTTGGGTACACACCCATTACTATCACTAAAATAGCACAAATCCATAAAATATGTGATTCATGCCCTTTCGGTTCTTCAAAATTTTCGGTAGCTGCACTCACTTCGCCTAACATTGATTTTTGA
>JBILPB010000100.1:0-12958 GCA_044374175.1 Bacteroidia bacterium | reverse complement strand
AGATTGGGGTAGGTTTTATATTGATTACTCATAGCAATTTTGTAGTCTTTTTTTCAAAAAGAGTGCAAATGTAGTAATTTTTAGCTTCAAATAGGCAGATTTTGCAAGTGATATTCAATAAAAAAGCTACGTTTACTTAAAAGTGAAATGTGGCTTTAGTGAACATTTGTTTTCACTGTTGATATAAGTTAGTGAAACACCAACTGTAGGTGTAACCCCCGCAGCAGTTACCTCAGGTTGTGCATAAACCTTAACAGTAGAAATACATAAGCAAAGAATTATAATTAAGTGAACAGTTTTTTTCATATTTTATCGTTTATATTAGGTTGTGTAGCGAATATAAATAATATTTATTAAATATTTGCATGCACCTCTAATTCAATGGCAATTGGCGTAGGCAAGCAATTTATTTCAATGGTAGTTATGCAAGGCTGATTATCTTTCAGATTAGTTAAAAATACTTGCAAATCCTAAGAGAGGTAGGGATAGATGATATATTCAGCGCTTTGTTTTTTTTACCACGGAGAAACCAGAGATACCGGAGTTTAACCCTGAATAATTCTTTTGAATCCGTTGATTAATTTTACTTCATTAAAATTGATTAAAAATCCTATTCTTTTGTTTGCTAATTTTAAATAGGTAATTATTTGTGCTTGATGAATTGGTAAAACTACTTCTACCGCTTTTAATTCTAAAATATACTCTTTTTCAACTAAAATATCTATTCGGTAATCTTGATCCAATTCGTATTCTTTATATTTTATGGGTAATCTTACTTGCCTTTCTGCTGCTATTCCTCTTAATTGAAACTCTTTCATCAAACAAATTTCGTAAGTTGATTCCAATAGTCCTGGTCCTAAATACCGATGAACTTCAATGCTTGCATCTAATATTTGTCCAGTAATAAAATCGCGCTTTTCTTTTTCCATTGCTGTTCACTGCTCTGTTTCTCTGGTATCTCCGTGGTGTATTAGATAGTTGCAATCACCTTTAATTCAATGGCTATTGGCGTAGGCAAGCAATTTATTTCAATGGTAGTCCTGCAGGGCTGATTATCTTTAAACCACTCGGCATATACACGGTTGTAAGTTTTAAAATCATCTTTCATATTGGTTAAAAATACTTGCACATCCACAATATTATCCCAACTACTTCCTGCGTCTTCTAAAATATATTTAATGTTTTGAAACACACTGTTACATTGGGTTTCAATATCATAAGAAACAATGTTTCCTTGATCATCTAATTCTACCCCAGGAATTTTTTTTGTACCTCTTTCTCTTGGACCAACGCCAGAAAGGAATAACAAATTACCTACTTTTCGTGCATGAGGATAAGCTCCCACAGGCTCGGGTGCTTTGCTTGAATTTATTCTATCGTTCGACATATTTATATTTTTTCTATTAAGGTGTGAAGGTAAATATTTTACAATGTTCTTACAATTAATGATTAAATTTTAAAGCAGTTGACTGTATACTTCCCAACTTACAATTCCTGCAGCTATTGATATATTAAGGGAATGTTTAAAACCTGTCTGCGGAATTTCTATAACACCATCACAAGCATCAATGACTTCTTGGGCCACTCCATTTATTTCATTTCCCAGTATAAAAGCCACTTTTTGTGATGATTGAATTTTAAATGTATGCAGCATTTGACTGTTTTCAGCTTGTTCTATAGCATACACTTTGAAGTCAATGCTTTTCAATTCAGCCACAGCCTCTAAAGTAAGATTGAAATATTTCCAATGCACAGTATCAGTAGCTCCTAAGGCTGTTTTTTGAATATCCTTGTGTGGTGGTGTGCCTGTAATGCCGCATAAATAAACAGCTTCCAATAAAAAACCATCGGCAGTTCTAAATACAGAACCCACATTGTTTAAGCTTCTCACATTGTCTAACACCAAAATTAAAGGTGTTTTGAGGGCTTCCTTAAACTCTTCTGGCGTTTTTCTTAAAAGTTCATCGTTGCTGAGTTTGCGCATGCTTCATTTAATTATGAAGGCAAAACTACAAAAAGCAAAAGTATTAATCAGGAAATATTTCTTTGAGTTTGCTATTGCGAAAATCAAAAATTCCTTCTACTTTGTTTTTGATAAAGAGCGCTTGAATAATGGGTTCTAAAAACCAACCTGGCGAAAGGTATTTTACTTCATCAGTCATTTCTGTGCCACCTTCAACAGCCCTGAAGCTATGTGTATGATGCCAAATGCGGTAAGGACCTTTTATTTGCTGATCTACAAAACACTCATTTTCTTTCCAGGTGCATATTTCTGTCTTCCAATTGAAGGGAATACCATTCAATTTTATTCTGTAATCTATTAAAGCACCTGCACGCATTTCAATGGGCAATGGAGTTAATATTTTAAATTCAAGCTCAGGCGGTGTTAGTAAATTTAGGTTCTCTGCTTTACTAAAAAATTGAAAAACTTCTTGTAAAGGTCTTTTAATGATGGTTTTTCTGATGGTAGTGTGGGGCTTCATAGTTTATTGTTGTGGATAAATAACAGTTCTCTATGTATATTGTTTTAAAAAAATCATTCTGCTTGAAGGCAATTAGCGAATGATATTTTAGCATACCTTTGCAAAAAAAACTTAAAGACTGCGTATCATTTATACCTATGAAAAAACTATTTTCCTTAAGAAACACCATATTTATTTTGGCAGGATTACTTTTATTGATGGTTATTGGTAAAAAAACAGGCATCATTGGGAGTGATAAAAATACTAAAGTCACCGCAGAAGCTGTCATCAAAAGAACCATTATTGAAACAGTTTCGGGGAGCGGTAAAATTCAACCTGAAACACAAGTAAAAATTAGCTCAGATGTTTCTGGAGAAATAACCGAAATGATGGTAAAAGAGGGCGATGTGGTAAAAAAAGGAGATTTGCTTTGTCGTATTAGACAAGATATTTACATTTCAAGTTTAGAACGCGTTGAAGCATCAGTAAATTCCTCAAAGGCAAGCAGTGCGCAAACCAAAGCAAGATTAATTCAAACAAAGGCACAATTAGTCAATACAGAATCTTTATTCAATCGCAATAAAAAATTGTTTGATCAAGGAGCGCTTTCTCAACAGGATTTTGAAGCATCAAAAGCACAATATGAAACGGCAAAAGCAGAAGTAGAAGCCGCTCAACAGACCTTAGCAGCAGCTGATTTCAATATTAAAAATGCTGAAGCTACATTAAAGGAGGCACAAACTAATTTATCTCGAACATCAATCTATTCGCCTGTTGATGGTAAAGTTTCTAAATTAAATGTAGAAAAAGGTGAACGTGTAGTGGGAACAGCACAAATGACAGGTACGGAAATTATGACCATCGCCAATTTGAATGAAATGGAAGTGAGTGTAGATGTCAATGAAAATGATATTGTACGCATTAAATTAAATGATACCGCCAATATTGAGGTGGATGCCTATTTAGATAAAAAGTTTAAAGGGATAGTTACTGAAGTGGCCAATTCGGCCAATACTGTTGGCACCAGCGCTGACCAGGTAACAAATTTTACTGTAAAGATTAGAATTTTACGTGATTCTTATCTTAGTTTAATTCCAAAAGATAATCCTCAATATTCTCCATTCAGACCAGGCATGTCGGCTACGGTTGATATTCAAACAGATAAAGTAATGAATGTGCTTTCTGTGCCTGTACAGGCTGTTACTACGCGCGAAGACACGATTTCTTATGGGGTAAAAGAAAAGAAGAAAAAGGCCGGAGAAAAGTTAGAAGAGATTGAAACAGACAAAAAGAAAGAAGAAAAAGCAATTGAATATGTTTTCTTAAGTGTAAATGATAAGGCAGTGCTAACAGTAGTAACCACGGGTATTCAAGACAATAATTTTATTGAAATAAAAAGTGGAATTAAGTTAAATGAGGAAGTTATTACTGGTCCGTACAAGGTAGTTTCTAAAACATTAAAGAACAAAACACCGATTGAAAAAGTGGATAAAGAAGATTTGTTTTCAGATAAAGAAGAATAGGAATGTCTTTGATTTTGCAGCTTGAAACAGCTACCACTGTATGCTCTGTAGCACTTTCTTACCAAGGAAAATTACTGGCTTTAAAGGAAGAAAATAAAGGCTTTACACATGCCGAGCATCTTACTGTTTTTATTGAAGAGGTAATGCGCAAAGCAAATAAATCAATGAGTGAGATAGATGCCATTGCAGTGAGCAAAGGGCCAGGTTCTTACACTGGTTTAAGAATAGGTGTTGCTACTGCAAAAGGTTTATGTTATGCACTAAATAAACCACTTATTGCTATCAATTCTTTGGCATCCTTAGCTGCAGGAGCATCGTCTAAATATAGCAATAAGAATTTCTTTTGCCCAATGTTAGATGCCAGAAGAATGGAGGTTTATTGCGCATTGTATGCACAAAATGGGACTGAAGTTGTAAGAACCGAAGCATTAATTTTAGATGAGTTTTCATTCAAAGAAAAATTAGATGAAAATGAAATTTTATTTTTTGGTGATGGGGCAGCTAAATTTAATGCCATTTGCAAACATCTGAATGCAAAATTTGATTTAGAAATTCAACCTAGTGCTGGCAATATGATTGGAATGGCCTATGAAAAATTTCAACTTCAACAATTTGAAGATCTGGCTTATTTTGAGCCTTTTTATTTGAAAGAGTTTTATACGCCTACTGCAAAAACTAAGGTTTAGTTTTGTTGCCTTTAATCAATAAACTTATAGCAATTGAAATCGTGGTGAATATTGCTAAAATGCCCAGATAGTCGCCAAAGCGTGTATAGAAAGTAATTTTATCATTCACGTTGATTGTTGCTTTAATAGCATCTTCTTTCCACCAGGTTGTTTTATTTTCAATTTCTCCTTTTTGATTGATAGTTGCTGTTATGCCCGTATTTGCTGAGCGCACAATACTTCTTCTTGTTTCGATAGCACGCAAGGCACCATATTTTAGATGTTGTCTGTATCCGGGAGTGTCGCCCCACCAGCCATCATTAGTAATAATGGCTAAAAAATTAGCACCTTTTTTTACATATTCGCCCACATACTCGCCATAAACAGATTCGTAGCACACAATGGGACCAGCAGCAAATTTTTTGTCTGGTGTAAAAAAAGCTTCACGCTCCTCTTGCATTCCTAAGCTACCACTAATACCGCCCAAATCAATCGCAAATTTTTCGATGTATTTAAATAAAGCAGGCCAGGGCATTTTTTCCACACCAGGTACCAATTTGGATTTGTGATATAGTTGAATGTTTTTAGTATGATCTATTTGCAATGCGGTATTGTATGAATCATAAAATTGATCACTAGTTCCAAATCTACGCGCGGTAGATGACACCTTTTCGCCAGGTAAAAATACTTTTAAGGTAGAAGCGCCAATTAAAATATTTAGTTTAGGATAAATGTTTAAAAGAGAATCAAGCGTATTTATATCATTTGATTCGCTCATTCTATCTTCCCAAATATACTCTACAATTGCTGTTTCTGGGGCCACGAGATAATCAGTTTTTTGATCGATTTTGCCTGCGGTAATTGCCAACAATTTCACCAATTGCTGTGCTGAGGTGAGTCCACTAAACTTTTCATTGTAAGGGTCAATGTTGGGCTGCACAGCAACAATATTTACAGGATTTGCTTTTTCTTGATAAGTAAAATAGATAAGTAGTGATGATAATATTGGAATAATAAAAATTGCCAAAACTCTTATTAATAAAGGTTTTACAATTACATTCTCCGATTTTTTAATCAAAATTTGAAAGAGTAAAATATTGACTATCCATATCCAAAGTGTACCACCAAATACACCAGTATATTCGTACCACTGAATAATTTCAATTTGATTGGCAAATACATTTCCTAAATTAAGCCAAGGCCAGGTGATGTCCCATCTTAAATGAATGTATTCAAATGATAGCCAAAAAGCGATTAGTGATATGTAACCAATTTTATCTCCTTTTTTTGTTTTTACCACATGAAATAAATATAAAACAAAAGCCATTAAAATACTATTGGCAACGATGGCCATTAAAGCACCGCCAAAGGAGGCATTCTTAATCCACCAGGTGGTAAGTACATTCCAAATGAGCATGGATAGCAGGCTGTAGCCCATAAAGGAAGCACGTGTTTTACCAGCAGTGCTTAATGATGATTCTAGCATTAATAGTGGAATCCAAGCAATAAAAATAATTGGATAAAAACCATCTACAGGCCAAGCAAAACTTAATAATATTCCTGTAAAAATACTGAACAATAATTTTTTAATAAACGTCATAAGATAGAAGGATATCAGTGTGTTATGATGGTTCCAGTTTCTTTGAATAAATTTTCTTTGAGTTCGTGCAACAATTTATATTCCATCAATAGATATTGCAATTGCTCATCATCATTACAGTTCTTAATGCTTTCGTGCACTCTATGAATCATTTTTAAAATATGTTTCTGCTTAAGTCTTTCTATTACTTTGTCGGCCAGCAACTTTAATTCTTGGTCCTTTGCTTTTGCATTTACCTTGTATTTAATTTTCCAATTGTCGCTAAGTTGATAAGGATCACTTAATAGTTCGGTTACAGCATTTCTAACACCTTCATTTTCGTGCGATAAAAATGAATTTATTTCGGGGATGATTCCCTTTTCCATTTCAATTAAAAATGTATCATAAATCAAAGCATAACTTGCATTCTCAAATACCATTTCATTTTCGTGAATATGCGTACAAATAAAGGTTGCCAGATGTACAGCATTGGTTTCTAACTCTCCCGATTCATGTTTTGAGATATGTTCAATTTCGCTATTTCCATATTGAAGTAGCAATCTAATCACTTCATCTTCTTGCGCACTGGCATCAAGTTCGGCATTTTTAACCACAATCTCTGGCTGCACAGTGGCGGGAAAATCAGGAGTAGGCATATACGTTTCATTGCCTGTTCCATCATTGCCAGATTTGCTTCTTTGTTTTCGTAAAGATTTATTTAATTCATTGATTAAAAGTTGCTCATCAACCGTCATCAAACGGCTACATTCCTTGATATACAAAGAGCGCGCAATACTATCAGGAATTAAGCCAATGCTCTCTACAATTTCATGGATGAGTTGTGCTTTACCAATAGGATCGTTCTTGGTTTCGTCAAGTAGCAACTTTGTTTTAAAGCTAATAAAGTCGGTGGTGTTGGCTTCCATAAAGGTCAGCAACTCCTCTTGCGTATGTTTTTTTGCAAAGGAATCGGGATCTTCTCCGTCAGGAAAAAGCAACACTTTTACGTTTAATCCTTCTGTAAGAATCAAATTTATTCCTCTGAAAGAAGCTTTGATACCCGCACTATCACCATCATACATAATGGTAACATTGGGTGTAAATCTTCTAATTAAACGTATTTGTTCAACCGTAAGTGATGTGCCTGCCGAAGCTACCACATTTTCAATCCCAGCTTGCGAAAGGCTCACTACATCTGTGTAGCCTTCTACCAAATAGCAATTATTTTTTTCTACAATTGTTTTCTTTGCCTGAAACAAGCCATATAGTACATTGCTTTTGTGATATATTTCACTTTCAGGAGAATTTAAATACTTGGCTAACTTTTTATCATTGGTTAAAATTCTACCGCCAAATGCAATAGAACGGCCGCTGATGTTATGTATAGGAAAAATTACCCTGCCGCTAAATCTGTCAAAGTAGCGACCTTCATTTTCAATAGTGAGACCAGTTTTTACCAAATACTCCATTAAATAGCCATCGGCCAGCGCTTTATCAGAAAAGGCTTTTCTGCTCTCTAAACTATAGCCCAATTGAAAGCGCTCAATGGTTTGATTGCTAAATCCTCTTTCTTTAAAATAACTTAAACCAATGCGCTTGCCTTCTTCATTTTCCCATAATGTTTTTGTAAATTGCTGTTGTGCATAAGCAGAAAGCAACATCATGCTTTCCTTGGCATTTTGCTCCTTTATTTGATCGGCAGTTTGCTCAACTTCTTCAATTTTAATGCTGTATTTTTTTGCTAAAAATCTAAGCGCTTCGGGATAGGTTAAACCCTCGTGCTCCATAATAAAATTAACCGGTGCTCCCGATTTTCCACAGCCAAAACATTTATAAATTCCTTTGGCAGGAGAAACGGTGAACGAAGGACCTTTTTCGTTATGAAAAGGACATAATCCTAAGTAATTTGCACCTCTCTTTTTTAGAGAGATAAAATCACTTACCACATCAACAATTTCAGCTGTTTCTAATATTTTAGCAACCGTATCTTTAGGAATCATTTTTTATTATCGAAATGCAAAAATAAAGTAAAGCATTGTTTAATCCTAACGATAGTTTTTGTTGATCAAGTAATATAAAAAATTAACAACTAGCGAATTAAACAATTTGGCCATGGAATGATTTAAAATTGTCGCAATTGGAGAGGATGAGTAGATTTGAAATGATTTTATTCAAATCAATATTTAGAGAGGTTGTATTAGTGAAAAGTCCAACTATTTGCATTTGGGCGCAACTCCACTTTTCATTTTATATGCCTTTCAACCTGTCCTAAACTTTTTTTAATGAAAAGTGTTGTCAGGCCATCCGCTCTATCTTTTTTTGCAAGGCTTTGGCAAAACAAAAAAAAGGATGCCGCTTTTGTCCTTTGCGCAATCTCAGCAGTATCTTGAACTTTATCTTTTTTTAAAGCGTTTTTTTATTTTCAAAAGTTTTGGGTCTTACAGGCTATTTTTAATTTTTACCACTAGCACTTGTTTTAAATAGATTCCTTTATTATTAACAGACCGCTAGGTCCTTAAACAGTTTCTCACCTTAAGTTATATTTTTTGAACCCCAAGTAAAGCCAGTATCAAATAAAAGTTTAAAAAAAATAAATTTATCTGAATTTTAAAGATTATATTTAAGTCATTATAAATGACTAATATATAATCAATACATGTATCTCAATTGCCATACCTATTACAGTTTTAAATACGGTACATTGAGTGTAAATCAACTCCTAGCGCAAGCGCAACAACTTGAGATAAGGCAACTTGTATTGAGCGATATCAATAATACTTCAGCCGTGCTCGACTTTGTGCGGCTCTCCCAAAAATATAATGTAAAGCCTATTGTGGGCATCGATTTTAGAAATGGTGCACAACAACAATTTATTGGCATCGCTAAAAATAATGAAGGCTTTGCTGCCCTCAATGCTTATTTATCGGTATGTTCGGTAAGCGGAAAAACAATCATTCCTAACTATTTTCCTGTTACTGACGATTGCTTTATTGTAATTCCTTACACTGCTTTTCAACAACGCTTCCAGCAAGATGAGAAAAGCACGATTTCGTTATTTAAAAACAATCCTCAACTGTATATTGGCATAAAACCCAGTGAACTCAATCATTTTCGCTTTTCGGCCTACAAAAAATGGCATACACGCATGGTTATTTTGCAACCTGTAACTTTTATCAATAAAACAGGATTTAACACGCATCGCTTACTGCGCGCGGTGGATAACAATACGCTATTAAGTAAACTTCCATTAAGTGAGCAAACTACGCCTGATGAAATCATGTTAGCGCCCTTGGATTTATTGACCATTTATTATGATTTTCCTACTATCATTTACAATACGCAAAAAATATTAGAGCAATGCCATATCGATTTTGAATTTGGTACCAATAAAAATAAAAAAAGCTTTACAGGAAGTCTTAAAAAAGATTACCATCTGTTGATGAGCCTTTGCTACGATGGCCTTAAGTATCGTTACCCAAATACTAACGATAACATTATTGACCGTATGGAAAAGGAAATTAAACTGATTAGTGAACTTAATTTTTCTTCTTACTTTTTGATTAATCATGATATCGTACGTTATGCGCAACATAAAAATTATTTTTATGTAGGTCGTGGGAGCGGAGCCAACAGTATGGTTGCTTATTTGCTGCGCATTACTGATGTTGACCCTATTGATTTAGACTTGTATTTTGAACGTTTTTTAAATCCCTTTCGCACAAGTCCGCCCGATTTTGATCTGGATTTTAGTTGGAAAGACCGCGATGATGTTACGCGTCATATTTTTGAAACGCATGGCGAGGCGCATACTTGTTTGTTGGCTACTTACAGCACTTTTCAAGCCAATGCCGTGATGCGCGAATTAGGGAAGGTTTTTGGGTTGCCTAAAGATGAAATTGATATGTTGTTAGAAAACAGAAGGCTAAAAAATACACCGGATCACATCACTAAATTAATTTATGCTTATAGCAATCAAATACACGATTTTCCGAATCATTTAAGCATCCACGCAGGTGGCATTTTAATTTCCGAAAAACCCATACATTACTATACAGCTAATAATTATCCACCCAAAGGTTTTCCTACAAGTCAGTTTAGTATGCTGGAAGCCGAAGATGTGGGTTTGTACAAGTTTGATATTTTATCGCAAAGAGGCTTGGGACATATTAAAGATGCGGTTGAATTGGTCAAGAAAAACAAGGCCATCAACATTGATATTCATGATGTAAAAAAGTTTAAAGAAGATGTTGAAATTAAAACCTTACTGCGTGAAGCGCGCTGCATTGGTTGTTTTTATGTAGAAAGTCCTGCTATGCGTATGTTGTTAAAAAAACTAGGTGCCGAAACTTACAAAGCCTTGGTAGCAGCAAGCTCCATCATTAGACCTGGTGTGGCTTCATCGGGTATGATGCGCGAGTATATTTTACGTTTTAAAGGCCAAAAGCCTAGCTACGAAACACCTGCGCCCATCTATAAAATTTTAGAAGAAACATTTGGGGTTATGGTGTATCAGGAAGATGTGATAAAAGTGGCACATTATTATGCTGGACTGGGGCTTGGTGAGGCCGATATGTTGCGCAGGGGCATGAGTGGCAAATATCGCGGAAGAGAAGAATTTGAAAAAGTGAAGAACTTGTTTTTTGATAATTGTAAAGCCAAAGGTTATCGCGAGGAAGAAAGCAAAGAAGTATGGCGACAAATAGAAAGCTTTGCTGGATATGCCTTTTCAAAAGGACACAGCGCTTCGTATGCGGTGGAGAGTTTTATGAGTTTATATTTAAAAGCTTATTTTCCTTTGGAACACATGGTGGCGGTCATCAACAACTTTGGTGGTTTTTATCGTACCGAATATTATGTGCACGAAGCACGTATGCATGGTGCCGAAATTATAGCGCCACACATTAACAAAAGCAGCTATTTAACCGATATTGAAGGCACTTGCATTTATCTCGGCTTCATACACATTGCCGAATTGGAGCAAAACACCGCAGAAAATATTTTAGCTGAACGCCAAAAAAATGGCGTATTTACTTGCTTAACCGATTTTATGAAAAGGGTTGCCATTAGCTTAGATCAACTAAGATTGCTAATACGCGTAGGTGCTTTTAATTTTACAGAACGTACCAAAAAGCAATTGTTGTGGGATATTCATACCATCATGGGTGATGGTAAAAAAACGCATGTAGAAAAAGAATTGTTTGAACCTGAGTATAAATCTTACCACATGCCAGAATTGTATCATAACGATAGAGATGATGCCTTAGATGAAATGCAGTTGTTAGGCTTTCCATTGTGTAGCCCTTTTGCGTTTATTAAAAACTTACCCGAAACTACTTTAAAGACCACAGATTTAGCAACACTGGTAGGCAAAACCATTAGCATTGTTGGCTATTTAGTCACCATCAAATACACGCGCACCAAGCATAAAGAAGAAATGCTTTTTGGAACATTTATAGATACCGAAGGTCGTTTTTTTGACACTACGCATTTTCCTAAAATAGCGAAAGAATTTCCTTTGCGTGGCAAGGGTTGCTATTTGATAAAAGGTCGTGTGGCCAGCGAGTTTAACTTTTGCAGTATTGATGTGGTGAGTTTGGAGAAGTTGGAGAATTATTCTTTTGATTAATGTGCCAATGTGCCAATTTTTCAATGTGCCAATGAACTAATTTGATCCCGAATGTTCGGGATGTGGTAATTTGAAAATGGATGTTATTTTACTTTGCGCTCTCTGCGTCCGATAGCGGAATTTGATGATTTGATCCCAATACTGGCGCGCGCATCCTGCGCGTGACCTCCTAGTTCAAAATTCCCCCAAAAAATATTTTTCAATTTTCTTGCAAGCAAAGTATTTTGTGGTTTATCTTTGCCATATTATTTCATAATTACTCCCAATTTTTACATCCAAATCAGCATGAAACTCAGTGGCAATAAGCCCTTGCAGCCTTTTATTATTCTTTTTATTGCTGTTTGTTTCTTAGTGCTTTTAAGTGCAACCGACCGCTATTTCACAAGCTATCACAAGGATTTAAAACATTTGAACCTTTTTGCGGGCCTTATAAAAACACCAAAAACTAAAGTTGTAAATCCCAAAAAGCCCAGCATTAATAAGGCTTACAAAGATACTTCCAAGTTTGTGGTGGTGCAAAGTAGGGTAGATTCTTTAACGATAACAGATAACGCAGGGAGCACCAGGCATGGAATGACGCAGTTTTTTGAAGCGTTAAAAAATATCAAAACAAAAAAGAAAGTGCGCATTGCCTGGTTTGGCGACAGCATGGTAGAAGGCGATTTAATTACACAAGATTTACGATATCTTTTACAAAAACAATTTGGTGGGGCAGGCGTGGGGATTGTGCCAATCACTTCGGTTACGGCAGGTTTTAGACAAACAGTACAACATACATTTTCCGAAAATTGGACCAATAAAAATTTACTTGATCCATTTTCAATCAACGATATGCTCGGAATTACCGGCTTTGTTTTTAAACCGCAATTACAAACAAAAATTGATTCAAACAAAGTGGATAATAATAATTATAGTTGGGTTAAATACAAAGGAAGCAGACAAAAAGGGCTAGATCAATTTTACAAGGCAAGATTATTTTATGGGCAAACCGAAAACAACAGTGTAGTAAATGTAAATGTAAATAATGGAGCAGAAAAAACCAACATAACTTTAGATGGTAAAAAGCTGGTAAATACCATGGATTATAGCTCAACCACGCCTTT
>JBILPB010000240.1:0-3476 GCA_044374175.1 Bacteroidia bacterium | reverse complement strand
ATAAAGAATTAGGAGTACGTGTGGTTCCAAATGCAGTTGCAAGGTATGGTGCTTATTTAGCTTCAGGAGTAATTTTGATGCCTAGTTATGTAAATATTGGTGCTTATGTAGATGCAGGTACCATGGTTGATACATGGGCAACAGTTGGTTCATGTGCGCAAATTGGAAAGAATGTGCATTTAAGTGGTGGTGTTGGTATAGGTGGTGTTTTAGAACCTGTGCAAGCCTCGCCAGTAATTATTGAAGATGGTGCATTTATTGGTTCACGCAGTATAGTTGTAGAAGGTGTTAGAGTAGGGAAGGAGGCTGTGCTTGGTGCTAATGTAGTACTAACAATGAGTACAAAAATTATTGATGTTACCGGCGCTGAACCAGTTGAAATGAAAGGATATGTGCCTGAGCGCTCTGTAGTGATACCCGGTTCATATAGTAAACAATTTAATGCAGGTACATACCAAGTGCCGTGTGCTTTAATTATTGGAAAAAGGAAAGCAAGTACCGATTTAAAAACCTCGCTCAACAGTGCTCTGCGCGAATATGATGTAGCTGTTTAAATAAAATAGAAAATTTGAAAAACTGTATTTATGTGATTCCCTGCACACTCAGCAGCAACGAAAATATGAGTGTTATTCCACCTGAAGTTGCGCCTGCTGCCATGGCTTGCGATGCTTTTATTGTAGAAGATTTAAGAAGCGCCAGAAGGTATTTAAGAAAAATTGGTTTCACTAAAAACTTTGATGAATTGCCTTTTTTTGAGATGACAAAAGGAGCAGACCAAACTAATTTATCGGTATTCATTAAAAAGAATATTGAGCTGGTTAATATTGGTATTTTATCTGAAGCCGGTTGTCCGGGAGTGGCCGATCCAGGCGCTGATGCAGTAAAAATTGCACACAATAATAATATTGAGGTTCGTCCTTTAGTTGGACCATCATCCATCATTTTAACTTTGATGGCTTCTGGATTTAATGGCCAAAATTTTGCGTTTAATGGTTACATGCCCATCGAAAAATCGGAAAGAGGAAAACGCATTGCGACATTAGAAAATGCAATGTATCAAAATAACCAAACGCAATTATTTATTGAAACCCCTTTTAGAAATAATCATTTGTTTGCGCATATTTTAGAAGTTTGTAAACCTACCACAAAGTTGTGTGTTGCCTCAGAATTAACGCTTCCCGAACAATTTATTGCTACTAAAACGATTGCACAATGGAAAACGATTCCGATTGATTTGCATAAGAAGATGGTGGTGTTTGCGCTGTATAAATAGCAGAAAAATAAATTTGGGTTTTATCAAATAAAAAAGGCCAACTTCATCAGTTGACCTTTTTTATTTTGTTATAGTGTTCCTCGTTTTGCTTGTTCTCTTTCTATCGATTCAAACAAAGCTTTAAAGTTGCCTGCCCCAAAGCCTTTCGCACCCATGCGTTGTATGATTTCATAAAACAAAGTTGGTCTGTCTTCTACTGGTTTTGTAAATATTTGTAGGAGGTATCCTTCTTCATCAGCATCCACCAAAATAGAAAGTTTTTGAAGTTCCTTAATATCCTCTTTCATCATTTTCATATGAACACCTAACCTGTTTGGAATATCATCATAATAGGCTTGTGGTGGCGGTGGTAAAAAATCGATACCGCGGGCTTTTAATTCAGAGACAGTTGCAATAATATCATCGGTAGCTAATGCTAAATGTTGCACACCCGCTCCTTCATAAAAATCAATATATTCTTCAATTTGCGATTTCTTTTTTCCTTCGGCAGGTTCATTGATTGGGAATTTAATTCTGCCATTTCCATTGCTCATTACCTTACTCATTAAGGCAGAGTACTCGGTAGTAATTTGCTTATCATCGAAAGATAAAAAGTTTACAAAACCCATCACATCTTCATACCACTTAACGGTTTCATTCATTTGGTTCCAACCTACATTCCCAACCATGTGGTCGATAAATTTTAAACCTACTGGGCTTGGATTGTAATCGCTTTTCCACTCTACAAAGCCCGGTAAAAAAGCGCCTTTATAATTTTTACGCTCCACAAACATGTGTACAGTTTCTCCGTAAGTATAAATACCAGCGCGCACCGTTTCACCATGTTCATCTTTTTCGATGGTGGGCTCCATAAAAGACTTAGCGCCTCTTTTGGTTGTTTCTTCCCATGATTTACGGGCATCTTCCACCCAAAGTGCAATTACTTTTACACCATCGCCATGTTTTTTTACATGCTCGCCAATGGGAGAATCACTAACCAAAGCAGTAGTTAGCACAAGACGAATTTTATCTTGCTTTAATACATAACTCACACGATCTTTAAGACCTGTTTCTAAACCGGCATAGGCATAAGATTGGAAGCCAAAAGCTGTTTTGTAATAGTGGGCCGATTGTTTGGCGTTGCCCACATAAAATTCTACATAATCGGTACCTAATAAAGGTAAGAAATCCTGAGCGCCTTCAAAGATTTTCTCTAAACCGTATTCTACATTTTTTATTTCTTTCATGTTTTTTTTAATGTGCCAATTTGCCAATGAAGCAATATGCCAATTGGGATGACGGTTAACTATATTTAGATTTTATGATTTTGACTAATGTGCCGATGTGCCAATGAAGCAATGTGCCAGCTGGATGGTGTTTATTGTATTCAGATTTTGATTTATATTTCATGTTTTAATAATGTGCAATGAAGCAATGTGCCAATTAGGATGACGGTTAACTATATCTTATATTTTTCTAATGTGTTAATGAAGCATTCGCTTGTAATTAAAATTCAAATATTTTGCTTTGTTGAATGAATAATTTTAGTAATAATTTTTATTATTTGATGAAGGTTATCCAATAATACATTTGCGTTTGGATAGCCCTCACATTCGTTGCACAAAAATAACCAATATTCTAATTCATCTGCTTCTTTGCAGGCTATTTTAAGTTTATGTACAAAGTCTGCTTTACTTTCAGCATTCTGGGCCTCTTTTACATTTGCACCGATGCTTGTACCTGATCTTAATATTTGATTAGCAAATGTATATTTTCGGTTTTTTTCTAGTAATTCAGTAAATAAAACAATTTCTTTAGCAAACTCAAAAGTCAGTTTTAATATAACATTATCCTTATATTTTGACTGCATTGTGAATTCCATATCAATAGATTTTAATTTAGATTATTCTTGTTTTACATCATTGGTAAATTGGCACATTACTTCATTGGCACATTACTTAATTGGCACATCGGTAAATTGGCACATTGCTCAATTGGCACATTACTTAATTGGCACATCGGTAAATTGGCACATTGCATAATTGGCACATTACTTAATTGGCACATCGGTAAATTGGCACATTGCATAATTGGCACATTTATTCGGTCCAACTCTTATAATACTTTCCATCATCAATTTGCATGGCTTGTTTGGTAACTTGTAATGGTCTAAAAGTGTCAATCATTACGGCTAATTCTTGAGTTTCTTTATGACCAATACTTC
>JBILPB010000099.1:0-13187 GCA_044374175.1 Bacteroidia bacterium | reverse complement strand
CACAGGCAAAACAATATCGTGAAATCCTATTTTTTTAGAATCTACCTGCACAGTTAACACGGGGCAATGGCATTTTTTTATTGTTTTATGTGCATTGCTTCCAATAAAAAATTCATTAAAACCACTGCTACCGTGTGTTCCCATAATTACAATATCTATATTATAATTTGTTACGGCAATTTCAATTTCCTCTGAAGGGTTACCCTTACTAATTAAAGTGTTAACAGTAATGCCATATTTTATGCATAATTGTTCGGCAATTTCGTTAAGTTTTTGCCAACTAAAATTTTCAATATCCTTAATATCATTGCCTATGGCAGCAGGATTATTAATAGTGTAGGTAAACTCTGATATTTTTATTACATGTAATAAATGCAATGTAGCCTTGCTTAGGCGTGCCATAAATGCACTGTGTTCAATTGCTAAATGAGCAGTTGCTGAGAAATCGGTTGGTGTTAAAATGTTTTTAATTTCGAACTTCGACATACCATATATTTTTATATTCAATACAAAGTAAGGTAAAGTTATGCCTCAAAAATCAAAACATGATTAATATCATTTTTGTGCATCACACCCGCCAACTTTGCCTACAATTAAATTTAAATTTACTCATCTAGTTTTTACTTAAAACCGCTTTTAGATATTGTTCTAAGGCCTATTTTTGATTTTAAGGGTTAAGAAAATAAATTAACTTTGCAAAAAGTTTATCATATGCTTGTATCCTTAATAATAACATCGTTTAACTATGCACGCTATTTAGAAAGAGCCATTAGAAGCGCGCTTAATCAATCGCTCCCTTCCAATAGTTTTGAAGTAATTGTTGTTGATGATTGTTCTACCGATGAAAGTCATTTAATTCTTGACAATTATGCCGAAGATGTTAAGGTAATAAAGATGGAAAAAAACGCGGGTTTATCAGCTGCGCGTAACACAGGCATCAAAAAGGCAAAAGGACAATATGTATTATTTTTAGATGCTGACGATTATATTCAGACAGATATACTAAAAGTGCTTTCGGTTTTTTTAACGGAAAACAATCGCTTAGATGCAGTGGCTGTTGATTATTATTTGGTAAATGAATATGGCGATCACTTAGAATGGGTAAGCTCAAGCGAAAAGCCTGTTGCTTGCGGCATTATGTTTAGAAAAGATTTATTGTTTGATATTGGCTTGTATGACGAAACTTTTAGAGCACGTGAAGAAGAAGATTTAAGAAAAAGATTTTTAGCCAAACACAATATTTTCCATATTCCGCTCCCACTCTATCGTTACCGCATGCACGATAATAATTTGACTAAAAATACCGATGAGATGGAAAAGCATGCGCAAATGTTAAACGAAAAACATAATTCATGATAAAATTTTTAGACGGAAATCAGATTTACCTGAGGGCTATCGAACTTAGCGATGTAAACGAAAACTATTTAAAATGGCTCAACGAACCTGATGTAACCACAGGTTTAGCTTCGGGCACTTTCCCTTCTACACTTAGTGCATTGCGCAATTATGTGGAGCTAAAATCAACAGATAAAAACACCGTTATGCTAGCCATTTGCGATCAAGAAAGCAATAAACATATTGGCAACATTAAATTAGATAATTTTGATTGGGTTAGTCGCACCTGCGAGCTTGGTGTTTTAATTGGCGAAAAAGATTTTTGGGGCAAAGGTATTGGCTCTGAAGTATGCAAACTCACCATTAAATATGCTTTTGAACAATTAAATATACGTAAAATTTTATTGGCCGTTTATGCGCACAATATAGGCGCTATAAAGGTTTACGAAAAATTAGGTTTTGTAAATGAAGGAACATTACGCCAACATATTTGGAGTAATGGAGCGTATGTAGATAAACATTACATGGGATTATTTGCTTCAGAATTTAAATCATGATTTTAGCTTTAATCCAAGCCCGCATGGGCAGCACACGTTTACCAGGAAAGGTTTTAAAAAACATTAACCATCAAAGCATTTTAGAAAATTTGATGGAGCGTGTTAGGCCTTCTAAATTAGTTGATCAATTTGTAGTTGTTACCTCCACCAACCCCGAAGATGATGCCATTGAAGCCTTGTGCAAAGCCAAAGGATATGCATGTTCCAGAGGAAGTGACTGGGATGTGTTAGATCGTTTTTATAAAGCTACATTGAATTACACAGATGTAAAAACAGTAGTACGATTAACATCCGATTGCCCTTTACATTCGCACAAAGTTGTAGATTTTGTAGTGAACGAATTTTTAAAATCGGGCAAAGATTATTTTTCAAATTCAAATAACGAACCCGATTTTTTAGAAGATGGTTTTGATGTTGAAGTATTTACCTACGAGAGTTTGTGCAGCGCATGGAAGGAAGCCAAACTACTTTCAGAGCGCGAACATGTAACGCCATTCATAAAATTTAGTGGCCAATTTACATGTGGATGGAAAAAATCATGTGCAGATTATACCTACAAAATGAGTGTTGACTCTCCTCAAGATTTTGAGGCAGTAGCAGCAATTTTTGAAGCCTTAAAAAATGTACCCGATTTTGGGATTGAAGAAGTAACTGCACTATTAAAAACACATCCAGAAATTTTAGACAAAAACAAAGAAAGCATTGCTAATAGCGGCTTTCAAAAAACGATTGCCAACGATAAAATTGTAAGATAAATGGAAATTCAAGCGCATAAAAACATGATAACCAACTTTAAAAAATCTGATGAATACAGAGCGCGCATACATGATTTGATTCCGGGTGGAGCGCATACCTATTCGAAAGGAGACGATCAATTTCCCATCCTCTCCCCTGCTGCCATTACGCATGGTGATGGATGTTTTGTTTTTGATCCCGATGGCAATAAATACATTGAATGTTTAAGCGGTTTGGCATCGGTAAGTTTAGGTCATGCCTACAAACCGGTGGTTGACCGTGTGGTACAAGAGTTATACAAAGGCAATAATTTTTCTCGGCCTGCTACCATTGAAATGGAAGTGGCCGAAAGATTTTTAAATTTAGTGGGCATACACGATATGATTAAGTTCTCTAAAAATGGCTCTGTAGTTACTACAGCGGCTGTTAAAATTGCAAGAGCTTATACCGGTAGAAAATTAATTGCACGCCCTATCGATCATCCTTTTTATAGTTATGACGATTGGTTTATTGGTTCTACTGATGTTAAAAGCGGTATTCCAAGCGATATTCAAGCACTAACTGTAACGTACACTTCCGATAATATGGATTCGCTGCGCGAGTTGTTTGATAAGTATCCCAATCAAATTGCTTGTGTTATTTCGGAGCCCGAAAAAATGAATGTGTTGCCCCATAATTATTTGAAGGACGCCATTGATTTAGCGCATAAACACGGTACACTGTGGATTATGGATGAAATGATTACAGGTTATAAAACTGCTTATCCTGGTTCATTAAAAAAGTATGGTGTTGAGCCCGACATGGCTACTTGGGGCAAAGGTATTGCCAACGGTTTTTCTTTTTGCTGCTTAACGGGTAAAAAAGAAGTAATGGAATTAGGAGGCATCAGAAAAAAAGGAGCCGAAAAATTATTTTTAGTAAGCACCACACACGGTGGCGAAACATGCAGTATTGGTGCGGCATTAGCCACCATGGATGAATTTGAAAAACACAATGTGTTGGCCCACAATCAAGCCATGGGTCAATTATTTATTGATAAAACAAAAGCTCTATTTGCTGAACATAAATTAGAAAATAACTTACGCAACCTACAATTTAACTGGCATGCATCTATCGGTTATTTTGATAACGAAGGCAATAATAATTTTGGTTTACGCACCTTGTTTCATCAAGAATTAATTAAGCGTGGCATTTTATTTCAAGGCATTTTTTGCCCTAATTTTAGCCACAAAGAAGAACATGTAAACGCTATTGTTGAAGCCATGAGCGACAGTTTACCCATCATGAAAAAAGCATTAGACCAAGGCTATGAAAAGTTTCTTGTGGGCGAACCTATCAAACCTGTTTTTAGAAAATATATTTAATCGCAAAAATTATGTCAGTAACCAGAACAACCAATCCTTTTGAGATAGATTTCAGAAAGAAATTTGAATTAACCGACAAAGTTATTATCATAACAGGTGCTTGCGGCCTTGTGGGACGTGCCTTTTGCGAGGCAGTGGCACAATATGGCGCACATGTAGTGGTGGCAGATATTGCTTTGGCCGAACCCGAAAAATTTGCACAAACTTTAGCTGAACGTCACAATAGAAAAATGTTGGGCATTGCTATTGATGTAAGTTCACGCAATGATATCGAAAACCTTAAAACCACTGTGCTTAGCACCTTTAATCGTATTGATGGTTTGGTAAACGGACATCAAAATAAAACACATTTAAAGTTTGTTCCCTTCGAAGAAATAAAGGATGAAAATTGGGATACCGTAGTAGAAATTAATTTGAAAGGTACTTTTTTAACTTGTCAGATTATTGGTTCGTACATGGCGCAGCAAGGCAAAGGCAGTATTATTAATATTCCTTCAACCTATAGTGTGGTGGCCCCAAACCAGAATTTATACAAAGGCACAAGTTTAGGTTGCCCGGCAGAGTACAGCGCTTCAAAAGGTGGTGTTGATGCTTTATCAAGATATTTGGCCAGCTATTGGGCCGCCCAAGGAGTGCGCGTAAATATGATTACACCACATGGTGTTTGGAACAATCACGAAGAACAATTTGAAAAGAATTTTGCCAACTTTTCGCCACTCCAACGTTTGAGTTACAACCACGAAGTAGCAGGCGCATTAATATATTTATTGAGCGATGCTTCCAGTTACGTAACAGGCGATAACATGAAAGTTGAAGGCGGCTGGACTGTTTGGTAGAGAGCGATGATTGAATAGATTTTTTGTTGGTGATAACACCAACAAAGAGTAGATTGGTTGGAGACGGAACACCAACCAAATGAGGCAACGCATTTTCTGCAAAGGAGATGCGTTTTTTTTATTGCGTTAAACGAGTATAGTTGTAATATAATACCTTTATAATTTGACATTTACTATTTCTTGTTTCTTGTTCATTATTTTTAGGATTTCCAATAGAAAACTGAATCCCAATTTGGCACTAAAAAATAAATTAAAATCGGTCAATTATAACACTAAAAGCTTAACATAATCAACAACAATTATTTGGGCGCAACCCTTTCATTTTTATTTGCTTTCATAAATAAATTAAACATCCAGAAAAAATGTAAGGGTCGGGCCATTCGCTGTATCTCCCAATGAAATTAAATTAATTTCGAGAAAAAAAAGAAAGCGCGGATTCCAATTTCATTGGGAGGATGCCGCTGCTGTCCCTTGCGCTTTAGAGGTTATTACTTACAGGCCAGAGGCCAATTGGTAGGCAAACTCGCGGGACGCGAGCGAGGGCGGATCCAAATTAGGCTTTGGTGCGAAAAATGAAGCGACTTAGCTAAAAAAATATCTAAAAAAATGTGTCCAAGTTTTTTGTGTTTAAGACATCTTTTTCTTATCTTTAAAACATGAAAAATAACATTCAATTAATAGTCTTTCTTGTTGCTGTTTTTATTAGCCATTCGGCATTGTCTAATTCCAATACACCTGCATCAAATGTTCCAGCAAATTCCGTCAACAGTATTTTTTTTAAAGAGAATAAAGGGCAAGTTTGTGACCAAAAATATACCCCACGCGCAGACATATTATTCTCAGGTTATAATGATGGTTTTTCATTTTTCCTTAAAGGCAACGGTATTTCCTATCAACTTCAAAGAATTGATAATTGGAAAGAAGAACAAAATATCAGGACAAAAGAAATCAATAAAATAATTGATCAAGTTTCATTTTATCGTATTGATGTTGAGTGGCTGAACGCCAATTCCAATACTAATATATCAAAAGGAGAGGCATTAGGTGGGTATAATAATTATTATTTAGAGCAATGTCCAAACGGTGTCCTAGAAGTTATGAGTTACAAAAGCATTACATACCGACAATTGTATAAAGGGATTGATTTAAAATGGCATGTAAATGAAGGGAATTTAAAGTACGACTATTTAATAGGAATAGGTGCAGACTACAAACAAATAAAGTTGAAAATAAATGGTGCTACGAATATATCAATTACTATGAAAGGTGAATTATTAATCAAAACCCCTTTTGGCGATTTTATTGAAGATGCCCCGTTGGTAACGCAAAATGGAAAAACTCTCAAATCTAAATGGGTTTTATATGATCAAATTGCAGGTTTCGAGATTGAAAACGTGGATTACAATAAAGAACTCATAATTGATCCAGCAATACGTTTATGGAGTACATATTTTGGAGGCAGTTCGTATGAAATTCCCTTTTACAACAAAACAGACCAAGCCGGAAATGTTTATATAACTGGTCACAGTGCTTCAGTTGCCAACATTGCAACTACAGGTAGTCATCAAGTTACATTTGGTGGTGCTGGAACTAGTTTTGGCGATGCATTTATAGCCAAATACAATTCTTCAGGTGTTTTACAATGGAGTACCTATTATGGTGGCAGTGGTAATGATTTCGGTTCAACACCATCCATTGATGTTAATGGAAATATTTTTTTGGTTGGAGGCACTACGTGTGCTACCTCAAACGTAATTTCAACCCCAGGAGCTCACCAAACGACTTTTGGCGGAGGTAGTAATTGGGGCGATGCATTTCTAGTGAAATTTAATTCTTCTGGTGTGCGTCAATGGGGGACTTATTTTGGTGGTAGTGGCGATGATTATGGAGATGGTTCCGCCATTGATGCTTCAGGCAACGTTTATATAGCAGGTGTCACAAAAACTAATGTAAGTAGTGCAATAGCTACGACAGGGGCTCATCAGACAACATATGGTGGAGGAGTTAATGATGGTTTTATGGCCAAATTTAATGGATTAGGTGTATGTTTATGGAGTTCTTATTATGGTGGAACTGGGGACGATTTTTTGAATGGTTGTGTTTGCGATACGGCCAATAATGTTTATTTTTGTGGATACACAAGTTCTGTAAGTGGCACCTTTATTGCAACACAAGGTAGTCATCAACAGATATTTAATGGGGGGCTACACGATGGCCTCCTTGTAAAATTTGACTCACTTGGAACAAGATTGTGGGGGACTTATTACGGTGGCACTGGAGATGATTTACATGTTAATATAACTATTAGTGGCAATGGAGATTTATTTATTGGAGGATTTACATCATCTTTAAATGATACATCAATTGCAACACCTAACAGTCATCAATCATCATACGGAGGAGGCACATATGATTGTTTTGTTGCTAAGTTTAGATCATCTGGTATTAGGGATTGGGCCAGCTATTATGGTGGCTTGGGGGCTGATTTAGGTGGCTATTGTACCTTAGATCTTGAAGAAAATGTTTATTTAGCGGGTAGAACAAATACAATTACTTCTAATTTTATCTCAACGCCTTGTTCGTATCAACGAAATTATGGGGGAGGGATAAGCGATGTTTTTTTAGCTAAGTTCACTTCTACAGGATCTCGATTATGGGGTACATATTATGGAGGATCAGGAACAGAAGATTTTCCTGCTTGCACATGTGATTACTCTGGGAATGTTTATTTATCGGCACCAACATCGTCAAGCATTGATACAGTTATAGCAAGTCCAGGAAGTTCTCAACCTATTTATGGTGGTGGGTTAAGTGATGCGTTTTTGGCAAAATTTGATGGCTGTATCGCAATAAGCCCTTTAAACTCAACTCCTCCTCAAAACATGACTATTTGCTCTGGAAATAATACGATGTTAAATACCAGTTTAACTTGTGGAGCAAACTGGTTTAATACGCCTACAGGAGGAACTTCAATTTTCTTTGGAAACACTTTTACAACACCAAACCTGACAGCTACTGAAACTTTTTATATCGAAGAAAATTCCTGTGGAGTTGCAGCGCCCAGAACTGCTGTAACCGTTACAGTTGTGATTTGCACTAACACACCTGAGATTACTCGGTTCGATACGTCAATAATCGTTTACCCGAATCCAAGTAGTGATAAAATTTTTATTAAATGTAAAAAACTAGATCATTTAGTAATCTTAAATTCGATTGGCCAACAAGTCGCAAACGTTATAGGAGCTAGCGATGATATAACTGAAGTTGACATTTCTCAACTAACATCTGGTATTTATTTTTTGAGGGTGCTGGTTGAAGATAAAATGTTTAATGAAAAAATTTTTATTCGAAAATGATTCTGAAATAATTTTTTTAAATGTCTAGACAATGATGCTGGGAACTTGGTTGACAATTTGTCCCTCAGTAAACGCGAAGTTTTGCTTCGTGTTTTTTTAATTGTTAGAGCTTTGCTAGGCTTTATAAACTGGAATCTTAATTTGGTAATTCCGATATCTAAAATAAGGATTTGGGCTGATCAAACTTTACTAATCTGTAAAACCTAATCCTTCTAAAATATTTATACAATTGATTAAATTTTAATTTCAAAAATAGCATTCAAACCATATCCAAACGAGTAATTCCGTAAGCTATCAGAGTTGCTAAATTAACATAAACCGAATCATAGCTGCTATTTTTAGAATAAGTTGAATCATCTAAAAAAGATTCCTTCTGAAAGACATTGAGATTATTTATTTTTAAAAAAAACTTTTTTAAATAAAACCCGCGTTAGTGATGGGAACAATCCCGCCACGCGGGGTGGACAGCACGCCCGATGCAAAGCAGCGGGAACGCCCAAATTACTTTTTTAAAACTTAAGCAAACAACAAGGTATTTATCTGAAGGCTATAGCATTTAAAATTGCGCTTTAAAGTACTTATTTCTATCTTTAGCTTATTAATTGTAACTGCTGTAATTATTGGTTTGATAAAGTTTTTTAACAAAATAATAGATGCACTAAATACTAATAGCATACCCTATATGTTGTCGGGTAGTATTGCCATGGGTGTTTATGTTGTGCCGAGAGCAACCAGAGATTTTAACTTTGTTATTGAATTAAAATTAGAAGATATTGAACACTTTATTGAAAATTTTAAAACAGGTTATTATTGCAATGCAGACTCGGTAAAGGATGCTGTAACCAAACATAGCATTTTTAATATTATTGATCATGAATCGGGCTACAAAGCGGATTTTGTAATTTTAAAAAATGAAATTTATCGACAAACAGAATTTAATAGGAAAAACAAAATTGAATACTTAGGAAAAGATATTTTTATTGTTTCATGCGAAGATTTATTGTTATCTAAACTTCTTTGGATTCAAACCATTCAATCTAACATACAAATGGAAGATATTAAGCTTTTAGCTGAAGTAAAAGATTTGGATTGGACTTACATTAATTATTGGATACATTCTTTAAAAATTAGCACCTTTAATTTGATTAAAAATGGCTGATACTCCGCAACATATTAAAGATAAACAATTGGCAATTTGGCTTAACAAGACTCCCTCAGAGCGTCTTAAACAAACGCTTGCAGATAATGAAGCGCTTTTTTTGTTTTGGAAAAATGCTAAAATTAAAAAGTATGAAAATAAAATAAATGCTAAATAAAGTGGAGCTACTTACAATACTGAAGCACAGCAGCAGGGGCTTTTTCGTATTTTAGTTCTTGTGCTTTTTTGAGATCTTTACAAGCACCAGCATTGTCTTTTAATTTATTTTTCAATAAGCCTCTATTGTAATAAGCCATACCTGGGTTGGGATCTTTTTCGATAGCTGTAGTGTAATCTTTAATGGCTCCTTGATAATCTTTAAGTTCAGTTTTAGCAAGTGCTCTGTTAAAATAGGCTGCAGTTCCTTCGGGAAAAAGATTGACCACATAGGTGTAATCGTAAACAGCTTCTTTATATTTTTTTGTATCAAAAAACAAATTTGCGCGCTCGTAATAAGCGATATAACTCTTTTCGTCAATTTCAATGGCCTTTGAAAAATCATTGATTGCGCCTTCCGTGTCTTTTATTTTTATTTTACACTTAGCTCTATCAAAATAGGCTGCTGTTGCATTTGGGTATAGTTCAATGGCCTTGGTAAAATCTTTAATAGCTCCTTTATAATCGTTGGCCATGCCTTTTAAACGAGCCCTGGCAATATATAAATCGGTATTTTTAGGATTTTCTATGATGGCTTTATTAAAATCTTCGATAGTGACCAAGTTTTGTTGCTTGGGTTGTAATTTACTATTTAATTTTTCTTGTTGTTGTTGCGCAAAAACTGCACTTGTAAAGAAAACATAAACTGCTATTAAAATATATTTTTTCATAGGGCTAAATAAATACAAATTTAGTTTTTTTAGTTGAATTTGATTTACATAAATGATGCTAATAGGCTTTTAATTTTAACTGGCGCAAGTCTTCATACTCGTACCCTTAACATCATTCCACAAATGCCTTTAAAACAATAAAAGCTTGTAGTTGAATGCAAATGATTTGATTTAATTTCTATTGCAGTAGCTCTATAAACAGTATATTATTCAAAACTTTTCTTTAAAGGCAGCCGCCTTTTGGTAGCTTCAACTGTGGGTCGCGAGGGAGTGCCAAAAAAGAGCTATAATAGTATTACCATCATGTATTAAAAAAACTATCTTTGATTTCGTCTTTTTAAATCAATTAAAGTAAAAACGTGTATCCCTTAATTATTTATATTGTTGATGAAAATGATTAAGCTTTATAGGAATATCTTAGTAGCTTATTGAAGGATCTTGAACTTGGTTAATTAACAAAAAGCTTCGTTTTTTAGTGACTAAAATATGGATTGAAATTAACCTAAATTTAAAACAAAGAGATTTTATTATGTTAAAACGTTATGTAGTTTTTTTTGTGCTCAATATACTGGTATGGCCTTGTTTTGGCCTTAGCATTTGCAGTTGGAATATTGCCAATATTGGGCAATCAAAAAGTGATATTGAAATACAATTTATAGCTTCTGTTTTAAAGGCTTACGATGTAGTGGCCATACAAGAAGTGGTTGCTGGTGCTGGCGGGGCAGCTGCCATTGCTCGTTTACATGATGCCTTAAACAGAACCGGCAGTAAATGGGATTATACTGTAAGCAATCCAACAACAGGCAGCTCATACAAAACAGAACGTTATGCATTTATTTGGAAAAGCGCTAAAGTAAAACTAAAAGGCAAGGCTTGGCTTGAATTTAATTATAAAGCAGAGGTCGACAGAGAGCCTTTTATGGCAACATTTAAAGATGGAGCATATGAGTTCACCGTGGTAAACTTTCATGCCATTACCAAATCTAAACAGCCCGAAACAGAGATCAAATATTTTAAGTTTTTACCCGCTGCGTACCCCACTTTGAATTTAATTTTTTGTGGCGATTTTAATTGTCCGCAATCGCACTCGGTATTTAATCCTTTAAAAGGCATGGGCTACGTGCCAGCTTTGGTAAATCAAAAAACTTCGTTAAAACAAAATTGTGTTGGCAATCAGTGCTTGGCTTCGGAGTATGATAATTTTTATTTTAAAAAAGACAGATACAATGTTTTAAGCGCGGGTATTATTGCGTTTTACAAATCTTTTTCCGATTTAAAAGAAGCAAGAAAAATCTCTGACCATGTGCCTATTTTTTTGGAGGTCTCATGGAAATAAAAGTGGGGGTTTTGCTTTTGTAAAGACTTATTTTTCTTTTGTAAAATTCTTATTACTTATCTGGCGCGAGTCTTCAGACTCGTGCCCCTAACATCATTTCACGAATGCCTTTAAAAACAACTACAATATTAATTTTGATGCAATAAATTCAGTATGCAATTTTAAAAATAGCTTTCAATTATCTGGCGCGAGTCTTCAGACTCGTGCCCCTAACATCATTTCACGAATGCCTTTAAAAACAACTACAATATTTATTTTGATTCAAATAATTCAGCATACGATTTTCACAAATAGCTTTCAAACCAATTCCACGCAAGTGTAACCGGCTAAATTAAAATAAACCGAAGCAAAGCTTCGATTTTACTGTTTATACTTGCGTTAATGATGGAAGCAAGGTACCTTGTACCGCGGACAGCATGGCCGATGCGAAGCAGCGGAACGCCCAAATAAAAAAGCGGAAACAATTGCTTAACGCTTTTATTTCCGTTCTTGTGGAGAATACGGACAGAATATCGAACTTTTTTGTTGGGGATTTGATGGTTTTATTGGATTTGGTAACTCGTATAGGAGTTAAAAAAATAGACGAATTCCTTTATTCAAACTTCGCTTTGCAAATTTCAAAGATTCTACTTCAAAAACTAAAACTTGAAATCACAAATTGTGATTTCAAATAACATATTGGTAAAAAAACTTTTGAATGATGAAAAAGGAAAAAAAAATATCAATTCCTGATGAAATTGTGATGAATAAGATATACGTTGTTAGGGGACAAAAGGTAATGATAGATAGTGATTTGGCTGAACTTTATGGAGTAGAAACAAGAGTACTTAATCAAGCAGTAAGCAGAAACTTGGAAAGATTTCCTGAAGATTTTATGTTTCAGTTAAATGAAAAAGAATGGAATAATTTTACAGAAGAGAAAAATACATCTAATTGGGGCGGTAGGAGAAAATTACCTAATGTATTTACAGAGCATGGAGTACTTATGCTATCAAGTGTTTTGAACAGTCAAAGAGCTATACAAGTTAATATTAAAATAATGCGCATTTTTACGCGTATTAGACAAATGTTAATGGACAATACAGAAATAAGATTGGCAATTGAAAAACTAGAAAAGAAAACTGAAAATAATCGAAAGAATATTGAATTAGTATTTCAGTATATAGATGAATTGGTAGTGAGTAAAGATAATGTAGAGCCCAGAAAACAAATTGGTTACAAATTACCTAAATCAAAAAAATAAAGTTTCTATTTTTATTTTTAATAAATTATTTCATTCGTCTTTTACTCTCTAGCACTATTAAACTTCGAAAATATTAAACCACTTCTTTAAGGATTTGATGTTTTTTTAGGATTTAAAAACTAAAGTAAAACAAGAAAAATAAAAAAACGTGGTTTGGTTACGAAGCCTAGGAACTACGCTCATATTGCAAAAAAAAGCAGAAACAATTTGTTTCCACTCGCACTCCATCTCTTTCTCAAACCTCTCCGTTCCCGTCCTCCGCTCTCACTCTCTTTTTGTGGTCTCGCCCAGAATCGAACTGGGATCAAATGTTTAGGAAACATCTATTCTATCCGTTGAACTACGAAACCAATATTTTTTTTAAGGCTGCAAAGTTATGCTTTTCTTGATAATACCGATG
>JBILPB010000190.1:0-5063 GCA_044374175.1 Bacteroidia bacterium | reverse complement strand
ATCTTTCCCAGTATTATTTGCTGCAGTTTTGTTGTTGATCTTTGATAGATCATTCGGAACAAGTTTTTATTTATCAGATATTTTTATCAGTGGTCAAGCCATGGAACAAACTGGTGGAAGTCCGGTTTTGTTTCAACATCTATTTTGGTTCTTAGGCCATCCTGAAGTTTATATCGTATTACTTCCTGCACTAGGTATTACTTCTGAAGTAATTTCTACAATGAGTCGTAAACCTATTTTTGGTTATCGTGCCATGATTGGCTCTATTTTAGCAATTGGTTTCCTATCATTCATTGTTTGGGGCCATCACATGTTTATCACTGGGATGAATCCTTTTTTAGGTTCAGTTTTTGTGTTTACAACCTTGCTCATCGCCATCCCATCTGCTGTAAAAGCGTTTAACTATATTACTACACTTTGGAAAGGAAATTTGAAATTTTCACCAGCTATGTTATTTGCAATTGGTTTAGTTTCAACTTTTGTTACTGGTGGGGTTACTGGTATCATCCTAGCAGATTCTGCATTAGATATAAATGTTCATGATACATATTTTGTTGTAGCGCATTTTCATATTGTAATGGGTGCTTCAGCCATTTTTGGAATGTTTTGTGGGATTTATCATTGGTTTCCAAGAATGTTCGGAAGAATGATGAATAACAAATTGGGTTATGCTCATTTTTGGATCACATTCATAGCAGTTTATGGAGTGTTTTTTCCAATGCATTTCATTGGGTTAACAGGAGTGCCAAGAAGATATTACAGCAACGAAGCTTTTGCACTGTTTGAGAACTTACAAAGTATTAACATATTAATTACTGTTTTTGCAATAATTGGAGCACTTGCCCAGGGACTTTTCCTATTCAATTTCTTTTATAGCATGTACAGAGGCAAAAAGTCGAATCAAAATCCATGGCAGAGTAATACTCTAGAATGGTCCGCTCCTGTAGAACATTTACACGGAAATTGGCCTGGAGAATTACCAACAGTTTATCGTTGGCCTTACGATTATAGCAAACCTGGCAAGGACGTAGATTTTGTTCCTCAAACTGTTCCGCTATCGCCAGGAGAAGAAGAACATTAAAATTGTTAAAAGCCCTTTGAATTTTCAAAGGGCTTTGTTAGTTATTATTTTTAATCAATTTAAAATTGTATTTTTGCAAATATAAAACTGGGGCCGACCGGTTTTGACAGCGAATGAAATTGAATTGTAAGCATGTCGTGTATTGTGAAAGGAGCACGTTAAATCTAATTCTCTAAACTTTTATCTGGCGAGTCTAACTACGCCCTTGCAGCTTAATACTAGGTATTAATAGGCAGTGTCGATCAAGAAGCCCTGCTCATTGGCGTTTTGAATCGGCATCGAAAATAATGAGCTGGTTAAACAATGCTTCGATGTTTAATGAGATAAAGAAGCTTTGATAAATTGTTGGTGTGTAGATTAACCTAGATTTATTGAAATTCAAGGCAACTTGAGAAATAATTTACTACACATGTAGAAAGCTTTTCGATTCTTTGTTTGGACAGGGGTTCGAATCCCCTCGGCTCCACTTAAATTTGGCGGAAATAATGGTTAGACTCTTATTTCCGCTTTCATTGATTAAAGTCCCAATCAGAATAAACACGCTTAATCTTTATTTCCCCAAATGTTAATGGTACACAATCATTTTCAATTTTAACATTTAATCTTGCTAAAGTATTTATAAATCACTACGTAAAATTAAATGATGACTTAATGAATAAATCCCATTTTGTATATATCAGAAAAATTTTACGCTGATTTGCCAAATAAAAGTTGCTGTTCTTAATTATAATTATTTTCTTTGAAACTTATAAAGTAAAAATATGAAAAGTATTTACAAATTTTTTATTGCAATTGTTGCAATCATTACTTCAAACGTCAATATTACCAAAGCAACGCATGTCGCTGGTGCCGACATTACCTATGTAAATGTTGGTGTTGATTCATTTTTAGTTACAGTCAATATCTTTGAAGACTGTGGTGGTTCGGCTACTGTTGGGAATACAATAACAGTATATTTTACAAATGGATGTGGACTGCTTGATTTTAATGCAACTTTTCCACAAACTTCCATTTCAGAAGTGTCTCAGTTGTGTGCAAGTGAGCAACCAAATAGCACATGTAATGGAGGGAACTTACCTGGAATGCTGCAAAAAGTTTATCAAAGTATTGTGAGGTTGGCGCCATGCAACGCCTGGAAAATTACTTGGGGTATTGCCAATAGGAACGCTTCAATTAATTTAGATCCAACAGGAAATACTTTATTTTTTGCTGTTAATGCAACCTTGAATAATTTCGATGCCCCTCAAAATAATTCACCTGCTTTTAATGCCCAACCTATTCCTTATGTTTGTGTTAATCAGTTGGTTAATTACAGCTTTGGAGTAAGTGAAACTGACGGTGATTCATTAGTTTACAGTTTTACAGATCCTTTAGGTGGTTCTGCAACTAATCCTACTACTCTTAATTATCAACCTGGCTATACTGTAGCGCAGCCCTTACCTGGTATTGTTATTGATCCCAATTCTGGTTTACTTACCTTCACACCGACTATGCTTGGTAGTTTCGTTGTTGTAGTTATGGTTGAAGAATATCAAAATGGTAATTTAATTGGTTTGGTTAAAAGAGATATACAATTTGTTGTTCGATCTTGTGTAAATACTGCACCAAATATTTTAGCTGGTGAAATAACGAATCTCACGGGTAATGCTGTTCAAATCAATCCATATACAATTGAAATGTGTGAGGGAAATACCTTTGCTTTTACTTCTGTTTTTACAGACCAAGATGTTAATGATACTCTGGACATTTTTACTAATTTAGCTACTGTTTTGCCTGGCTCCACAATTACTACATCAGGAACTAATCCTTTAACTGTTGAAATTAGTTGGACTGCACCTGCATCTTCATCTGGACAAAATAACTCTTTTGCAATCACAGTAAACGATGGTGCTTGTCCAATTCCAGGATTCCAAAACTTTGTTTACAATATTGAAGTTGTTCCATCAACCTTTATTATTCCAAGCGTTGCTGTTTTATGTGGTAACGATAGTTTGCAACTCCAAGCAATCGGAGGTTCTGATTTTATCTGGTATGATTTAAGTGGAAATCAGATCATTGCAAATCCTGAGTTTTCATGTAACAATTGTCCAAATCCTATTGTAAAACCAGCTATCACCACTTCTTACGTTGTTGAAAGTAATTTAAGTAGTACTTGTGTAAATAGAGATACAATAGTAGTTTCCATTGCACCGGATTTCTTTACTATAGCTATCGCTAGCGACAGTATTGTATGTGCTGGTGAAGTTGTACAGTTTAATGTGCAATCATCAACCGCAGGTGCACCTTATACCTATAGTTGGGTACCAGCAAATTTGTTTTCAAATCCTATATCAATTAATCCTACCGCAACATTAGCCAATGCAGGAACTTTTAATGCAATTGTAAATACTACAAGTGCCCAAGGTTGTTTGCGCGTTGACACAGTTCCAATTGTTGTAGTTCCAGCGCCAATATTTAATATTCAACAATATGGACCATATTGCAACAATGCTAGTGTGGTTGATTTGGAATACACTATAGCAAATCCAAATTATGTAGAAAATTGGGTTGGTAATGGTATTACTGATTCTCTAACTGGTACTTTCAATCCCTCATTAGCAACAGTTGGACCTAATACTATCACTTTAACTTTATCGGTTCCTGGTGGAACTTGTAGTGCTAATCAATCGACAACAATTAACATTCTTAGTGCTCCAGATGCAAGTCTATCTATTACGGATTCGGTCTTCTGCACTACAGATAGCTCAATTCAGATTAGTACAAGTACTCCAGGTGGTTTATGGAGTAGTAATCCTGTTGGTGCAATATCTTCCGATCTATTTAATCCAGCTCTTTCACCATTCGGTGCAGTTGAACTGATTTACAGTTTTTCTGGTACCTGTCCTGATGCTGATACATTAACTGTTCAAGTAAATCAAACTCCACAACCACCAGCATTACTTCAAAATCAAACAATTTGTGAAGGTTTGACTTTACCTGCGGGCGCTATTACTTCAATTGGAATATTAGGCGGCACAATTAGCTGGTATAACAATAGCTTACTGCTTGGAATTGTGAACACTGGTGTCAATTTCGGAGGCGATATTACAAGTAATACTACAATCTACGCTTATGATTCTCTTAACGGATGCGTAAGTAATCCTTCTTCCATTGCTGTTAATTTTTATCCTTCAACCACTGCTCAGTACACAGTCGATCCAATTGATGGTATTGGTACAACACCTTTGTTAGTTAATTTTACAAACGGATCTACTGGGTATTCAGAATGGCAATGGAATTTTGGAGATTCAACTCCTTTAGACACGGTAAATTTTAATGCTTCACATACTTATCCTGAAGGTGGCATATTTAGGGTTATACTCACGGTAAACAATAGTTTTGGCTGTTCAGATACAGTTGGATTTACCGTTTTAGCATTGGAAGAATTAGTAATACCGAATGTTTTTACACCAAATGGTGATGGGTCAAACGATGAGTTCTACTTTAAGATTGATCCCAACAGTGTAAAGTCATTCAAAGCTACTATTTTTGATCGTTGGGGTAAAAAAGTAACGGAGTTCGCCAGCGTAAAAGATAAATGGGATGGAGGAAATTTCCCAGCTGGAACATATTATTACACAATAGAAGCCTCTGATTTAAATAATCAACCTTTTAAACATACACATGGTTTCTTTAAAATGATGAAATAAAATAAAAAAGCCTCATTTCCGAGGCTTTTTTATTTTACAGTCAATTGCAGGATATCAAAATTATATTTTATATAATCCATATTCGATTTTTTCAATAGTTAATTTCAAAACCTCATTTAGAAGACTAACAGTTAATTCAATTTGTAAAGCTGGGAAGTTTTATTTTCAATTCATTAAACTTATCATGGGCAGAAGAAAGTAAACAACATTTAAAATGGTATATTGATTCATTCCTTAACATTCAAGTATCCGATTAAAACAATTTAATGATAGTAATCTAAGCTTGGTTTAAT
>JBILPB010000238.1:0-3506 GCA_044374175.1 Bacteroidia bacterium | reverse complement strand
AAGAAAATAAAAAGGCCGCAGCATTGGCCTATCTTGCTGTATACTCTCCCAATCATCTTAAGATTAAGGAATATCGCGACTATGTTTTGAGTCGCTACCCTAAAGTATTTTACGAAGCAGGAATGCTAAAAGAGGCGGTTGAAGGATATCAACTATTGTCAGCAATAAACGATTCAACAAGCCAGGAAGAAATTAATACACTCATTGAAAAGCAAATCACACATAACCGCATTGAACTCGCTAATATTAATGAAATTAACAACAAAAAAGAGGAGATTTCCAAAAAGCAATTGGAGCGCCAAATTCTTGTCAGGAACCTATTTATAGCAGGCTTCTCTTTGTTCCTCATTTTTTCTATTGTGATTTTCTTTCAGCGTAATAAAATAAAAAAAGGGAAACTACTTAGCGATGAATTATTGCTAAATATTTTGCCCTATACCATTGCAGAGGAACTCAAATTAAAGGGTAACGCTGAATCAAAACTGATAGATATGGTTACCGTTCTTTTTACTGATTTTAAAGGATTTACGCAACTTTCAGAACAGTTTACCCCACAAGAGCTTGTTGCCGAAATCAACGAGTGTTTTTCGGCTTTCGACAAAATAATGATCAAGTATAATGTTGAAAAAATAAAAACTATTGGCGATGCTTACATGGCTGCTGGCGGTTTGCCAACCTCTAATCAAACCCATGCCGAAGATGTTATTCGTGCAGCACTGGAATTACAACAATACATGGCAAACTATAAAAAAGCCAAGCAGGAGGCGGGAAAGTTGTTTTTTGAAATTAGAATTGGAATACACTCAGGTCCAGTGGTAGCAGGTATTGTAGGGATTAAAAAATTTGCATATGATATATGGGGCGACACTGTGAATATTGCTAGCAGGATGGAAAGCAGCGGTGAAGTAGGCAAGGTAAATGTTTCTGAAACAACCTACGATTTAACTAAGCAATATTTTAATTTTGAATATCGAGGTAAAATTGCGGCCAAGGGTAAAGGCGAAATCAGTATGTTTTTTGTAGAAAATAAATCGTAGTAAATTCTTTAAGATTGATTTCATTATCTTTTGAGTTAATGCATAGTATTGCATAAATTCAAGAATCCAAGCAAAAAACTAAGTTCAATAATTAATATCATCAATGAGCCAGAAAATTATGTATCCATTACCGACCGTTAAAATCACTTATCAGGGAAAACCGCTAAGTGATAAATATTATCATGCACATCCAGAAATTCAAAAAATGTACCCGACCAAAGAAGTTTTTATGGCCAAACTATATTTACTACTTCTTTATAAGTTGCAACAAACAGGTACGGAACAAATTTTGGAAATAGCTGAAAATTCAATAAAAATAAATGGAGTTTCTCAAACGCTTTAATGACCAATTTTTAAGTGGATTATTGGCAGCACCTATTTCAGAAAATCACTAAAGCATGCGGTGGATTTTAGAAATTGGCTTTATTGTGCTTCAAATCAAAATTTATTTACATTTGCTACTATGGAATTTGATAGGTCCTGAAACAAAAGTCCATAAAAAAAAGTAGCACACAGCGCAACAGCAATCTCCTTTTTATTAAAATAATTTTGGACTTTTTTAAATATATTAGTTTCTAAAGCATTAATTAAACACATTGAAAAAGTCGCTTTTCCTCTTCCTTTTTTTATTCTTCGCTTCAATTGTAATAAAAGCTCAAACTGATCGAATAACAGCTCATGAGTCAACAATATTAAACGATTCAATTAGTCCTGATCAAGTAATTACGCAGCTTGTGAATGATAAAAATTGGGGTGCTCAACCTATATCTTTGCTGGAATGGGATCAGCTAAAAAATATCTTACAAACTCAAAAAGGGAAAATACTTTCTGATAGAAACGAATATTTTATTTGTTATGTAGACTGCAAAAAGTATCTTCAATCAAAACAAATAGGAAAAGCAATTTTTTGTGCTAATGCTTTTTATAAAAAGTTCAAGGGAGCAGAAAATGATGAGCAAATGATCAATATTTATAATTTGTTTATTACTATTTATGAAGAGTCAAACATGCTTGATGATGCCCTTAAATATTCACGTTTACTTTTTGCTTTGAATTGTAAAAATAAGTCATTGTACGATCGTATGTATCTGTCTAATGGCATGGTTTGGAAGTTATTTGTCTATGGCCGAAATAAAAATAGTCAGGCTTTAATTAGAGAGGCTCAAGCATTGGGCGAAGAACGATTTACATACTTTGAGAAATATCCCTCTGCAATGTCAGGAATAGATGATGATTACAAAATTAATATCATGGCGCTGCTTCGACTAAAAGAATGGTCGAAGGCCATTAAAATATCAAAGCGTGCATTAAAAAATTATGGTTTGGATGCAACCAGCAAGGATGACATATACTTAAATTACATCAGAAAATTATATTGCTATATGGCCAATTCCTATGCACAATTAAATAATAGGGACAGCGCTTTTTACTATATGGATCAGCCGCTTATGTTTCAAATTAAGCCCACAGATCGAAATGTTTACATTGCCGAAAAGAAAGCTTATTTGGATGGTGATGAGCTTATGGAGTTCATCAGGGTGCTTTCAGTTTTGAAAGAAAATAAAAAGGCAGCAGCATTGGCTTATCGTGCAGCATACTCGCCATATCAATTTAAAAGAAAGGATTTTCGTGAATTTGTTAAGAGCAAGTATTCTAGAATATTTTATACCGCTGGAATGTATAAAGAAGCTGCAGAAGGATATAAGTTATTTTCAGAAATTACAGATTCAACAAAGCAGGAAGAAATCAATACACTCATTGAAAAGCAAACCACACATAACCGTATTGAACTCGCCAACATTAATGAAATAAACAACAAAAAAGAAGAGATTTCTAAAAAGCAATTGGAGCGACAAATTCTTGTGAGAAACTTATTTATAGCGGGCTTCTCTTTGTTTCTCATTTTTTCTATTGTCATTTTGTTTCAGCGAAATAAAATAAAAAAAGGAAAACTGCTTAGCGATGAATTATTGCTAAATATTTTACCCTACACCATTGCCGAGGAACTCAAATTAAAAGGTAATGCTGAGTCAAAGTTGATTGATATGGTTACTGTGTTGTTTACCGATTTTAAAGGATTTACACAGCTTTCAGAACAGTTTACACCACAAGAGCTTGTTGCCGAAATCAATGAGTGCTTTTCGGCTTTCGACAAAATAATGATCAAGTATAATGTTGAAAAAATAAAAACGATTGGCGATGCTTATATGGCTGCTGGTGGCTTGCCAACCTCTAATCAAACCCATGCCGAAGATGTTATTTGTGCAGCACTCGAAATTCAGCAATACATGTCAGACTATAAAAAGGCAAGGCAAGAGGCAGGAAAATTGTTTTTTGAAATTAGAATTGGAATACATTCAGGTCCAGTGGTAGCAGGTATTGTAGGGATTAAAAAATTTGCATATGATATATGGGGCGACACAGTTAATATTGCAAGCAGAATGGAAAGCAGTGGAGAAGTAGGCAAGG
>JBILPB010000237.1:0-3514 GCA_044374175.1 Bacteroidia bacterium | reverse complement strand
GCTTTTTTAAGATAGGCAAATGCATAAACAATTTCCTTAGGCATGCTTGCCTCTGGACCTATTTTAAAGTTATTTCTACTGCGCTCTGTTTGAGCACCCCAATATTTTCGAGCAGGTACTTTTACCTCACCCATCGTGTCTTTTTCGATTCTAAATTCCATGATTGTGATTTTAATTGTATCAAATATTTATGTTCGCAAATTTGCAGTTAATATTATTGATAAACAAGACGTAACTTTAAGGATTAAAGTTGTATCACATTTGCTATTTTATTACTTATTTTCAATAAAACAGCAATTCAATCCATTAATCATAGATTGAGATCATTTACCAAGTCGGTTTACCCTTATAAAATATTTTTTTCAGCACGCTAATGCTTTTTATCGATTGATTGGGATTAAAAGCGTAAAAATTGATTTGTTTTATAATAAATTATCAACATAAATTCCTTTTAATGAACAATAAAATCAAGCGGGTTAACAATTGCTTAACATTATGTTTACAAATTAGACAAATAGCGAGGCCTTTTTAAATGCAAATTTGCCACTTAAATATATATACCATATGACAAAACGTTTTTACCTCCTTTATTTTATAGGAATTTTAATCCCCCTTTTCGCCTCAGCACAAGCTGATATCGCAGCAGCGCGTCTCCTTGGTGCAGGTGCAACAGTAACAGTTTCTGGAATTGTAACCAACGGACCAGAGTTAGGAGTCATTAGATATTTTCAAGACAATACTGCAGGTTTAGCAGCTTATGATACTCAACTTGCTGCTTTAGACAGAGGCGATAGTGTTACAATCACTGGCGTTTTATTTGATTACAATGGATTGCTTGAAATTCAGCCTGTGTCGGCTTTTGTGGTTCACAGCAGTGGCAATGCAATTCCGCAACCTCAACTAATTGTTCCAACTCAACTGGGCGAGCCCAATGAAGGTGAGCTTGTTAGAATTAATAATGTAACTTTTCAAAATGCAGGCCAAGCCTTTACAGGAAACACTTCTTATACCTTAACTGCTGGAGTGAGCAGTTTTATTGTTTACATCAGATCAGGTTCGCCAATGATTGGACAAGTGATACCAAATGGTACCATTGATTTACTTGGCATTTCTTCTCAATATATTACTGATTATCAAATTATACCAAGAGATTACAATGATTTTATTATTCCTCCAACCATCCAAATAATTTCACCTATTTCAGTATCAAATATTGTTACCGATGGCTTTAAACTATCATGGTTAACCGACTCTTTAGGTTCTTCACAAGTGCGATACGGTATTACTCCTAATTTGGAACTTGGTTATTTAAGCGGCCCAAATAACACAGCAACACATGAAGTAACACTCACAGGTTTAAGTCCTGCAGCCATTGTTTATGCCAAATGTTTTTCGGCACAAGGCACTGATACTGCTTTTAGTACTACGGGAATTTATGCAACAAAATCTCTTTCAACCGGAAATATTATTACTTACTTTAATGCGAGTGTTGATAATTCAGTAGCCATTAATCAAAACGCCACGCAGTTATTTGAAGTTATAGATGACACGCTAATTGCCTATATAGACAGGGCGAGTCAAACACTCGACATTACTATTTATGATTTTAATCTTACTAACATATCAAATATTTCGGATGCAATTAACAATGCCTACAACAGAGGTGTTGAAGTGCGTGTTATTTCTGATGGAAGTTTGGCTGCCACAAATACAGGTATTGCTGCTATCAGCAGTAGTATTATTAAAATACCAAGTCCAACTGGTGGAAACTATGGTATCATGCATAATAAATTCGTAATTATTGATGCCAAACATACCAATCCTAATAAAGCTATAGTTTGGACAGGCGCCACAAACTGGCAAGATGGGCAAATAAATCACGATCCAAATAATGTTGTTATTTTTCAAGATCAAACTTTGGCAAAAGCTTATACGCTTGAATTTGACGAAATGTGGGGAAGCAATGGTCCAACTCCTAGTATAGCTAATTCTAGATTTGGTCCAACAAAAACGGATAACACACCGCATGAGTTTAACATTGGTGGAAAAAGGGTAGAGTGTTATTTCAGCCCCTCAGACAATGTAAACAACAAACTAATCAACACCATCAATTCAGCAGATAATTCATTGTATTTTGCTTCAATGATTATTACAAGATTTGATCTTTCGCAAGCAATTACTGATAAAGTTGCACTTGGTGTAAATGCTTACGGAATAACGCATTCTGCGGTTGGCACACTTACTTGGAACGACCTTGTAACTGGAATGCAACCTGGGCATATGTTGGCAAACATTGATAGCGCCAATACTATTATGCACCATAAATATTTAATTATTGACCAAGAAAACAATGCTAGTGACCCACAAGTATGGACGGGCTCTCATAACTGGAGTAACAATGCAAATAACAGGAATGATGAAAATACGGTAGTAATTCATGATCAAAATGTGGCGAATCAATTTTATCAAGAGTTTTATGCACGTTTTATTGCTTATGGCGGAAACATTGTTACAAACAATAAAGAAAACATTTCGCTAGAAGGCGCAATTTATCCAAATCCTAACAACACTAATCAACTGATGCTCTCTTTTACCAATGAAAACACAATTTATAATAATACCATGATTTCAATATACAATAGTATTGGGCAATTAAAATCTCAACAAGCCGTCAATGCACAAAAAGGTATCAACATAGTTAATTTTGATATTAGCAATTTAGCAGCAGGGGTTTATTATGTTACTTTTAAAAATAACAATACTCAATTCACTAAAAAGTTAATTCGCAATTAAATTATTAATTAACTATTAATTAACGATATCAACACCTTTAAATTATATCAATTCAATTCCTTTGCAATCATAATTATCCACAGTAAATATTTATCCTAAAATCATAAAATGAAAAACAAACAAATTACAAAAAAATGGCATCAACACCTAAAATGGTCATTGATGCTTCTTCTAATGAGTTTTGTATTTAACAACTCGTTAAAGGCTCAAACAACCATCTTTACAGAAAGCATGGGAACAGTTGGTGGAACAACAGCAATTACCACCCATGAAACAGCCAATGGATTTGATAATGATGCCTATACAATGACTAATGGAGGAGCTATTGTATCTGCAGATTTAAGAGCTACTACAGTTTCATCAGGTTACACAGGTGCCTCTGGTGCAGCTAATGTTTTTTTTACAACCACAAATAATCAATACGGTTTCGCTATTGAAGGAATTGATGCATCTAATTTTTCAAGTTTACAACTCCAATACGGATATAGAAAGGAAAGTGCAACTCTTTTTGCTACTTTTGCTGTTGAATATTGGAATGGAAGTGCTTGGGTAAATGTTGCTAACACTTCTGCAAATTTATTTAATGAGACTGCTACAACTGCGATTGGCTGGTATTTGTCAAAATCACTAAGCTTACCAGCAGCAGCGCAAATTTCAGGATTAAAAATTAGATTTTTAAAGTCTGGTACAGCCTCAATTCGTGTTGATGACATTAAGTTGA
>JBILPB010000236.1:0-3515 GCA_044374175.1 Bacteroidia bacterium | reverse complement strand
CTCAGCTGATAAGTCTAACATGTTTTGTCTTTGACGGCAATATGTTCTCAGTTTTTCTGTTGTTTCATCTGGTAAAAAACTTCCTGTCAATAGACCAATACTATGCAATTTTTGAATCCACCTTGCAAAACATGGTAAAGGAAAGTCCTGCACCATACAAAGGTAACCTTATGCAGGAAGCCAAAGCAGCTTTGGAGGAAGTGAAAACAGAGGTATTAGCACAAATAAATACAGAAAGAGAAACTGCCATACAATCCATAAAGCAAACCATTGACAAGCTTAAATCTTTTGATGATTTTGCCAAGCTCACAGCACCTCAACAGATAGATATTTTAAAGCCTTTTGAAACTGCAATTTCTGACCTAAATCTGGAACGTTTCATAGGCAACATTAGAACCAAAGCCACTTACACTGCCAATGATGTTTATCAAAAACAGTTGGAATGGATGAACCAATTGGCAAATCCTGCTAAACCTCAAGAACCTGGAAGCACAGAGCCACCTAAACCACGTATTGTTTTTGTGCCAAGAGATAGCGTAAAAGTGCAGTTTAAAAAACCTCAATTAGAAACTCAGCAGGATGTGGAAGATTATGTGGAGGCTTTAAAAAAACAGTATTTGAAAATTATTGACGAAAACAAACGAATCTCATTGTAATAGACCCCTTCGGGTATATTATTGCAAAATTACAACCAATTATACCCTATATGGTATAAAACAGACTAAGGAATATAAAATTATACCCTATATGGTATAAAATAGGCTAAGAAATATTTAATTATACCATATAGGGTATAATAAATGAAAAATTTGCTATATTTGCACCCTAAAAGGTATAATAATGAAACTAAGTTCATTTGTAAAAGAAAAAAGAAATGCAGCAAATCTGACACAGCCAGAGCTAGCAGAAAAAGCTGGTGTTGGTCTACGTTTTCTTCGTGAAATGGAGCAAGGTAAAGAATCGCTGCGTTTAGATAAAGTAAACCAAGTACTTAAATTATTTGGTTATGAAGTTGGTGCAGTTAAGTCGGAAAACATTTTTTAAACACAATTAGAAATTAAAAAATGAGAAAAGCAGAAATAAAAGTAAATGATATTACCGCTGGTATTCTAATTCAAAACGAAGAAGGCTATCAATTTATTTATGATAATTCTTATCTAAATAGCGAAAATCCAATGCCTGTGAGCTTAACATTACCACTACAAACCACCCCATTTAATTCAAATGTTTTGTTCTCCTTTTTCGATGGACTAATTCCCGAAGGATGGCTATTGGACATTGCTGAAAAAAACTGGAAATTAAATCCAAGAGACCGCATGGGTTTGCTGATTATGTGCTGTAAAGACTGTATTGGAGCTATTAGTGTTCACCAGTTAAATGAAAATGAAGCATGAGTAAACGTTGTCTATATTGCTATCAGCTCCTATTTGAAAATGAAACAGATTTTCATTCACACTGTAGTAAAAAGATATTTGGTGTAACCATTCCTCCTGTTTTACCTTACACGGAAAACAACATGGAAGAATTGGCGGCTCAAGTGATTCAAACACAAGCTGCTGTTACTGGAGTTCAACCAAAATTATCTTTGCATTTGGCATCGGCAGAGCAACCCAACTTGGCAAAAAGATTCACAATTGTAGGAATGTGGGGTGGATATATTCTAAAGCCAGCTTCACCACATTACCCAGAATTGCCCGAAGTGGAAGATTTAACCATGCATTTGGCAAACATTGCAAAAATTAAGATTGTTCCGCACAGTCTAATAAGATTAAACTCAGGGAATCTTGCGTATATAACAAAACGTATTGATAGAAAAGAAAAGGAAAAGCTCCACATGGAAGATATGTGCCAACTTACCGAACGATTAACTGAAGATAAATACCGTGGTTCTCATGAACAAGTTGCAAAGGCAATATTAAAATACTCTGTTAACCCAGGATTGGATTTGGTTAATTTCTTTGAATTGGTTTTGTTTTCATTTCTTACAGGTAATGCAGATATGCACCTTAAAAATTTTTCAATAATACATCAACCAGCCATAGGTCCTGTTTTTTCACCAGCATACGATTTAGTAGCTACTGCACTTGTAAACCCCGCTGATGATGAAGACCTTGCACTAACATTGAATGGTAGAAAGAAAAAAATAAAGCGAAATGATTTTATAACTGCATTTAAAACACTTGGGCTGGATGAAAAGCAGCAAGAAAATATTTTTAAGAAAATGGAAAAAGCTAAAACAAGTTGGATTGAATTTATTGATATCAGTTTCTTAAGTAATGACTTGAAGACAGCATATAAAAACCTCATACAAAATCGTTTTGAAAGACTTTATCCTACAACCAATAACGAACTACCAACAACGAACTGATGAACACCAACAACCTAAAACGCTTTGCCCGTGAAGCCCGTATCAAATTAATCGACCAAGTTGGGTGAAAATTGGAGTTTGTTTTAAGCAATTCCGAACCTGTTTTTATAGCTAACAATGCAACACAAATACAAAGTCTTAAAAACAAGATACAGGCACAAGGCAAAGAGCAGGTAATTGATACCGTTGCATACACTTGGTTCAATAGGTTAATGGCTTTGCGTTTTATGGATGCCAATGGCTATACCTCACCCAAAGTAGTAACGCCTGTTGTAGGCAAATCGCCAGAGATACTGCAAAACGCCTTATCAGGGCAAATAGATGAAAACTTAAAGATAAACCGCCAACGCCTCAATGATTTATTAGATGGCAAAGTAGTAATTGCAGATGCACAAACAGAAGCCTATAAAATGCTATTGATTGCTTCCTGCAACCAATGGCATACTGCCATGCCATTTATGCTTGAACGCATCAGCGATTACACGGAATTGCTTTTGCCCGATGATTTATTGAGTGACAACAGTATTGTTTCGGATTTAAGAGAAGGTATGTCTGATGAAGATTGCGGACAAGAAGAAATATTAGGTTGGTTGTATCAATTTTATATTTCGGATGTAAATGAAAAATTGATTCAAGCGAAGAAAGTATACAAAAAAGAGGAAATAGCTCCAGCTACCCAATTATTCAAACCTAAGTGGATTGTAAAATATATGGTGGACAATACTTTGGGGCAATTATGATCTGAAATAAATCCAGCTACTAAAATTCTGTCTCAACTGGAATTTTATATAAAACCAGCAAATAAGGAGAAACTCCACCCAAGACCTAAAAATAAACTTGAGGGCATAAAATTTTTTGATCCTTGCGTAGGTTCTGCTCACATTCTTTCTTATGCATTCGATGTGTTTTATTTGATTTACGAAGAAGAGGGATACAATAACACTGAGATACCTGAACTAATTATTAAACACAATTTATTTGGTGTAGACATAGATGAACGTTCGGCTCAGATAGCATCATTCGTATTGCTAATGAAAGGTCGTAGAAAACACAGCCGTTTTCTTCGGAAAAATATTCTGACTAACGTTTTTATTTTGGGTTAAAAATCAAGCGTTTACAAATCCAAAATCTTCTTTAGTTAGGTCAA
>JBILPB010000235.1:0-3541 GCA_044374175.1 Bacteroidia bacterium | reverse complement strand
GGTTAAGGGTGCAAAAACGCTTCTGTTTCCTTGTTCTTTTTGAATGGTTGATTCATCATTTCTATATTCTGGTCCGTCTTCTGCTGTAAACTGAAATGTTTGTGGCGTTCTATGCTCTCTGTCTTTGGACTCTGTAAAAACAGTTTGCGCATTTAATTCGTCTTCTTCATTTACAAAAAAATCTGACAAAGGCCTTGAAACCCCCATATATTCGGGATAGATTACGCCTGTTTCGGGAGTTGATGCTTGCTGACCAAACCCTATTTGAAATGATGATATTACTAAGGTAATAAAAATGGTAATTTTCTTATTCATTTTTTTGTGGTTAAATTAAAGTTTAAATATCGGAAATAATTTTTTGTCTGCAAATTTTTAAATAAACAATTGAGGTAAATAATAGTTTTCAGTATGTCAAAATTAAAATAAATAAAGATAAATTCTTTTAAAAACTACTCAAAAATAAGGTTGCCAAAAATGACAACCTTATTTTAATTTAAGCGGTCTTTAAGATTTCAGTTGAATTCAAATTTTTTCTTTGTGTAAATCCTTAATATCTTCGGCAGTTATCTCAAACTTATCTTCTCTTTCTTTGTATTGCATAATTTGATCTAAAGCATCGGGCACAACATCACTACAGATTGTAATGAAAGATCCTTTCTTAGCTGTTTTAAGCACATGATCAATGGCTTCTCTTTCGGTTGAGAATACTTTATCAAGTTTATTTGCATCAATTTCTGAGATGCCTTTCAACATTAAATCAATAATTTCTTTTTCGGTTCTTCCTCTTAAATTTTTGTCTTGTCGGATTACAATTTTATCAAACATGTGAGCCGCCTGTTTTCCGAGGTTAAAAATATCTTCGTCTCTTCTATCTCCCACCCCGGCAATAATACCAATTTTTGGTTTAGCTTCAATTTTTTCGAGGAACTTACCAATCGCTTGGAAACCTGCTGTATTATGCGCATAATCTACCATCACTTGGAAATTTTTAAATTGGAACAAGTTCATTCTACCTGGTGTTTGCGTAGGCGATGGGATAAAGGTTTCGAGTGCAATTCGTAAATCTTCGACTTTAAAATTTCTGATAAAGCCAGCAATTAGCGTAGGTAAAACATTTTGAATCATAAAAATTGCTTTACCACTAAAGGTTAGCGGTATATTAACAACTTTATCTACTCTTATACGCCATGTTCCTTTGCAAATGGTAACATAACCATTTTCGACAATAGCTGCCAAACCACCTTTATTGCAATGTTCAATAATTCTGGGGTTATTTTCATCTAAACTAAAAAGAGCAATGTTACAATCCAATCCTTTTCTCATACCATATACCAAATCATCATCAGCGTTTAAGATGGCATAACCGCCTGGCATAACACTTTCTGGCACCACCCCCTTCACGCGCGCCATATCTTCAATACTATTTATATCTTTTAAACCTAAGTGATCTGCAGCCACATTAGTTACGATAGCAATATCACATTTATGGAAACCTAAACCTGCTCTTAAAATACCACCGCGAGCACATTCTAATACAGCAAAGTCAACCGTAGGATCTTTTAGCACAAATTCAGCACTCACCGGACCAGTACAATCTCCTTGTTCTAACATTCTATTTTGCACATAGATGCCATCAGTGGTTGTAAATCCAACCTTGTGCCCCATTGTTTTTACAATGTGGGCCATTAAACGTGTGGTAGTGGTTTTTCCGTTTGTACCAGTAACTGCAATAATAGGAATACGAGCTGAACTTCCTGGAGGATACAACATATCAATAACAGGTTCAGCTACATTGCGGGCTAAACCTTCAGCAGGTGCAATGTGCATTCTAAATCCTGGTGCAGCATTTACTTCTAAAACAGCGCCTCCATTTTCTTTAATGGGCGAACTTAAATCAGGAGCCATTATATCAATTCCACAAATATCTAAACCAATAATACGTGCAATACGCTCGGCCATAAAAACATTATAAGGATGCACAATATCCGTAATATCTGTAGAAGTTCCACCCGTGCTCAGGTTGGCGGTTTTCTTCAAATAGAGTATTTCATCTTTTGGCAGAATATCCTCTAAAGAGAGATTGCGATCTTTTAAGATATTTAATGTCATTTCATCCAACTTAATGGCGGTAAGCACTTTTTCGTGTCCATAACCTCTTCTAGGATCGCTGTTTACAGTATCAATCAATTGCTTGATGGTTGATTTACCATCACCTGTAACACAGGCAGGAGTGCGCTTTGCAGCGGCCACCAATTTATAATTAATGACCAACAATCTGAAATCGAAACCCGTAATAAATTTTTCACAAATTACACCTCGACTAATCTTTTTAGCCACCACTAAGGCTTCTAAAGCTTGTTCCCAATTTTGAATATTAATAGTAGCTCCTCTTCCATGATTTCCATTTACTGGTTTTAATACAATAGGATAACCTATGCGTTTTACGGCACGTTCTAAATCTTCCTCATCGTAAATAATAGTTCCTCTTGGAATTGGAATTGAAGCAGCTTCTAGCAAGTTTTTTGTTTCTTCTTTATCACAGGCTATTTCTACGGCAATATTACTGGTAGTGCTGCTCACAGTAGCTTGTATTCTTTTTTGATTTACCCCATAGCCTAACTGAACTAAGCTGTGGCGATTTAATCTTATCCAAGGAATACCGCGCGCTTGAGCCTCTTCCACTATAGAACCTGTGCTTGGACCTAATCTTTCGTCTTCACGAATTTCGCGCATGCTTTGTATATCTTCGGCCAAATTGTAGTCTTCACTCTTAGCTAAGGCTTGACATATTCTCACTGCAGATTTAGCGGCATAGATCCCTACTTTTTCTTCTTGATAACTAAAAACAACATTATAAACCCCATGTTGGCCCGTTGTTCTGGTTCTTCCGAAGCCAGTATCCATACCCGCAAGGGTTTGAATTTCAAGTGCTATATGTTCAATTACATGCCCCATCCAAGTTCCTTCTTTTACACGGTGAAAAAAACCACCAGGCTTATTTTCGCTGCATTCGTGTGCATACATGGTTGGAAACATTTTCTCTAGTCTATCCGAAAAACCATCAATTTTATTCGTTGGAAAATCTTCCATTTCTTCCAAATCAATTTTCATTACAATTAATTTGTGACGTCTAATGCTCCAATAATTTGGGCCGCGCATGGCTTTAATATCAAGGATTTTCATAGGTTTATGTATTTGTTAAGGCTATTTATAATTGCTGAAACTTTTGTGCAATATAAGAAAAAAGGTATCTGAAACGTAAACAACAAAATATATTTTTCCATGAGCTAGTTGTTGGCTAAACAGCAATAAAACAAAGTACTTAACGATTAAATGATTAGCTATCAAAAGAAAACTATTTTTTGAAAATTTAAATATTTATTGCTTGGTGTTATGACTCCGAAAAATTGAAATAGGGATTTCTTTTTTATTAAAACACTTTTTCTATTTTAGTTCGATAACATAGCTCTAAAACATCATCAAACTCATATTTACTAATTAACTCTAAGCGCTCGCCTTTATCATCTAGCAAGTCGGCTAT
>JBILPB010000234.1:0-3542 GCA_044374175.1 Bacteroidia bacterium | reverse complement strand
AAATTACATTTAAAGTAGCCACAATAGCTGTAGTATACAATACAATTTTTGTTTGTGAAATACCCGTAAAAAAGCCTCTGATGACAAACACAAAGGAGCTAAAAAAAATAGCAAAACTACGTATTTGAATAAAGCTGATACTAGCCTCTAGTATGCCTTGCGACTGCACAAAATGCTTTAATATAAGAGGGCCTCCCCAATATATAAATCCAAATAAAATTACAGATAAGCTTAATAAAAAATACAGGGAATGATCGAGCACATTGCCCATTTCGTGATATTTTTTTTCGCCATTTAAACGGGCAATAATGATTTGGACACCTACACCAAAACCATAACCCAGCATCATAAAAGTAACATATAACAAACCTGCAATGGCGCTTGCGCCTAAAGCTACTTCGCTAATACGACCTAAAAATGCAGAGTCGGTAATATTGATTACAGTTTGCGCCACACCACCTAAAATGATGGGATACGAAATATTCCAAATGTGTTTATAGGCTGGATCTTTAAACAAACCTTTGTATGTTTTACTAGTATACTTTTATAACAATACCTTTTAGATATTCACCTTCTGGATGAAAAATACTTGGCGCATGGTCAATGGGTTGCGACATGTATTCTAAAATACGTACTTCTCTACCTGCTTGTATGGCAGCCGACATAATTGTGTTGTGAAACAAATATTTATCTACTGCTTGTGAGCAAGAAAAAGTAAAAATTACTCCTCCTGGATTAATTCTTCTGATGGCTTCGGCATTTAATCTTTTATAACCTTGCACTGCATTGTGTTTTACATTATGATGCTTGGCAAATGCGGGCGGATCAAGTATAATCACGTCATACTTTTCTTCGGCATGCTCCAAAAAGTTAAAGGTATCAACAGCAAAAGACTGATGTTTATCTGTTTCACCAAAATTTAATTTTACATTTTCATCTGTTAAAACAATCGCTTTTTTAGAACTGTCTACCGAGTGCACCAATTGCGCACCTGCAGCTAAAGCATAAACCGAAAATCCACCACTATAACAAAAGGTATTCAATACTTTTTTGCCTTCACTATATATTTGTAAGAGTTTTCTGTTTTCACGTTGATCAATAAAAAAGCCTGTCTTTTGGCCTTGCTCCCAATCAATTTTAAATTTTAATCCGTGCTCTAATACATAGTCACTTTCGGGAGTTCCCCATAAAATTTTATTGGTAATTTCTACTCCAGGAATTGATGGCATGGTGTCGGCACTCTTGTCGTAGATGGCTTTTAAGGTATTTCCATAAACTTCTTTAAGGGCTGCTACTAATTCGTTTTTTATTAAATGCATGCCTGTGCTGTGCGACTGAATTACGGCTGTATCGGCATAAATATCAACTATTAAACCAGGCAAACCATCGCCTTCGGCATGAATTAGTCTGTAGGTATTTGTTGCTTCGTTATTAATTAAGCCTGCATCTTTTCTAAATTGATAGGCTTTTTGAATACGCGTGTTCCAAAATGCTTGATCTATTTCTTGCGACTGAAAACTAAAAATCCTCACCGCAATACTTCCATTGGCATAATGACCAATACCGAGTGGCTCATCGTGATTGCTAACTACTTCTACAATCATACCTTCGGCTACTTCGCCTTTTATTTTTTTGATAGCGCCTGAAAATATCCAAGGATGAAATCTGCGCGGTGATTGGTCTTTACCTGAACTTAATATTACTTTTGGAATCATTAATTTTACTTTATCTGAGGTGATGATTAATTTTTATTGATGATGGGTTAATTAAAATTCTGATTTAAAATGGAATTCAATTTCAGGATTTTTTTCTTGTGCCATTTGTAATGACCAAGCTGATTCTGCTAAAAAGACAGGTTTATGGTCTTTATCAACTGCCATATGGTGAGATTTTTCGAGGATAAAAGCGTCTAATTTTTTCTTATCCGTTGAGCTTATCCAACAAGCCTTGTACAAATTAATAGGCTCAAAATTACAGCTGGCACTGTACTCACTTTTTAATCGATGCTGAATTACTTCGAACTGAAGTGCACCAACTGTTCCCAATATTTTTCTGTTGTTTAATGTTTTTGTAAACAATTGCGCTACTCCTTCATCTGTTAACTGCTCCAAACCTTTGTTGAGCTGCTTGGTTTTCATAGGGTCGGTATTGTTTACATACCTAAAAATTTCGGGCGAAAAACTTGGAATGCCTTTAAATGATTCTTTGGTGCCTTCGGTTAACGTATCTCCTATTTTAAAAACACCCGTATCGTACAAACCAATGATATCGCCAGGAAAAGCTTCATCAATTACATTTTTTTCGGCAGCCATAAAAGCTGTTGGATTGCTAAAGCGCAATTGACGGCCTTCACGCACGTGAAAGTAATTTTTGTTTCTTTCGAACACACCTGAACAAACACGTAAAAAAGCTATTCTATCGCGATGTTTAGGGTCGATGTTGGCATGTATTTTAAACACAAAACCAGTAAAGTTTTTATCTTCCGGTTTAATTTCATTCAAATCGGTATTCCTAGGTTGGGGCACTGGTGCTATTTGTACAAAACAATCTAACAATTCGCGCACGCCAAAATTATTTACAGCACTCCCAAAAAACACAGGCGAAATATTACCTTTTAAATATTCGTTAGCATCAAATGTTGGATAAACAGATTCAATAATTTCCACCTCTTCTCTCAACTTTTCGGCAAATCGCTCACCAACATTAACGGCTATTTCTGGCGAGTTTACGTCATCTATTTTTACTGATGATTCTACTTTTTGCTTATTGCCAGCATCAAATAAAATTAAACTTTTTTCGAATAAACTATACACCCCTTTAAACTGCTTTCCCATGCCAATAGGCCAAGAAAGCGGGCGTACCTTTATTTTTAACTCCTTTTCAATTTCATCTAACAAATCAAAAGGATCTCTCCCCTCTCTGTCTAATTTATTAATAAAAACAATTACAGGCGTATTACGCATACGGCAAACTTCAAGCAACTTGCGTGTTTGTGGTTCTACACCTTTAACGCAATCTATCACCATGATAACACTATCCACGGCAGTAAGTGTTCTGTAAGTATCTTCAGCAAAATCCTCATGGCCTGGTGTATCTAACAAATTCACTTTTTTACCCTTGTATTCAAAACCCATCACAGAAGTGGCAACAGAGATACCTCTTTGCTTTTCTATTTCCATAAAATCGGAAGTAGCATGCTTTTTTATTTTGTTACTTTTTACAGCACCAGCACTTTGAATGGCGCCTCCAAATAACAGTAATTTCTCTGTAAGCGTAGTTTTACCCGCATCTGGATGACTAATAATACCGAATGTTCTTCTTCTTTCTATTTCTTGTTGGGTGGTCATATTTTAAAAATAAGCGTGCAAAGGTAACTTTTTTTAATCGACTTGGCACATCAAGTTCATATCCTAAATTACAGATTATTATCAATTTACATATACTTGCGCACAACAAGCCTCCTTTTAAATTTATTAAAAAATTGAGGTAATGATTTTAAGCATATAATTATTTCAATTCAATTGTTACATTTGCACGTTATT
>JBILPB010000233.1:0-3589 GCA_044374175.1 Bacteroidia bacterium | reverse complement strand
CTGCGGTGGCATCTGAGCGTACTAGTGCTTTGATGCCAATTGCCTTATTTTATCGATTCCACGAATTTTTTGCTTACTTTTTTTTCGTAAAAAAGTAAGTTTTGCCAGCACTAAAGCTATTTAGAATTCCCTAATTTTATAGCAAAATGAGTTGGAAACCAATCTCAATTAGAATGTTAGAGACACCACTGATTTAAGAATGTCCATGTTTTACTGGTACAAAAAGCGGAAAAACATAATAAAATATCAAAGCTATCAATAATTAGCTACCTTTCGAGTGAATTGAAATGATTTTAATACCATAACCATGCAACAAGATATGCTTGATTATCACAATCTATTAGCTCCTAACGATAAGGCCATATGTGATTTACTTTACGCAGAAATTAATCAAAATCTGACCGAAGCTGAACATAAAATATGGCATGCGCATCCTGTTTGGTTTTTAGATGGGAATCCAGTTGTGGGCTATCATAAATTAAAAAAAGGCATCCGGCTGTTATTCTGGAGTGGACAAACCTTTACAGAGCCTGCCCTTAAAAATGAAGGTAAATTTAAAGCTGCTGAAATTTATATAAATGACATTTCAGAAATAAATACCACAGATCTTGCAAGATGGCTAAAAAAAGCAGAAGAAATACAGTGGGATTATAAAAACATTGTAAAGAGAAAAGGCTTTTTGATAAGATTAAAATAATCTGATAACACCTATCAATAAAGTCTTTTAGCAGTATCAGGAGTTTTTAAAGAAAACCAAAAAATATGGGTCGGTTCTTTTATTTCCTTCATCCCATTTTTGTTTTCATCATGCACGGCAAAAACATACATAGCATCATTTTTTGAATCATACTGCGATTTTACGACCGAATAATCGTCCGCAATCAATTTCTTTTTAACATAAGCACTTGCATCAAAATAATAAAATCGTCTAAGGTCCTTTTTTGAAATCAAACTATCATGATTGGTATCTTCATCGTAAACCGAAACCAAATAATAATCTCGGTTAACCGGAATTTTGTTGGTTGAATCCTGCACAAAAGAAGGGTAATAAAGTGTTTTTACTAAAACAGGATGATTAAATAAATAATTACTTTTTTCTGTTTGAAGGTCATAATGCGCTAAATTTAATAAGTTATACCCATATAAAATATCAATACCAGGCATATAGTGCTCCAGCCATTCATCACTACCGTCATTTTCTGTAGAATAATACTTAGAAATTCTTATGGCTGCTCCTTCTTTTTTGATAACCCTCGATTTATAAACACTAACCAATCGGTGATTGGGCATACCTGTCAGAATCACATTATTAGGAAAGGTAGAAATCTGTTTCATGGTAGCATTACCCTCAACCGAATTGACTAAACTGTCTGGCTCTTCTGTATCTGCTTGAATTGAAATTTGCTCTTCAAATTGTTTCTTTTCTGAAGGAGTGCATGCAACAATTAATCCTAAAGAAATAATAAAAAGTTGCTTATGAATCGTATACTTATTTTTCATAGAGATTATTTCGAAATCCAAAGATGTAAAATAATTTAATTTATACAATAACATTATTGATGAATGTAATATATATTGCCAATTTAAACAGTAAATTTGCCTTGTGAATACACAAGAAAAAACAATACTCGATATCGAAGGCATGGATTGCTCCAGTTGTGCGTTGAGTATTGAAAAAAAATTAAATGAAAGAGGTTTAAAAAATGTAAGCGTTAGCTTTCCTAATGCCGAGGCTGTTTTTACTAATGAAGCCAATCTCTCACTTTCAAGCATTGTTACCGATATCGAAAGTTTAGGATATAAAGTGGTACTCGATCAAAACAATGGTGATAAAGTTTGGTATAAAACAACCGCTGGAAGGTTTTATCTTACACTTCCCTTTAGCGCAGTGCTCATGCTTCACATGGTTTTTCCAAACAGTTTTTTAGGAAATCAATGGGTGCAACTTATTTTATGTTTACCTGTCTTTATCATTGGTTGGATTAGTTTTGGAAAAAGCAGTATTGCTTCTACCTTAAATCGCACACCAAACATGGATGTGTTAATTTTATTGGGTTCTAGTGCTGCATTTATATACAGTTTGTTGGGTATGTTATTGATGCCGCATAGTCATCAAATGTTATTTTTTGAAACAACAAGCACCATTATTACCTTAGTACTTTTAGGGAATTTAATTGAACAACGCACCGTTCAGCAAACCACTACTGCCATTAAAGATCTGGCAAAGCTTCAGCCTCAAACAGCGCAAAAAGTTTTTCTATTTTTAGGCGAAGAAAAAACAGAAAGTATCAATTTTAAAGAAATAAAACCGGGTGATATTTTATTGGTAAACACAGGAGATAAAATTCCGGCCGATGGTGAAATTATTTGGGGACAAGGCACCGTAAACGAAAGTATGATCACTGGAGAAACAATGCCTGCAGAGCGCATTGTACAAGGCAAAGTATTGGCTGGAACCATTTTAGAACAAGGTACTTTTAAAATGCGTGTCACAAAAAACAACGAAGATAGTGCCCTGGCACATATCATTGCTTTAGTTAAAGAAGCGCAAAGAAACAAGCCTGAAATCCAAAAACTGGGCGATAAAGTAAGTAATATTTTTGTGCCTGCTGTAGTCATTATTTCAATCATTACCTTCTTGGTTACTTATTTTGTGATTGAAAAAAGTTTTGCCACTAGTTTAATCAATGCCATTGCGGTGTTGGTAATTTCTTGTCCTTGTGCTATGGGTTTAGCTACACCAACTGCGGTGATGGCAGGTTTAGGAAGAGCAAGTAAAAACGGCATGTTGATAAAAGGCGCCACTACGATGGAAACTTTATCAAAATCCAGCATCATTTTCTTTGACAAAACAGGCACATTAACCAAAGGTAATTTTGTAATTGAAGGCCTAAAAGTATTCGGGAATTTAAGTGAACAGGAAGTAAAAGATATTATTTTTAGTATGGAATCGCACAGCAGCCATCCCATTGCCAAGGCCTTGTGTAACAAATTAAAACAAGAAACCACAGCAAAAATGTTTACACAAATTATTGAACACAAAGGCCTGGGATTAGAAGCAAAAGATGAATTAGGAAATAATTATTTACTGGGCTCCAAATCATTGTTGAATGCACATAAAATTCAAACCAATGAAACCAGCTATGATATCTATTTATGTTCGAATGGCAGGCTAATCGGTGTATTTAACATTGCTGATGAAGTTAAGGAAGATGCAAAATTGCTTATCCAAAAATTAAAGGAACTCAATTTTAAAGTGGTGATGTTAAGTGGCGATAAAAAAGAAAAATGTGAATCCATTGCCAGCACATTAGGCATTAACAAAGTATATAGCGAACAATTACCTGCCCAAAAATTAGACATTTTAAGAAATTATGGCAGCACACAAACTACCGTAATGGTGGGCGATGGCATCAATGATGCACCGGCTTTAAGTGCAGCACATGTTGGTATTTCATTAAGCAGTGCTTCTGAAGCGGCTATCAATGCAGCACAAATTGTATTGATAAAACCACATCAAATGATGGATGTTTTTGAAGTCATTAAATTGAGTAAAGCCACCATGCAAACCATCAAGCAGAATTTATTT
>JBILPB010000232.1:0-3592 GCA_044374175.1 Bacteroidia bacterium | reverse complement strand
TCCTTAAATATCGAAACACATCAAATCGCCTTTCATCCCACACAGCCCGATATTATTTTTGCGGCCACTAATGAAGGACTTTTTAGAACAACAGATGGTGGTAATAATTGGACGGAAGTGCTCACAGAAGAGTGTTTAAGCGTGGTACTAAAAGTAAATGACCCAACAATTGTTTTTGCTTCTCAACATGTTAATGCAACGGGCATTTCCAATTTCTTTAAATCAACTGATGGAGGAAATACATTTACAATTAAACCTACAGGTTGGTTTACAGTGCCTTTGGCAGATGCTGGTTTAATTGATAGCAGAGGGGCTAAAATAGCTGTTACCGCTGCTAATCCTAATAAAATATATGCACTTTTGGTGGGGCAAAGTCAGAGCACTGCTAACTTACAAACACATGGTTTTATTGGTGTTTATGTAAGTAATGATGCTGGTGAAACATGGACTAATCCGCATGGTACTATTGGTGCACCTTATGATTTTAATACGCATCCAAACCCTATGACATTTGGTGGTGACAACAATACGTATAATCAAATTTATTATAACACCACCATCATTGCTTCACATCTTAACGAAAATAATATTTTGTTTGGCGGTTTAAGTTTATGGAGAAGCACTAACGGAAGTCAAACCATTAGCGCTGTTGGCGGATATGTTGGTACTATTCCCCAAGTGCATCCCGATATGCAAACATTAATCAACAGATTAACACCCAACAATACCGAAGAAGTGTGGTTAAGTTGCGATGGTGGGATTAATTATTCAACCACTTGGTTTGCCTCGCACGATAGTCGCACCAAAGGCATTTGGGGTAGCGATTTCTGGGGTTTTGATCAAGGCTGGAATGAAGATATAATGGTGGGCGGCCGTTATCATAATGGCAATGCGGCTTATTATGAAGGCTATCCACAAGGCACATTTTTACAATTGGGTGGTGGCGAAGCACCTACAGGTTATGTCAATTATAGCAACCAAAGAAAAACTTATTTTAGTGATATAGGTGGTGTGGTAATTCCAACAGCTACCAATGGAATTGCTAGCGGCTTTAGCACTGCTACTTATCCAAACGAAAGTTATTGGTTTAACGAAAGTTCTCGCATGATTTTCGATCACCGTTATTGGAACATAGCCTACATGGGTAAAAATAATCAGTTTTATAAAAGTACAGATGGGGGAGGGAGCTTTGCACCTATTGCCAGCGTTGGTGTCAACACTAGTAATTTAGTGTTGTGGATAGAACAAAGCAGGGTTAACCCAAATATCTTTTATGCGCAATTGGTGGTTGGCAATGTATCGCAATTAAAAAAATCAATTGATAATGGTTTAACGTGGACAACCGTTACTATTCCTCAAACCAATAAAAGAAACATTTTTTTCTGTTTAAGTAGTACAAATGAAAATGAGTTGTGGCTGGGTTATACCACCGGAAGTAATGGTAATAAAGTTTATAAAACTACTGATGCAGGTTTAAACTGGACCAATATTACTGATGCTAATTTAAATGGCAAAGAAATTTATAGCATGTGTCACCAAATAGGCACCAATGGTGGAGTGTATTTGGCCATGAAAAATGGAAGTGCCTTTTATAAAAATAATACCATGGCCAATTGGGATGACTTTAGTACCGGATTGCCAGTAATTACACATCCCATTAATATGTTGCCTTTTTATAAAGGCCAAAAAATAAGATTGGCCAATGCAGGGATAGGCATTTGGGAAAGTGATTTTTATGAGCCATCAAATGTTATTGTTGATTTTAGTGCTGATTATGCCACTTACTATTGTCCTGGCGACAGCATACATTATGTTGATCACAGTGTGGTGCCGGCAGGAGCAACCTATCTATGGACCTTTCCTGGTGGCAGCCCATCAAGTTCTAATTTGAAATACCCTGCCGTGCAATACAATACTGCTGGCACATTTGATGCAACGCTGGTTTTAACCTACAATGGTCAAAGCTATACCATTACTAAAACAGGAGTGGTGAGCACACAAGGGCAAGATGCCTTGCCTTTTGTAGAAAACTTTGAAAACAATGCCTTGCCTCAAACATGGAAATATTATGATGATGCACAAAACTTTGTGAACTGGGCTTATTGCGCTTACACAAGTGCTTATGGCAATGGAGACAACTGTATGTTTTTTGATAATTATTATATTGATGTACAAGGAAAAAAAGATGCCATATGGACCGCTAAATATGATTTAAGTACTCTTCTAAATCCAGTACTTAGTTTTGATGTAGCTTATGCAAAATACGATAATAATTATTCAGACACGCTGGAAGTGAGTTATAGTACAGATTGCGGAGGCACTTTTACCCAGCTCTATATCAAGGGCGGTGATTTACTTTCTACTGCACCGGCCATTTCTTCGGGTCGCTTTGAGCCAAATAATACACAATGGCGAACAGATATAATTGATTTGAATATTGTTGATCCATTGATTGATGTCATTATTTCCTTTACCAATCTTGGGCATTATGGACAACCAATATATTTAGATAATATTAATATACAAGGCACTACTGGTGTAAAAAATGCTTTGCTATTTGCAAATCCAACTTTAACTATATCGCCCAATCCCGCAAGTAATCAATTTACAATTGCTATTGACGGAGGTGATAAGAATGCAGTTTGGAACTTGAGCATTAGCGATTATTTAGGCAAAGCAGTGCGCCAAAAACAAGTGATTAGTGCCCAACAACATCATGTAATTGATATTGCAAATTTAGCTCCCGGTGTTTACACGGTGCAGCTCATGAATGACGGTAAGGTATTGAATAAAAAATTGGTAGTGAAATAAAATTTATTTACACATTTAATGCTAGGCTTAAATTAGTGTGTAAATAGTTTGGGCGCCTCCCTCTGAAAAGAGGGAGCAAGCCATCCGCTTTATCTTTTTTTTCAACGCATTTTCAATAAATTATTCATCATATTTGATTTGATAGTAGAATTTTATTAGTCGTCCCTCAAATACTTTGGAATGTTTATTGTCATTAGATTTGTTGAAAAATAATTTATAATAAATCTGTTAATTTTGTAAATAATAGGCTTAAAAAAGGGCAAATTTGTTTATGCCAACAAAAAAGAAAAATCCGAACCAACTTAGTTTTACAGTACTTTTTCCGAACTGTTAGATCATAATCATCCCTTATTTCAATTTGCTCATGCTATTCGATGGGGAGTCTTTGAAGATAGTTTTTCGATGCATTACAATTTAAACCAGGGCCAACCAGCCAAGCTTATCACATTGATATATTTTAATGATGTTTTGTTGCCGAACTTTTGATTGCGGTGTATTTATCTTTCATCAATAAAAATGGTTTTTCCCAATATTGGTATGATAAATAAGCTATTGATATTGTAGTAAAAAACACACAGAAATATACGATTAAATGACTCATCATATTCGATTTGTCAGAAAATTTTAAAACCTTGGATAGGTATAGAATAATTAATGGATGAATAACATATATACCATATGAAATTTTTCCAAAAAAATCGAAGATAGCGCTATCCAAATTTATAAGTCTATGGCTTTGTTTTATTTGCCCTATAATTAAGCACACTGTGACTATTGAAAT
>JBILPB010000098.1:0-13546 GCA_044374175.1 Bacteroidia bacterium | reverse complement strand
AACTTTGTGTTAACCATGAGGTAGGAATAACAATACCTAAATGATTATTTTTTAGATTGTATTGCGGGAAAAATCTTTGCTCTTTTGAACCACTTTCAGGATAGGCAATGGCTTCACCAATCTCAACAACTGAATTGTTTGCCGCTAATAGCTGCACGCGGTCTGCTGCGAATGTTTCCGTTTTTAAGGTGTTAAACTGTAACGTTCCTTGCGCATTGTTAACTGTCATTGCATCTCTAAAAACCAATTCCTTATATGCATTTAACTGATAAGATTTTACAATGAAATTAGTTTTTATGGCCCCGCGCATTACTTTCATAGTGGCATCAATACCAGGAAAAATATTCAAAATATATAAACCATCATCGCCTGCTGTGAAGTTGTTCCAATTGGCATCAGCTATTAAATGCTCATTGTTTTCTTGATCTATACCGTACAATTTCCATTGGTTAAAATTAACTGTTCCTGATGGAGTAATAATATACGAAACCCCTGAAACAGTATTAAAACCTACAGGCTCTGGCTGATTTGTTGCTTCAAAAATACCATTGCCTTTATTAAAAATATGATGATCTATGGTGAGCCAATGGCCATCTTTTTTATAGTGCAAATCTCCAAGTGATTGTTGTATAAAAAATTCACTTGGATGATTAGGGTTTATGTAATAACGATAATCAATGGCTCTTTTGTTTAATATTTCCACCAAATCACCATTAGGCCCATTAAAAGCCATGGTTCCAAACTCTGGATGTTGAATAAAATCTTTTTTATTTTCTGACTGCCACTGGCTAATATAATTACTCTTTTGCGGTGTGGTAAAGGAAGTAAAGTTGTCTTTCTCCTTTTGCATTGTTTGTTTCTTTTCGTTAACAAATGAATGCTGTTGCGCAAAAGTAAACGTATGAAAAAATAGAGCTATTATGGGGATATAAATTACATGCTTTTTAATTCTTAAAAATGAAGAATATAGATATGCCATGGCTAGTTTGAATTAAAAATTTAACTCAAACTTAACAAATGTTTTCAAAAATTAAAATAAATGTTAAGAAAATAAGATTATTTACCCAACATGGCCTCTGAAATATATTTTACCGGAGCGCTTCCATAACTTAAAAATTGTTCATGAAATTGTTTTAATTTAAAGGCATTTCCTTGTTTCTTTTTTAATGCTTCCCTTAAATCATAAATCTCTGTAAAGCCTGTAAAATAGCTGCAAAGTTGCACCTGCGTTAAAGAAACACGTTTGTATTTTCCTTTAGCTTCCGCTTCTTGTTGAAAGGCTTCATTAATAAGTAAAGTTAAAGCCTCTTTTTCTGACATATTATTTACATGAATACTATAATCCAAAATGGTGTTGCAAACAGACCGTAAATGCCATTTGTAATACATGAGCCACATTTCTGGCGTGTTATTTCCATAATCATTTTCTAACATCATTAATTCCGTATACACTGCCCAACCTTCAATCATAGCGCCATTGCCAAATAAAGATTTAATTAAGCTCGGTGAATTATTACTATAAACCAACTGTGTGTAATGTCCGGGTATGGCTTCATGGATGTTTAAAATTTGAAGGATATAGTCATTATACTCTCTTAAATAGCTTTCAGCTTCAGCAGCGCTATAATTGGCTAGGGTGCCAACATTGTAGTAAGTATTTCCATTTTTATCATAAGGGCCTGGTGATGAAATAGAAGCACCAGCTACACCTTGCATATACGCTGGTTCTTTGCGTACAACTAGCGGTTTTGAAGGATCAATATAAATCAAATCTTTTTGTTTGATAAAGGCAATCAATTTTGGAATTTGTTTGTCAATTTCGTTTTGAAAAGAATCTCTATGGGTGTGATTCACCGAAAGTTTATCAATCATCATCTTAATTAATTTAAGCGAATCGTTTGGCAATTTTTCTTTTCCCAAATACTTTGGCCAAAGCGCCAAGGCAGCATCATACATTTTTAAATGCAATTCATTTTTACGTTGTAAGGCTCTTTGATAAATTTCTTGCGCTGTAAATTTACTTTGAATATCCAGTTCAAACTTTTTAAAGTACAAATCTTTGCCAATGTTAAATGGTCTAGGATGCTCATTCTTCAAGGTTTTAAGGAAATTTACATAGTTATTGATTTCGCTTACCGCCTTTTCACAACGCTCATTGAGTATTTTTTTTTCCTGATCAGTAAGCTTAGCGCTTTTTGCAGCTTCCGGAATATCAATTTCAAATACTGAAATGGCTCCAGATAATTGATTGATAGCTAAATCAGTATGTTCTTTGGTTGGATTTTTAATATTTTCTTTAGCAGCAGCATAATATAAATCTACATTTTTGAGTTTTAGGATGATGTTTTTTAACCGATCTTCAATTGCATATTGATTGGTGTTCAATATCTCTGAAAAGGAGCCACCGATGTTGTATTCTGAGGGATTCCAACTACCACTATCGAATTCTTTAGCATACCAAATTGCGCTTTCTAAATTGTTCTTAATCAAATAAAAATCTGTTTTATTGTTCTTTGAAAGTGTATTTATATCAAAGCTTTGCAAAGAATCGAGATACTTTTGAGAAAAAATTAAAGTAGCTTCTTTTTCTGCCTTATTGGGGATAGTTAATATACTATCATAATTATGAAAACCGACACTGCTGGCCCAACCTGGATATTGTTTCCATAAAGCATTAACAAAACGATCTGTAAATTGATTGAATTGAACATCATTATTTATAGCGGTTTTTTCTTCTTTTGTGCTGCTACAAGAAGACAATAAAATTGTTCCAACTATTACGATTAAAATTTTATTCATTTTATTTATTTTTTTTATTTAACTGGATCATGCCCATGTCCGCCCCATGGATTACAACTTAAAATTCTTTTTAATCCCATCCAACCACCTTTAAATAACCCGTATTTATGAAGTGCTTCAATGGTGTATTGTGAGCAGGTAGGAGTATAGCGGCAAGCATTAGGCAGTAACGGGGAAATGGCACCTTGGTATATTTTAACCAGCAATACAAATGGCGAAATAATTATTCCACGAACCGATATTCCTGATTTATTCATGGCCGAAAGATAATTATTTGTTCTCATATTTGCGACTTGTTTGAAACCATGGAAACGAATCAACATCTTATATTGCTTAGAGGTTTGCCAGGTGCTGGAAAAACAGCTTTTGCCAAGCTTATTTCTGAAAATAACACTTATCCATTTTATTCTGTGGATGATTATTTTACAGATAAAACGGGCAAATATAAATTTGAATTTAGTGAAAATTATAGGGCTTATGCCGAATGTATAAGTAATGCTGAAATAGCAATTGCGAAGGGAATTTCAAAAGTAATTATACACAATACTTTTACCATGGATTGGGAATTAGAGCCCTATTTTAACTTAGCTAAAAAGTATAATTGTTTATTGCACGTACTCACCGTTGAGCACTATCATAATGGGGCAAATAGTCATGACGTTGCTGAAGAACAATTAAAAAAAATGGCTAAAAAATATCAGGTAAAATTATTTTAGTAAACACTATTGGCACTTTTGTTACTTTTGTGCCCTAAAATCAAAGGCAATGGTAAGAATTTTAACTGGCATACAAAGTAGCGGAGTACCGCATCTAGGAAACATTTTAGGGGCTATTTTACCAGCTATAGCATTGAGCCGTGCCTCAGGTAATGAGTCGTTTTTTTTTATAGCAGACTTACATTCCTTAACCACTATTAAGGATGCTGAAATTCGCAAACACAATATTAATTCAGTGGCAGCGGCATGGATTGCTTTTGGTTTTGATACAGAGAAGAATTTATTTTATCGTCAAAGTATGGTACCCGAAGTATGCGAATTAGCTTGGTATCTCAATTGTTTGACACCATTTCCGATGCTGGCAAATGCACATTCTTTTAAAGATAAATCAGAAAAACTAGCCGATGTAAATGCAGGTTTATTTACCTATCCTGTTTTAATGGCAGCGGATATTTTATTGTATAACGCCAACTTTGTTCCTGTTGGTAAAGACCAATTGCAACATCTTGAAATGACGAGAGATATTGCCCAAAAATTCAATCATTTATATGGTGATACATTTGTGGTACCTGAGGCTAAAATTGATGAGCAAGTGATGATTGTACCTGGTATTGATGGTCAAAAAATGAGCAAATCGTATCATAATTATATTGATATTTTTCAATCTGATAAAGAGTTATTGAAAGTCATTAAATCAATAGTTACTGATAGTTTACCTTTGGAAGCATCCAAAAACCCTGATACTTGCAACGTATATAATATTTACAAACTTATTGCCGATAGCGATCAAATCAGCAGCATGCGTGATAATTATTTGAACGGAGGTTTTGGGTATGGGCATGCTAAGCAAGCATTGTATGAACTAATTACCACAAAATATGCTTCAGCACGAGAAGAATATCAATTTTTAATGACCAATACTGCAGCCTTAAATCATAAACTAATAAAAGGAGAAGAGCGAGCAAGGGCTTATGCCCAAGATACTTTGAATGCTGTAAGAGAAAAACTGGGATACTAATTCCCTACTTAAAGTTCATAAGAAAAATAAAAAGATAAATCCAAAGGGCATCTAAAAAGTGCCAATAAATAGCACAAAGTTTTAATTTTAGATGATTTTGCGCGTCAAATTGCTGCTTAGTGGAACGAACAATTACGCCAATCAAATATAATAATCCGCCAACAAGATGAGCCACATGTAATCCTGTAATTACATACAAAAAAGAGCCTGCAGCATTACTTTGCCTGCCTGCAAAATAAATTTTATTTTGATATAACTCTGACCAAGCGCTATATTGAGTAAACATAAAAGCTAATCCTAAGGCAAAGGTTACTACCAACCACATTGTAATTTGTTGAAAATTATTTTTTCTGGCAGCCACCAAGGCCATGTTAATGGTTAAACTTGATATTAAAATGATAGCAGTGCTATAGTAAAAAACAGCAGGTAAATCAAAAGTTAAACCCGCACCACTGCCCTTGGTAACAACATAAGCACTTGTTAAACCGGCAAAAGCCATCACTATACTACCTATTGAAACATAAAGCAATAGCTTGGCAGTGCGTTCTCTTAATCCTTTATTTAATTTTAAATCATTACTATCGTTATCCATGTTATATTTTATCAATCATTAAGGCTATTTGCACAATTGGCAGGTAAAAAAACGAGCCAAACATTAATTGTTGTGCTGATTTAACATCACATTTGCTATAAAGTTTAATTGCTTGAGCAATAAATCCTATACCACATAAAATAATGATAATGGCGGCAATACTACCTGAAATATTAAAAACTATTGGCATCAAGCTTACGGGCAATAAACACAAAGTATAAATGAGCACTTGAAATGCGCTGCTTTTGTCTCTTCCTCCTCTAGAAGGAAGCAAATAAAATCCTGCTTTTTTGTAATCATCATCTAACACCCATGCAATAGCCCAAAAATGTGGAAACTGCCACATAAATTGTACACTAAATACGATAATTGCAGCCATACTCATTTGGCCACTTACAGCCACATAGCCCAACATAGGTGGTATAGCCCCAGGGAAAGCACCAATAAAAACTGCCAAGGGTGTTTTTTGCTTCATAGGGGTGTAAACAAAAGTATAAAGCACTAGCGCAAGCGTGCCTAGAATTCCGCTTAAAGGGTTTATTAAAAGCCATAATAAAATTATTCCAAGAATGCCTAAACTAATGGCAATAAAATAGGCCTGATTTAAACTCATTCTGCCAGAAGGCAAAGGACGATTTTGAGTACGAGTCATCAATTTATCCAAATTGCGCTCAATAATCTGATTGAAACCATTGCTAGAAGCAGTTACTAAAAAACCACCCACAATCAAAATCAAAAGTTGCGAATAGTTAACAGTTTCAGAAGCTAAAACAAAGCAAAAAGCAGCTGACATTACTACTAAAGTAGCAAGTCTTAGTTTGCAGAACGCAGCTATATCGCGTATGCTTAATTTGGTACTAACCCTATTTTCGTCAATAATTTCGGTGCTCAATTTGGCTCTTTTTTCGGTGCGCAAAGGTATTAATAAATTCAAATTGAAACTTATAAATAACTTAACGATTTCTGATAATAAATTACTGTCAATTGTTCTAAAATTGAAATTAACTTGATTAGCAAGCTAATGGCTATTAAGAATTTCACTTTCATAAACCTTAAGATAAAACAGAAAAGCTATAATAAGGTTTTTTGCACGGGTGTTACTTCCGCTACTGGGCTAAACAAATAAACTCTTTTAGTAGCCAGTTCAATACACTTATAACGTTTCCGTAATTTTTCTCCTTTTTCGAAGTAGCGTTCAGGTGAAATTTTAAAAATTGTCTTGAATGGTAAATCTTCCAAGTGAACCAGAGCTTCGTTAGGTTTGTCGTACTTTTTTAAGGTTCGCAACAAATTTTCATCTGCACAGCTTGATGCTGAAGGGTTAATCAGGTAATTTTTTAAGGCTAATTGCACATCGTTGGGCAAAATGCTATCGTGCAAAAAAGGATGCATGAGCCTTTGATATTCTTGCTTCCACTCATCGCCATGAGGTTTGATTCGATGGCTGAATCTCTCAAAAGCTGTTAAATGCGCCACTTCATGAACTAAAGTTATTAAAAATGCATAGCGATTTAAATTGTGATTTACAGTAATTTTATGTCGTTGCCCTTTAAAAGGACTTCTGTAATCGCCTAATTTGGTGCTTCTACTGGTGGTAATCTTTAAATCAAAATTATATTGCCTAACCCATAAGGCAATAGTGTGCACACTTTGTTCTGGAATATATTTAGATAAAACACTTTTGTATTGAGCCAATAACTCTGCTTCGGTAAGCTTTGAAATCATGCTGCAAAAATAGGTTTAAATGTTTTGCTAATTTTATTTTCACAGAAATTTATTGCTAAATAACTGAGCCGATCATTTTTGCCGTATAAAAACCTATCAATTAATTAGGCTCAATGCTGTTTTACTTCTGTTAAATCTGTAGTCTATTTTTTTATGGCACAAACAATAAAACCAGAAGATAAAAATGGTATTTTATTAAGCCAGGTATATTCCATTTTAGAGGCTACAAAGTTTGCAAACTTGGGCATTACTTTAGTAAATGGATAATGAAAAAAGCTGGTATTATAAAAAACTGTATCATTTATTTCATAGCCATTTTTTATAAAAAGTTCAATGGCTTCGGTTTTTCCCCAATACTTTCTTGGCGGCTGTGGTGTGTTTTTTCCCGTTACTATTGTAAGTAATTTTCTAATTGGAGCTAAGATTAGTAATCCAAAATTATCCAATGAGTATTTATGAGGGAACGATAAAATTAATTTGCCACCTGAGGCTAAATTCCTTTTGGCTTCATTTAAACAATCGCTCGGATGAGTGAAGTATTCTAAATACCCCATACCAATAGCGTAATCGAATGGTATATCACTTTTAAAATCTTTTGAATCAGTACAATAAAACTTAACCTGACCCTTTTCTATATCTGTTTTAAATTGTTTATTACACGCTTCTATCATTTCTTCGGCTGCATCAAATCCTACATAAGTTGCCCCGTTTTCTTTAGCTACAGAAACCATAATGCCTGTGCCACATCCCATATCAAGAATGCGACCTTTTATTGGTTTCATTAAGTTAACTGTTTTAATGAAGCGTTGAATAAAAGAGTAGCTGATGGGGTTTTCTATATCATACAACTTTGCCCACTCACCATTGATAGCTTGCGCCTTGAAATAGTTTATTATTTTTTTCTTGTCCATCTAAAAGGTTAATTTTATATTGTTAGGCGTTGTTTTATACCAAAATAATTGCATGAATAAATGTATAAAGATGTATTAGTAATTTTGAATGATTGTAAAATAAATAGGCATCCCAATGGTAATGTTTATAGGAAACGTAACGGCCAGGGCCATCGGTAAAAATAATCCTGGGTTTGCTTTAGGTACTGATATTTTCATGGCTGCAGGCACTGCAATGTAAGATGCACTGGCAGCCAATATAGCAAACATAAATCTATTGGTAACATCATGAGTTACAATTGAACTAAATATTGCCACCAAACTGCCATTAATCAGTGGTATGAAAATGGCAAAAATAACAGGAAACCAACCAAAAGAAAAGAATGCTTTCAGTTTCTTACCACTTGTAATCCCCATATCTAATAGAAAAATGGCTAAAAATCCTTTAAAAAGATCATTTGTAAATGGCTTTATTCCTTCTGCTTGCTTTGCATTTGCAATAAAACCAATAATTAAACTGCCTAAAATTAACAATACACTACCGTTGGTAAAAGAATGTATCATGACAGTTCTTTTTTTGATGCTTTGAGATTCCTCTTTGTTGTATACCGAAACCAATAATAAACCAATTACTATTGCAGGAGATTCCATTAAAGCCATAATGGCTACCATGTGCCCATGTAAATTTAATTGATGCGACTCGAGATATGAAACTGCCGTTACAAAAGTTACAGCACTAACCGAACCATAAGCGGCCGCAATAGCTCCTGAATCAAATATATTTAACTTCCTTTTTAGTATAAAAAATGTGTAGAGTGGGATGGTAGAAGAAACAATTATTCCGAAAAGCATTGACCAGCCAATTTCGCTGTTAAAAGTTTCATGAGATAACTCTTGGCCTCCCTTAAATCCAATAGCAAATAATAAGTATAGTGAAATAAATTTAGAGGAATTAGGCGGTATTTCTAAATCGCTTTTTAAATACACTGAAATTATTCCAAGCACAAAAAAAAGCAAGGCAGGATTGGTAAGATTCTCTAAAAGTAAATTAAAATTCATGCATTAATTTAGTTAATTAAGGATTGCAAATATCGCAATACCTTGGGTCTTCAACAAAATTACCAGTTGGGAATTTTTGTTCTTCGCTATAATTGCATTGCTGACAAAGGTAAATATAACTTAATATGCTACGGGTAGGAAAATTGCACATACTGCAGGGTAATCCCGATATTGTATCAGTAATTCCAAATCCTGGTGCATTACATTTTGGGCAAAGGTACTTTATTTTTGCAACCAGTTTCTTTGTTGCACCTTCAATTACCTTCATCCTTGTAGGATTAAACATGGCCCTCATATCGGTTTCAATATAAGCACTTCCATAGCTTGTGATTAATTGATGGAATGTATCTAATAGGGTTTTTGTGTCTGTAATACCTTTAAGAATGTTCGAAAAATCATCTTTAGTTTTTCTGATAATTAAACCATGAGAAGGAAACCTTGCATTTTCGGCAAATGCTTTAAGCTCCTTCTCTGTTTTAATTTCTGCAGCATTAAAATTAGTTTCAAGGCTCAATTCCTTGACAACAATTTCTAAATTATTTTTTTTGTCAATAAAAATGAGGAACTCTTCATTTGCAGGAACAAAATAGATGGTAGGATGCGGACCAAAGGAGCCTTCACTTGCTATTCCTATATCACAATTGGCTAATTCCATGGCTAAAAGACATTTATTTTTAACAGTTGTAATCGGATCATTTTTTCGCTCAACTTCTCCTGTAAAAGTACCTAGTAAATCGGTATCTAAATGAGATGTTGTGAAACATAAAACACCAAGCTCATTTTCCAAATTAGGTGCAATTATATTTTCTTTTTGATGTTTTGTAGCAATAATTAAATCCCTTCTGTAAAACATAAACTACAGCTCAGCATCAAATAAAATATCAATAGTTGAACTAACATATACCTTATTTTGGCGAGCTTCTTTATCTAACAAAATATGCTTAAATTTTTCTAATTCAACTTTTAGTTGTTTAACTTTTTTTATTGCAAGTTCATCTTCTTTACCCAATCGTTCTTTTGAACTAAAATTTTTTAGCTCATGAAATTGTATTTTTGCATTAAAAATATTTTTAATGATTTCACTTGCTTCAAGGTAGGTGAATGTTCCCTCTATCAATTTTAGTTTTTCTATTTTTGACATTGATTTATATTTTTTTATTTTCAATTTGAATAATTGCATCTATCTTAATATTGCCATTGTTTTCGGCAATATTATTTCTGAAATCAAAAAGTTCCTTTTGAAGTCTTTTTATTTTAGTTTCTCTACTTTTAATATCTTCCTCATTACTGAGATGACTAATTTTATTTTCATGATACTTAATTTTTACATGTATCATTTGTGTAATAATATCCAGAGCCTCACCAGGGTTAAATTCGCCTTGTATTAGTTTAATATTCATTTGAATAATTTATAGATGATTAATGATTACTGACCTTGTCCTAATGAATATCCAGCTTTGCCATCAAAGGCATAAAGATTTTCAGTTTTAATACTATCTATGTTTTGATGGATTGCATTATTTAAAAGTTCAACAATGCTATTTTTGGTGATAGCAGCACCTTCATTAGGTTTAAAACGACATCTCCAATGATCAGTACAAAAAGTTTCTTTAAAACCATCGGGCCATACTTTTATACCTCTGTTCGTAATCATTGAAAGTTTAATATCATTGTTTTCAATGCTTTTAACTTTTTCGGCCAGCTCATTTGGGTTGGCACCATTCCAATGAACAAAAATATCAACCCCTACTAATTCTTTCTTAGCTGCCGCTTTGCGTTTGTATTTTGGTAAATTTAGCGCTGTGTTATTGGCATATGATACAGGTTTCAACAAGGATGGTTTCTTTCCTAAATTTGCAATAACAGCTTTGGCAAATTCTTTTGTACCAACCTTTTGTTTGCTTGTACCTTCTTTATAAATGTCATAAGTATGGATGCCTTCTTCTAAGGTAGTTAACCATGCATTTTGCACATGCTCAGCAACAGCAGTTTGCCCAATGTGATTCAACATCATAATAGCCCCTTGTAATAAACCAGAAGGATTAGCTACATTTTGTCCGGCTCTTCTAGGAGCAGAGCCATGAATGGCTTCAAACATTGAACATTCTTCACCAATATTGGCAGAACCAGCTAAACCTACCGATCCAGTAATTTGAGCAGCTACATCACTTAATACATCTCCATATAAATTAGGCATCACAATCACATCAAATGCTTCAGGAGTATCAGCCATTTTAGCAGCACCAATATCAATAATCCAATGCTCATTCTCTATTTCAGGGTATTCTTTTGCAATTTCATCAAACACCTGGTGAAACAGGCCATCTGTTTGTTTCATAATATTATCTTTAGTAAAACAAGTTACTTTTTTGCGATTTTGTTGTTTGGCATATTCAAAAGCGTAACGAACAATTTTTTCGCATCCTGGTCGGCTAATTAATTTTAAACATTGCACTACTTCATCAGTTTGTTGATGTTCAATTCCTGCATATAAATCTTCTTCATTTTCTCTTACAATTACAATATCCATTACCGGATGTTTTGTACTAACAAAAGGATGTAAACTCTTACAAGGTCTAACGTTTGAGTATAAGCCTAAAAATTTACGAGTAGTAACATTTAAACTTTTGTAACCACCTCCCTGGGGTGTCATGATAGGGGCCTTTAAGAATATTTTATTTTTTCTGATTGTTTCCCAAGATTCGGCAGCAATTCCAGCAGTATTGCCAGCTAAATAAACTTTTTCGCCAACTTCAATTTCATCAATTTCAATTTTAGCGCCTGCGGCTAAAATAATTTCAAGCGTGGCATCCATTATCTCAGGTCCTATGCCATCTCCTTTTGCTACTGTTATTTTTGTCATTTTTTATTTATATTAAAATTTGTGTCTGCAAAACTCAGTAATCTTTATCATAATTTTTTATTTATATTTGTAATGATATACATTAATAAAATTTATGAATTACACCTTAAATCAATTGCAGATTTTTTTGAAAATTGTACAAACACAGAGTGTAACAAAAGCATCTGAAGAACTGCATTTAACGCAGCCCGCAGTTTCTATTCAATTAAAAAATTTTCAACAGCAGTTTGATATCCCTTTAACAGAAGTGGTTGGGAGGAAAATTTATATCACAGATTTTGGAAAAGAAATTGCTGAATCTGCAGAAAATATTATCAATCAGGTTTATGCTATTAATTATAAAACCTTAGTTTATAAGGGTCAGTTGACCGGTAGATTAAAGTTATCAGTAGTTTCTACAGGAAAATATGTAATTCCATATTTCTTAACAGACTTCATGAAGCAACACGATGGTATTGAACTATTGATGGATGTTACCAATAAAAACAAAGTGGTTGATTCATTAGAAAATAATGAAGTTGACTTTGCGCTTGTATCAATTTTACCGCATACACTAAACATAGAAAAACTCGATTTGCTACAAAATAAATTATACTTGGTAGGAAGCAGAAAAATAAAAATCAATAAAGGCATGAGTGTGAAAGATATATTTAAGGATTTGCCACTTATTTTTAGAGAAAAAGGTTCAGGCACAAGACAAACGATGGAAAGTTTTATTCAAAAAAACGACTTAACCGTTTTAAAAAAGATGGAACTAACTTCTAATGAAGCTGTAAAGCAGGCTGTATTAGCTGGACTAGGCTACTCTATTATGCCATTAATTGGGATTAAAAATGAACTTCAAAACAACGAGTTACAAATAATACCAATTAAAGGTTTGCCCATTAAAACTACATGGAGTTTAGTATGGTTGAAAGGCAAAAAACATACGCCTGTTGCTGGTTCATTATTAAGCTATTTGAAAAAAGAAAAAAATACTATTGTAGATAGTAAATTTAGCTGGTATGAAAAATATTAGTTTCATCAATATTGATTCATTATGGGGCATGTAATTTAAAATGAATTACAAATTATATTTTTGCAAAATAATTAAACTTACTATGAAAAAGTTTGATTTTGAAACGATAGTATTTTTTTATTTAGGAATATATGAAAGTTACAATTAATGGGGTTATTGATGATTATATTGCATCATTTCCTTTGGCAACTCAAAAATTATTAAAGCAAATTCGACAAGTGATTGCCAAAGCAGCACCCATGGCCAGTGAAAGTATAAAATATGCCATGCCAACCTTTGAGTATTTAGGAAATCTGGTGCACTTTGCCGCCTATAAAAATCACATCGGTTTTTACCCTGCACCTAGCGGTTTGCGTGCTTTTCAACAAGAAATTGATGCCTACACAAACTCTAAAGGAGCAGTGCAATTTCCCTTGAATAAGCCATTACCATTGGATTTAATCACTAAAATTGTAAAGTTTAGGGTTTTGGAAAATGAAAATAATGCCCAACTAAAACGCGTTAAAAAAATATGCAAGCAAGGACATATATTTTACAAAAGCAGTGATTGTACAACCTGTCCTTTTTGTGCTAACCAAAGTAAAGTTAATGAAGGATTTATGATAAAATTATCGGCACCTGCTCAAAGAGTGCTAGCAAATAAAAAAATAACTTCATTGCAATTTTAGCTACCTTTACATAAATGCAGATAATATCGTTTCAATGTAATGTTAAAACGGCTATTCCAAAATTAAAGAAAGAATTGCATGAGGCCAAAGTGAATTTTAATTAAATGATTGCTTTGATTGAATGTGTCTTAAAGTATCGTAAATTAGTTAATTAATTAATTAATGATGTAAAAAATTAGGGCATAAAATGCGCTATTT
>JBILPB010000231.1:0-3608 GCA_044374175.1 Bacteroidia bacterium | reverse complement strand
CCAATATAGGTGATCCATGGTCCTTGGCCAATTTTTCAGATTCAATCATTTTAATTGGAGGCAGCTCAGGCATTATCAGTTATCATATTTACACACATAGTGCATCATTGGTTAAGGTACTAAACAAGCATTTACCGCCTCCTGTAAATGTTTACAAAATAACAAAAACTAAAGCCAAAGGCTGGGTAGCAGTGGCAGAAAATGGCATTTATTTTATCAATAAACAAGGTGCTGTTTACGATTATTATGGCAAAACGCAAGAGCAACCCGACAAGCGTTTGCCAGTTGCAGGCATTTTTGATTTTTATGAAGACAAAGAAGGAGTTGCTTGGCTTGCTACCAATGGTGAAGGACTGCTGCGCTGGAACTGGAACGCTGCGGCGCCCATGGCTAGCGCAAATTTGCAAAAATTTACTACGGTTGAGGGTTTGCCCGATAACATCCTTTACAGGATAGAAGAAGACCAGTTGAATAATTTATGGATGAGCAGCTATAATGGATTGGTTAGCTTTAACAAAAAAAATCATCGTACTAAAATTTATCGCACAAAAGATGGCTTAGCCAATACAGAGTTTAACCGAATTTCTTCGTTTAAAGATGCGCAAGGACGTATTTATTTTGGCGGTCAAAATGGGATAGATGCTTTTGATCCTAATGAAATGACAGCGGTTTACAAGCAGGTAGAAGCGCCTTTCCGTTTGGTTGGTCTTTCAATGTTTTCGGGCGATAAGGATAGCATTAAAGATATGCTTTATGCGTTTAAATCAAGTCATAAAATTACTATGCATGAGGGTGATAAATTTTTGTCGGTGGCTTTTTCATTGCTCGATTTTCAGAACCGTATTCATGGTTATGCCTTTAAAATTGAAGGTATAGATAAGGATTGGAACTATATTAACGAAAATATAGTTCGTATAAGCAATTTGCCTTATGGCAACCTAAAGCTACGTATTAAGGCGCAACTCGAATCGGGCATGTGGAAAGAAGAAGAGCTTATTATTCCGATCACTGTAATAAAACCTTATTATTTAGAGCCCGGATTTTACGGCATTTTATTTTTTCTATTTCTTACAAGTTTTTTGATGATTTATAATTGGCGAGTGAATAAACTGAGTAAGGACAATTTAAAGCTTGAGTCACAGGTGCAACAAAGAACAAACAGTTTAACCGAGGCGCTAAAAGACAGAGAGGTGTTGTTAAAAGAAATACACCATAGGGTAAAAAACAATTTACAGGTAATTACATCTTTATTAGAACTACAAAAAGATGAAATTGACGATGCTTTAACACTCGCTGCTTTTAATGAAGCTCAGAGCCGAATAGGTAGTATTTTATTGATTCATCAAAACCTTTATCAAAATAAAGACTTGGGCAACATTGAATTTAAACAGTTTTTATTAGGCCTCTCAAAACAAGTGTCAAATTTATACAAACGCAATAACAGAATGTTGGAATTAAGTTTGATGCAAAATGAGATTTTTATTGATATTGATACTGCAGTAAGTTTGGGACTCATTGTGAACGAACTGCTTACCAACACCTACAAGCATGCATTTGCAGCTACAAATCGTGTAAAAGCAGCCATTGATTTAGTTAGCACAGAAAAAGGAAACTATCAATTAACCTACTACGAAAGTGGACCAGGGTTACAGAAAATCCCTGACTTTAAACAATCAAAAACATTGGGTTTGCATTTAATTGGTGTTTTATCAAAACAACTAGGCGGAGAGGCAATTTACAATAACGAGCAAGGCAGTACATTCATTATTAATTTTAAAGATGCTGCAGCACGCCAAAAAGAATATTAGTTGAGAGCCTTTTAAACCTCCTCAAAAAGACTGCCCTCGTTGCCTTCGGAGTTAAAAATTAGCATGCAGTGTTTAGAGTTTAGATTTTGGGATTTTAGATTTTTGGACATGAGCTTTTAGACTTTAGAACATTAGATTTTAGAATTTAGAATTTAGATTTTAGAATTTAGATTTTAGAATTTAGATTTTAGATTTTGGGATTTTAGATTTCTGGACATGAGATTTTAGATTTTAGATATTAGATTTTAGATTTCTGGATATGAGATTTTAGACTTTAGAATTTAGATTTTAGATTTTAGATATTAGATATTAGATTTTTGGACTTTAGATTTCTGGACATGAGATTTTAGACTTTAGAATTTATATTTTAGATTTTAGAATTTAGATTTTAGATTTTAGATTTTGGGATTTTAGATTTCTGGACATGAGCTTTTAGACTTTAGAATTTAGAGTTTAGATTTTAGAATTTTGGATATTAGATATTAGATTGGTAATAGCTTAATTAATTCTTGGACACAAAATTAAGTAATAACTTTAAATTTGTGTTATGAGTTTACATCGAAAAAAATGGAGTAAAAAAGATAAAGAAGAAGTACTTCTTTACAATGATCAGCATGGTGTTTCAGAAACATCACGAGAATTTAACATCTCATCTGCAACAATTTACAATTGGAAAAAGAAGTATGATGAATTAGGAACTGTTGGTCTAGAAACGGGCTCAAAAACATCCTTAGAACGAGAGCTGACCCAGCTTAAAAGAGAAAACAATGAACTTAAAAAGCTTGTTGCTGAAAAGGAGTTGACTATTAAAGTTAAGGACTCGCTATTAAAAAAAAACATGTTACAAAGACCGAAAAAGTAATGGTACTAGATGATTTTTTAGAGCAGGAGTATCCTTTAAAAACATTATTGAAAATACTTGAATTACCTCGAAGTAGTTATTATTACAAGTCAACTGGAACAAAAGCTGGAAAGCGAGTTTCCAATACTTTTAATAAAGATGGCACACATGTAATTAAAGATACTGTAGTTGAAGATATTAAGCAACTTCTTTCAGGTGAGTTTATTGACTATGGGTACTATAAAACCTACATTCATCTCACCAGAGAACTCCGCTATTCTATTGGCTCTTCGAAAACTTACAAGATCATGAAAGAGAATAAATTGCTTAAATTTCAAAGAGATAAACATAAAAAAATCAGTAGAAATTGGGTTAAAGACCTTGTTCCTCAGGTGCAACATCCTTTTAACTTTTTAGAATTTGATATAAAATATGTTTATGTGCATGGAACAAGAAGCAATCTAATGGTATTAACTGTATTAGATGTATTTACCAGATGGAATTTGGGTCAATATATCGCCTACAGTATTACAAAAGAGAATGTTATTGACCTTTTTAATCAGATAGTTCAGAAATACCAAATGCCTGAAAGATTTATTGTAAGAAATGATAATGGAAGTCAGTTTGTAGCTAGCCTAGTCCAGGAGTATTTTACAGAGAAGAAAATAATACAAGAATTTACAAAGCCTTCAACACCCCAGCAAAACGCACATATTGAAAGCTATCATTCAATAATGGAAAGCGCGGTGTGCCAAAGGTTTGAATTTATTGATAAGGACGATTGTATAAATACTTTGAATAGATTTAGAAAATTTTATAACTTTGAACGTATTCATGGTGGACTAGGATATCTATCTCCGTTTAAATATTTATCCAAATTAGGTTTTAGTATGAAAAATGAAGCCGCTTAGTCAAAAAAATATTTAGAAAAATGTGTCCAAGTTTTTGCATTTAAGACA
>JBILPB010000298.1:0-3611 GCA_044374175.1 Bacteroidia bacterium | reverse complement strand
ATCTCAATACCAAAGTCTCAATGCCCAAATCCCAAAGTCTCAATACCCGAATCTCAATCCCAAAGTCCCAATACCCCAAAGTCTCAATACCAAAGTCCCTAAATCTCAATACCATAAGTCTCAATACCCAAATCCCCAAATCTCAATACCATAAATCTCAATACCAAAGTCTCAATACCCAAATCTCAATACCCAAATCTCAATCCCAAAGTCTCAATACCAAAAGTCTCAATACCCAAATCCCCAAATCTCAATACCAAAAGTCCCAATTCTCATATCTCAAAGTCTCAATCCCAAAGTCTCAATACCAAAAGTCTCAATACCAAAATCCCTGAATCTCAATACCAAAGTCTCAATGCCCAAATCCCAAAGTCTCAATACCCGAATCTCAATCCCAAAGTCCCAATACCCCAAAGTCTCAATACCAAAATCCCTAAATCTCAATACCAAAAGTCTCAATACCCAAATCCCCAAAGTCTCAATACCCCAAGTCTCAATACCAAAAGTCCCAAGTCTCAATACTCAATTCTCAAAGTCCCAATACCCAAATCCCCAAAGTCTCAATACCCGAAGTCTCAATACCAAAAGTCCCAAGTCTCAATACTCAATTCTCAAAGTCCCAATACCAAAATCCCCAAAGTCCCAATACCAAAATCCCCAAATCTCAATACCAAAGTCTCAATACCCAAAGTCTCAATACCCAAATCTCAATACCCCAAATCCCAATACCCCAAACCCCAAAAATCTCATTCCCTAAACCCCCTTTGCCTTCCCACCTCAAAAATCATTATCGCACAACTCCCCGAAACATTCAATGAATCAATTTTTCCGCGCATAGGAATTTTAATTTGTTTGTTAGCTTTATTCAACCAAAAATCAGTTAATCCATCGGCTTCTGTGCCAAAAACAAGGGCAGCGGGCTCTTTAAAATCTTGCTCGTGATAAAGTTCAGATGCGGTTAATGCAGCTGCATAGCTTTTAATTTGTTTCGATTTTAGCCATTGTAAACACTCATCATTACTACAACACACCACTTGATTGGTAAAAATGCAACCCAAGCTGCTTCTGATGGCGTTTGGATTAAATATATCTGTTTTTTTATCGCAAACAATAACTGCATCAACTTGAGCAGCATCGGCCGAGCGCAATATTGCACCTAAATTGCCAGGCTTTTCTACAGCTTCTAAAATAACAAGTAATGGTGTTTTTGATAACTGCAATTGAGCTAAGGTTTTATACTTAGTTTTTGCCACGGCAAAATAACCATCCCTACTTTCGCGATAAGCAATTTTCTCAAAAACAGGAAGTGTAATTTCAATCAGTTGAGTAGCTTTAAATAACAGATTTTGCATTAAGCTATGATCTTTTACAATTTCATTACAATAATACAATTCGGTAATTTCATACCCCGCTTCGGCACATAATAAAATTTCTTTTTTTCCCTCTACTGTAAACAAGCCCATTTCGGCTCTGTGTCCCGATTTTTCGAGTTTTATCAGTGTTTTTATTTTAGGATTGCTTATACTTGAAATTTGTATCATATTTTAAGAATGCTATTGTTTAAAATAAAAAAAGGATTGAAAAACATTCAATCCTTTACAATATAAATTGTATGGAGTTATAATCCTAAAAGTATTTCTTCAGGTGATTTAGCTCCAAACAACATCTTAGATGGGTTTTCCAACATTTCCTTCACCTTAACCAAAAAGCCAACAGATTCTCTTCCATCAATAATTCTATGGTCGTATGATAAGGCCACATACATAATTGGTCTAATTTTAACCTCACCATTAATAGCAACAGGACGTTCAACCACATTATGCATTCCTAAAATAGCGCTTTGTGGAGGATTAATGATAGGCGTACTCATCATGCTACCAAAAACACCACCATTGGTAATGGTAAAGGTACCACCAGTCATGTCATCAATAGTAATTTTATTTTCTCGGGCTTTAACCGCTAAGTTTTTAATGCCATTTTCAATGTCAGCTAAACTCATTGCTTCGGCATTACGTAAAACGGGCACTACCAATCCTTTTGGCGCACTTACAGCAATTCCAATATCGCAATATTTATGATAAACAATTTCTTCTCCATCAATCATGGCATTTACAGCAGGGAAAAGTTGCAATGCTTCTGTTACAGCCTTTGTAAAAAAGCTCATAAAACCTACATTCACACCATATTTTTCTTTAAATGCATCTTTATACTTTACTCTTATTGCCATAATAGCGCTCATATCAACTTCGTTAAAGGTAGTGAGCATGGCTGTTTCGTTTTTCACAGCCACCAAGCGTTGCGCAAGCTTTTTACGCAAAGAACTCATTTTTTGACGATCGGTATCTCTACTTATTTCTTCCTTGCTGCTTGGTTTAAAACCTTTAGCCATTAAATCTAATACATCACCTTTTGTAATTCTTCCATCTTTGCCAGTTCCACCAATGGCATTTGCTGGAATTTTATTTTCTTCCATTAGTTTTTTAGCTGCTGGAGCAGGAGTTCCTTTAGCATAACTTTCATTTTTAGAGTCAGCTGCTGGGTTAGGAGCAGGGCTTGCTTTTGCCGACTCAACCAACTTGGCTACTGGCGCTGCTGTTTCAGGTTTTTCTGCCTTAGGGCTTGGAGCTACTGAGGTATCAATTTTACAAACAATATCACCCACTTTTACGGTGTCGCCTTCTTTGGCTAAAAGACTTATTTGACCAGCCTCTTCAGCATTTACTGTTAGCGTTGCTTTATCAGAATCTATTTCACAAAGTTCATCATCTTTTTCAACTACATCACCTTCTTTTTTTAACCAGCGGGCAATTTGTACTTCTGTGATTGATTCTCCTGGACTTGGAACTTTTATTTCTACGATCATATAACTGAAATTATTTTTTATGTATTTAATTATGCCTTAACTGGTACTGATGCAAATGCGCTATCAACAATATATTTTTGTTGCTTGGCATGTGTTTTAGAAGAGCCTGTTGCAGGACTTGCACTTGCTTTTCTTGAAATCAATTGTAAATCAACCTTACGAAGTGTGCGCAACATATAAGCCCAAGCACCCATATTTTCTGGTTCTTCTTGCACCCAGGTATATGTTTTTGCATTCTTATATTTTGCGATTAATTCATCAATCTGATTTTTTGGGAATGGATATAATTGCTCTATTCTAATGATAGCAATATGTTCAGCATTTAATTGTTCTTTACGCTCTAGCAATTCGTAATATATTTTTCCTGTACAAAGTAAAACCTCCGTAATTTTTGACGCTTGTGCTGAAGCATCATCATAAACCTCCTTGAATCCACCAAAAGTAAACTCATCAATAGTAGAAACACATTTTGGATGACGCAATAAACTCTTAGGCGTGAAGGCAATCAATGGTTTTCTAAAAGAACTATGCAATTGTCTGCGTATACAATGGAAGAAATTGGCAGGTGTAGTTACATTTACAATATACATGTTATTTTGTGCACACAAATGTAAAAATCGCTCAATTCGCGCGCTGCTGTGCTCTGCACCCTGTCCTTCATAACCATGAGGTAAGAAAACACAAATACCATTCATTCTTCTCCACTTATCCTCTGCACTTGCTAAATATTGATCAAAAATTACTTGTG
>JBILPB010000297.1:0-3625 GCA_044374175.1 Bacteroidia bacterium | reverse complement strand
CGGTGGTCGCCGTACCATTCTTTTAATTTGTGATGGTAAACTGTAAACTCTTGCCAACTATCACCCATATCATCTTTAAAATCGATACGCGCGTTGGTATCATGTATGTTTACTTTTCTTCTTCTTTTGTAGCTCAACATAAAAACAGGCTCTATTCCGGAGCTTGATTGTGCTAACATGCTTAAAGTACCTGTAGGCGCTACCGTGCTTATTGATATATTTCTACGGCCATATTGCATCATTCTGTGATACACTTTTGGAAACTCTGCTTGCATCATTTGAATAAACTCAGAGGTATTTTCAATTGCAGGATTAAAAGATTCAAACTTACCTCTTTCAATAGCCATATCGATTGAGCTTTCGAATTCTGCTTCACATTTTATACGCATAATTTTTTCGGTGGCAGCAATAGCTTCTTCACCATCAAACTTTATGTTTAAAGCAGCAATAGCATCTCCTAATGCAGTAAAACCAAGGCCTGTTCTACGTCCTTTTTTACCTGCTTCATACAATAATTTCCAGGTATCTTTTTCTACATTTTTAATAAAATCAGGTTCTGGATCGCTGCTAACTTTATCTAAAATTCTTTCGTTGGCTTCTAGCTCTAAATCAACTAAATCGTCCATCAAACGCTGCGATTCATACACCGTTTCATAAAACTTTTTATCATTAAATGAAGCATTTTCAGAAAATGGCTCATCCACCATATTGTATAAATTAATAGCTATCAAACGGCAGCTATCACCACCTTGCATGGCAATTTCGCTGCAAGGATTTGTTGATACATTTTTAAATCCCGGATAAATAGATGAAGTAGAATATTTATGTTGACGATCCCAAAAAATCAAACCCGGTTCAGCAGTATTATGGGCACATTTAATAATGGTGTTCCATAAATCTCGCGCTTTAATTACCTTACTGTATTTTGGCTTTTCGGCATCAATGGGAAACCTTAATGTGTAATAAGCATCGTTGCTCACCGCTTCCATAAACTCATCAGACAGGCGCACAGAAATATTTGCACCAGTTACTTTTTTCAAATCTTGTTTAATGGTTATAAACTGTTCAACATCTGGATGCGCAATATCCATAGTAATCATCAACGCTCCTCTCCTACCATTTTGTGCCACCTCACGTGTGGTATTACTAAAACGTTCCATAAAACTTACTGCGCCGGTAGTGCTTCCTGCAGCATTTGAAACATGCATACCAGATGGTCTTAACGTTGAAATATCTATACCAACACCACATCTTCTTTTAAACAATTGCGCCATTTGTTGATCTGTAAAAAATATTCCACCATACGAATCATAAATCTCGGGCAAAACAATACAGTTACTTAATGAGGCAATCACATGAGGATTTCCCAATGATGACATTACACTACCTTGAGGAATTACTGCATTAAATTGCTTAAAATAATTATAAATTTTTTCAAATGTTAAATGCGCTCTTTTTTTACCGTAATCAGATAGCGCTTCTTGCTTGCCTTCCAAAAAATTATTAATCTGATAATATGCTTCAATACGTGCAAACTCTGTTGCCATTCTTTGATGCATGTCATCTGGCGTTAATTCTAAATAATTGCCATCTGCATCTTTCATGGCATATTTGTTGGCCCATGTGCTTGCTGCCAAATCATCGCCATTAAAATATTCGGTACTTTTTTCAAGTACTTCTTTATAAGAATATGTTGTGTTTTTCTTATCTGTCATTAGTTTTGGGCTTATTTTTGTTGCTGACATAAATTATATTTTTTGATGATTAATTAGTTAGCTTTTAAATTGCGTCATTAAAATTATTAGCCGGCACCGTGTAAAATTAAGTGATGCCATTGAGTTTTGAACAAAGCAATGTTAGTGTTGTAAAAAGTCCATACCACAACCATTTTAACACAAGTTATCTGGTCTAAAATCGATTATAAACATTTTTGTTTTAATTACTTAAATCACAAACAGGCTGATAATCAGCATAAAAAAATTTAGCCTTTTTTTTATTTTTTTTAAGATGCTTTAAAACTAACTTCATGAAAAAGGCAACAAGTGTTATTTTTAAATTTTAGTCTAAACATTCATTCAAAGTAGATGAGCTTTAAATTGATAAAATCTGCTGAATAAATTTTTGGAGAAATCACAAACGCACCCCTTTTCCTAACAGCTACTTATTGTTAAACTTCCTAATTTATACGCGCCTTCTTAACTACAAAAACTATTTATTAAATACTGAAAATCGCGATTCTTTTTTTCTTAGTAATTTAATGGCTTATTTCAGAAATACAGAGGTTTGTATAAATTTTTATTATTGAAACTAAACGCGCAAAATAAATTATATTTGTTTGCTTATGTTTAATATTAATCTCAGCAAATGAAAAAAATAATTTACTTTTTATTGATCACTATTTCTTTTTTTTCCTGCAAAAGAAATTCAGAGATTGATGAAATAGGAAAAAATGAATCTTCACAGTTTCCGCCCCATTGCTTTAATAAAATAAAAGATCAAGATGAAACAAGCGTTGACTGTGGAGGCCAATGTGAGTCGTGCACCTCAGGTGTTGCCCTAGTTCCTTCGTGCACAGTTGCTGAAAATACGATGATTGTAAATAATATAACTTACACAGCTAATGTAGGCAGTGCAGATACAGGCGCTTATTACATTGTTAATGGCATTTTCAACTCATCTAATAATTATAAGCTTACACTAAAATCAGCACCAGATCAAACAAAAGTTTATACCATTGATGGCGCAATTCCCGATCAATTGAATGAAGTAGCCATGCAAATTACTTATAGCCTTGGCACTGTTTATCTTACCAGTGGCAAAGTTTACTTTAAAAACAACGGTACTTCTTATACCGCTGTAATTTGCAATGGAATTGGTTTACTCTCCAGTTTAAATATTCCTGTAAAAGGAAATATCAATTTTCAATAATTCTTTGTGAGTCTAATTAAAAGTGCAATTATTTACTAAGTAAAATATAATGATTTAGTATTAAATTCTTATCAGTGTTTCTGTTCCATGAATTACCGCACCATTAGTATAGGTGCGTCTAAAATTTAATTTAATGGTTGCTCCATTATTTTCAATAGTGCCAGTTCCTTCCGTAAGCACATTTGCATCACTTTGATTAAAATCTAAACTTTCACCAAAATCTCCCGAAAGATTAACTTTCAACGCTATTTGATGTGGTCCGTAAGGATAAACAACAAACTCATTTCTGTGCGCTCCTGCAGTTATTGAATATAATGAAATTCCTGCATAGGATGTGCCGGTTAATTCCCATGCACTATTATAATTACCAATAAAATTTGAACCACACATTCTTACAATCACTTCTCTTTTAGCCTGGCTTTCATTTGCTCTTTTATCGGCAACTTTATATGCTACATGATAACTTGCTCTTTGCTTTATATTTACTTTAGTACTCCAGTCGCTGATAATATTATTTGTAATGTTTCCATCGGTTTCATCAATGGCTTCTGCACCTGGGTCAAGGGCAATGGAATCGTACCTGATTTCTAATTTTGCATCGCCAATAAGGTTTAATACAGGACTTTTCTTATCCTTTTTGCAGGATATAAAAATAAATGCAATTACTATTACCACTATATGTAATTGCAATTTTAAA
>JBILPB010000097.1:0-13629 GCA_044374175.1 Bacteroidia bacterium | reverse complement strand
TTAGCTGCAGGTGTTGCTTTTTTAATAAGTTCGTTGATATAATGTATCACCAACCATCTTTCTTCCTTTGTAACCTGTGAGGCGTGCTGTCCCATAAGATTTTTACCATAGGTAATAGAGTGAAACATTTTACCATCATTAAGTCCGGCAGAAGCAACCTTATCCCAATATTTACCTGGTGTTGGGAATTTTCCATTTGCAACTATAGATCCATTTCCATCACCTGCATCGCCATGACAAGGGGTGCAAAATTTTGTATAAACAGCTTTTCCTTTTTCTAAATTATCAGGAGTCAGTTCAATTGGATTTTTAAGGTTTAAACCAGCGGCTTCATAACCTTCGTTGCTGTTTGGGTAAGGATAAATAGAATTATTGATACCCCAAACTGAATTTGGGAACTCACCTTGCGAAATAGTTCCTGCAACAGGAGGTCTAGCGCCCAACATGTCTTTAAAGTTAGGATTCTCTTCATAAGGTTTGTATGCCACTGAACGATACATATCAGGCATGAATTCAATTCCTGGACTTAGAGGATCAGTTGCACAACTGTTCAACAAGATAACTGTAGAAGTTGTTAATGCTAACCCTGTGAGTATTTTATGCTTAAAAATTTTCATTTTATAATGAGACGTTTAATAATCTTGTTATTTACCGTATTCTTTAACTTCTTCTGCCCCGTGTTTCATAAGCAAAGCACTTAATTCCGCCTTCTTAGAAGGATCGTTACACTCAACTTGCATTACAAATCTATCATCTGTCATACGGGTATCGGGAACGAATGCTGTAACACCCGGTAATGTTTTACTTCTTAAATAAAAAGTTATTACCATACCGTGCGCAGCACAGAAAATTGTTGATTCGAATATTACTGGAACAAATGCAGGCAAGTTTTTATAAAATTGAAAACTTGGTTTACCACCAATATCCATAGGCCAATCACTAATCATCATATAATTAGTCATTATAAGAGCCAAGCAGCAACCAATAATACCATAAATGAAGGCACAAATTGAGATTCTTGTTCTTTTATGACCAATTAAATGATCCATTCCATGAACTGGAAATGGGCTGAATACCTCTTTTATTCTAACGCCATTACTTCGGAGAGGTTTAATGTTTTGCATTAAAACATCCTCATCATTGTATACTGCAAAAATATATTTACTCATATTAACTTGATATTTTAATTATTAATGATGTGCTGCGTGAGAATGACCATGTTCAAGTGCCGCACGTTTTGCCTGTGTACTTGAAGATTTTGTAATTGTTTTCAATTCACTCATAGCGATTACAGGGAAGAACCTAGCAAACAATAAGAAGCATGTGAAGAACAAGCCTAGTGAACCAATAAATATACCTACTTCAACCCAAGAAGGATGATAAGTTCCCCATTCTGAAGGCAAATAAGCTCTATGTAGAGAAGAAACGATAATTACAAATCGCTCGAACCACATACCAATGTTAACCACTATACTTAGGATAAAAGTAAAAGTAACGTTTGTTCTCAAGCTTTTAACCCAGAATAATTGAGGAGAAATTACGTTACAAGTCATCATACTTGCATAAGCCCACCAATAGTATCCAGTAGCACGGTTAATAAAGGCATAACTTTCATATTCAACGCCAGAGTACCAAGCTATAAAGAATTCGGTGATATAAGCAATACCAACAATGGAACCTGTAACAAGAATGATACGATTCATCATATCGATATGCAGCGTAGTGATATAATTTTCAAGACTAAGTACCTTTCTAACTATGATTAAAAGTGTTTGCACCATCGCAAATCCTGAAAAAATAGCTCCAGCAACGAAGTACGGAGGAAAGATAGTAGTATGCCAACCAGGTAATATTGATGTAGCAAAGTCCATTGATACAATTGTATGTACTGAAAGCACAAGAGGAGTTGACATCCCTGCCAATACTAATGAAACTTCTTCGAAACGTTGCCAATTTTTAGAAGAACCTGTCCATCCAAATGCAAGTGTCCCATACCAAAATTTCATAGCCTTAGTTTTGGCTCTGTCTCTAACAACAGCAAAATCAGGGATAAGACCAGTATACCAAAACACTAGTGAAACAGTAAAGTAAGTTGATACTGCGAAGGTATCCCAAACTAGTGGTGAATTAAAGTTTACCCATAAAGAACCAAATTGATTTGGAAGTGGTAATAACCAATAAGGAAGCCAAGGACGACCGATGTGTGTTAATAAGAAAGTCGCTGCACAAATTACAGCAAATATCGTCATAGCTTCTGCAGAACGGTTGATAGATAAACGCCATTTTTGTCGGAACAATAACAATACTGCAGAAATTAGGGTTCCAGCATGACCTATACCAACCCACCAAACGAAGTTAGTAATATCCCAACCCCAGTCAACAATATTGTTGATACCCCACATTCCGATACCTTCACCAACGGTAATAGAAACGCAAAGTACCCACCAAAGTAAGGCTGCAACGGATGCAATAAAACACCACCACCAATACTTGTTTGCCTTTCCTTCGATAGGTCTGCAAATATCTTCAGTGATTTCATGGTTAGTTTTGTCACCCAGTATTAATGGTTCTCTTATCGGGGCTTCGTACATAATATATAGGCTATTTTGTGATTAAAAAATTGTTTATTTAAATTTATGCGTGATGTTTTGAACCAGACTCTTCTATGTTTCTAACTTTAACTTGGTAGAACACTGATGGTTGAACATTTAATTCCTCTAACATGTAGTAAGATCTATCTTCTTCTTTCATTTTGTATACCGTACTTGACTTATCTGCAATATTCCCGAAGGTAATAGCATTTGTAGGACAAGACTGTGCACAAGCAGTTTCTATTTCGCCATCCTTGATTTCTCTTCCTTGCTTTTTAGCAGTTAACTTACCTTCTTGAATTCTTTGGATACACATTGAACATTTTTCCATTACCCCACGGGAACGTACAGTAACATCAGGGTTAAGTACCATTTTACCCAAATCATTATTCATATGGAAATCAAACTGGTCGTTTTCGAAATACTTAAACCAATTAAATCTTCTTACTTTATAAGGACAGTTGTTTGCGCAATATTTAGTACCTACACAACGATTATATGTCATTTGATTCAGACCTTCATTACTATGTGTAGTAGCTAAAACTGGGCATACTGTTTCACAAGGTGCATGATTGCAATGCATGCACATCATTGGTTGAAAAACAACTTGAGGATTTTCCTCTGGAACTTCCATTTCATGATACATATCAACAACACCTGTTCCTTCCGCTTCAGCTTTTTCCTTGGTCATGGCACTAGAATAGTATCTATCTATTCTAATCCAATGCATCTCACGATTCATTCTAACTTCATCTTTACCAACGACAGAAACATTATTTTCTGATTGGCAAGAAATGAGGCAGTTACCGCAACCGATGCAAGAATTCAAGTCAATTCCCATACTCCATTGAAGGCTTGGTTTGGCGAAACCTGGATTCTCTTTAGTTGCCCACAAATCTACCGTATGTGCAGGAACTTTTTTGTGTTCATGACCATCAGCCATGAACAACATTTCGGTATGGTTTCCAGCCTTACCATTCTTTTTAAATTCGCCTAGAGTGGTCTCTTTCACCATTTCTCTACCCATTAAAGTATGGTGAGTTTGCGTTGTAACAACCATGTGTTTTTCAGCATTTTCGGCAATACTTGCCTTTGATGCATGATAACTCATTAAACCACTACTATTTAAACCAATAAGTGAAAAAGCATTTACTCCTACATTATTTCCAGCTTTACCCACCATTGTTCTGCCGTACCCAAGCGCTAAACCCATTGTTCCTTCAGGTTGACCAGGTTGTGGAAAAACAGGTACTTTTTCTAAAGTAACGCCATTAACCGTTAAATTAACGGTATTCATTTCTTCCTCTTTTTCGTGGGTAATGTTGTACCCTCTTTTTTGCATTTCTTTAGGAGACATGGTAATATAATTATCCCAAGTAACCTTTGAAATTGGATCAGGCATTTCGAGCAACCAAGGATTGTTTCCTTGAGTACCATTACCAGCTCCTATTTTTTGATATAATGTAATTTCTAAATCACTCCCTGTTTCTTTATTAACCTCAACGGCAGAGGCATTAAGATCAAAAGACCAATTTAATGAAGCACTCGGTGTCATAGCAGTTTCAAAAACACCATCATGTAAACTTTTCATCCAAAAGTTTTCGAACATCAGTTCAGCTGACTGCAATGGAAACATTTTCTTCTCCCAATTTGCTTTTACATAATCCTGAAATTTTAAAGGATTTTTCATCCAGATTAACAGACTATCGCCAAAAGCTCTTGTGTTGAAAAGTGGATAAATCGTAGGTTGAATCAATGCATAAGAATTTGCTTTAGGACTAGCATCACCCCACGACTCGAGGTAATGGTTATCTGGGCAAATATATTTACACTTAGATGCTGTTTCGTCTTTTCTATCAGCTGTTGAGATTGAAGTTGGAACTTTAGCAAGCGCAGCTTCAAAACCAAGCGCTTTAGGAGCTGTGTAAACTGGGTTGCAGTTTAACATGATTAGCACAGCAACCTTACCTTCTTTCATTTCAGAAACAAGAGAAACAAAATCAGCATCATTACCTTGGGCTAAATTAAGAGGATTAGCTAAATCAATGGTTGATCCATAATTACCGAGCATATGGTTAATACCGTTAACAACAGACTGTATATGTGTATCATTTGCACCACAAACAACAATAGATTTTCCTTTATTAGCCCATAAAGCATCGGCAGTTTTAGCAATACTCTTATCAAAATTAATTTTTCCTGCAGAAATAGAAGGCATTCCTGCTTTAGTGGCAATAGCATTGTATAGGTTCAGTACAGCAGCTCCAGTTTGAGATGGTTTTATACCTACACGAACATCTGCATTTGCACCAGAAAGAGACATAATACTTTCGAATTGAAAGTGCATGCTCATTTCTTTTTTATCTTTATTTAATTTTCTAGTTTGACCATATTGACGGGCAAACTGTATTGGAGATACCCAATTTCCTAAAAAATCGGCACCAAAACTTACAATTACATTTGCTTTGCTGAAATCATATGAAGGAATAACAGCCGCTCCATAAGTTTGCAAATTTGCTTTACGTATGCCAGCATATGAAACTGCGTCATAAACCACATGTTTTGAAGAAGGGTACTTTGCTATAAACTCTCCAGCCAGTGCGTTTAAAGATGGGCTGGTAATTGTTGAAGTTAAGATTCTGATTGCTGAACCAGCAGCGGCAGCAGCTTCTATTTTACTTTCAATTTCAGCATCAATATCCTTCCAATTTGTGGCATTTCCATCTTTTGTTGGACCCTGTAATCGTTCAACATCATAAAGTGACAACACAGAAGCTTGCACTCTGGCATTAGTACCACCGTTGGTGAAAGTAGATAATTTATTACCTTCGATTTTAATTGGACGACCTTCACGTGTTTTAACAAGCACATTGCAAAAGTCAGCACCATCATCAATAGTAGAAGCATACCAATTAGAAACCCCGATTGTAATTTCTTCGGGTTTAATAAGATATGGCACTGTTTTTCTAACAGGGGTTTCGCAGGCAGCAAGAGAAGCTGCAGTGACTGAGAAGCCTAAGAATTTTAAAAAATCTCTTCTTGGTGTTTTAGAACTACTCAAAGAGTCGTTTCCTAAGAAAGCTTCCAACGGAATTTCCTGTGTAAACTCATTTTGAGCTTTTTTAATAATCTCAGGACTATTGTTAAGATCTTCTAGCGATTTCCAATATTTTTTGTTGCTCATATTTTTTATTACTTGCTCCTACAAATGCAGGGATTGGTTATATGCTGTATTAATTATTCTTTATTTTAGTAATGGCACTTACCACATTCAATACCACCCATCATACTTACAGTGATTGGTTTTTTGCCATATGTCTTTTTAAGTTCCTCATGCAATTTATTGTAATAAGGATTGCCTTCCATTTTAACTTCAGTTTTACGGTGGCAATCAATACACCAACCCATGGTTAATGGAGTAAACTGACGCAATGTATCCATTTCGGCCACGGGACCGTGACAAGTTGCACATTCTTGTTTTCCGACAGTTACATGTTGTGCATGATTGAAGTATGCATGTTCAGGTAATTGGTGCACTTTGACCCATTTGATAGGCTTTGGATTTGGACCGTATGTATCTTTAGCAGGATCATAATCTAATGCTGCATAAATCTTAGCAATTTCTTTTTTGCCAGTTACAGCACCTTCTTGAATTCCTTTATGACAATTCATACAAACATTAGCAGAAGGAACATTTGATATCTTACTTTTCTCTACCCCTGAATGACAGTATACACAGTTAATTGCATTTTGGCCAGCATGTATTTTATGACTAAAGAAAATTGGCTGTTCTGGGGCATAGCCTTCATAAATACCAATCCCCATCATACCGTACCAAGCAGCTTTAGCACCATAACTTACGATGACAATTAATCCTAGGGCAACTAATTTTTTGTTAGTGCGGGCCCAATTTTTAAAATAAGATGAATCATAAGACACGGCAACTGGTTCAGGCAATCCTTCTTTTTGGTTTACTAAACGTTGCAGAGAATTTTTTACACCCCCTAAGACACTGATTAAAATTAAGAAAAGTAAAATTAAGCCGAATAAGAAATACAACACTGTAGACGAGTCCGTTTTTGCAGGAGCGGAAGAATCAACAGTAGGAGTTGCAGCGGCCTTAGGATCAACGGGTGGATTAGCAATATATGCCAATATGGATTTAATTTCATCATCAGTTACCGCTTGTGATGGCATTACCGATTTATTATACTCTTCGAAAATTTTTACAGCGTAAGCATCTCCAGCCTTAACTAATGCTTGAGAATTTTTAATCCATTTGATTAACCATTCTTCTGCAGGTTGTGGGACACGAGCGGCAACACCTTTTAAACCAGGACCAACTAATTTTTGGTCTGTTACTTTGTGACACTGTGCACAATTGTTTTTAAATAGTTTTTCACCTGCCGATACATCTTGACTCAAAACCTGATTGGAATTGCAGATTAATAGGGCAGCTATAAGAATTAGCTGGTTTAAATAAACTTTAAATGCTTTGTTGATTGTATGCATATATGTTGATTTTTCTTTTGTCACAAAAATGTCAGAGGGCTTTATTTTCACGCGGCAAAATTATAAGAATACCTATTTCAAAGGCAAATTATATTTACATTTTTTTAAGAAATAAATAATTTAAAAAGATTCTAAACAAATGGTATATTTACATGATATTCATAGTATTATAATTTATTGATGTAAAGAACCCTGCCAAAGTGTTAGTAAAAAGGGCACTTTATTAACAAGAATTGAATAAAATGGATGTCGAATTGAAAGTTGATTTTAAAAAAGGCAATTGGATATAAGCATCGGATGACATGCATATTTTAGGTTCCTCAGAAAAGATTTTTAGCAGCGTTAAATAAGGAGTAATAAGATTTAAAAAAACTGCAGCGATTCATTGCGCCATAATCAGTTTCCAAACGAATGAATTTACTGAAATGAAGAAATGGTTTTGTAAACCGATGGAATTTTTGGTAAAAAATAATACCTAATATTGCTCAATTTCAATGATAAGGCAGCTCTTCAAGAAATTAACTATTAAACCTAATTTTGCAATCTAAAGGTTTATTATAATAGTATGCTTAAGTTTGATTAAACTTAAATGGAACAGGAAAACGCATTTTAAAATCATTCAATGTTAAGGCTTCACTCAGCGTGAACTGACCAATTTTAGTTCTCACAAGGTTTGAAAGATAGGCAATGTTATCAAGCTTAAATCCAAAATCGCGTGCAATTGCTCTAATATATGTTCCTTTAGTGCACAACACCCTAAACTTTACCTTGATTGTGTTGTGCTCTCTAATGATTTCAGCAATTTCGAATTCTTTTATTTCAATATCTCTTGCTTTAATTTCAACACTCTCTCCTCTTCTTGCTTTATGATATGCGCGTTCGCCATCAATTTTAATTGCTGAATATGATGGTGCGATTTGACTTTGTTTCCCAATAATTTGATTGCCAATATTCATAATATCTATATCAGTAATATTTGAAACATCTTTTGATTCGGTTATTTCAGTTTCTAAATCAAATGAAGAGGTAGTTTGGCCAATAATAATTACACCAGTGTATTCCTTATCCATGCCTTGATAGTTATCAATTTGCTTGGTCATTTTACCAGTACAGAGAATAATGAGCCCTGTAGCAAGAGGGTCGAGCGTTCCGGCATGTCCAATTTTGACATCAATTGACTTTCTGATATAGTTAACTACATCAAATGAAGTCCATTTTAAGGGTTTGTCGATTAATAGAAGTGAACCGGCTTTTAAGGAATCTAAAGTAATCTCTGTTTTATTCAAAATACTAAAGCATACCTAATTTAACACCCAAAAAGTGGAGCACAAGGATGGTTAAACCAATTGCAATTCTGTAATAGCCAAATAATTTAAAACCATACTTAGTAAGAAATCCAATAAAGTATTTGATAGCCAGCACACCAACAAGAAATGCAACTACGTTTCCTAAAACGAGGAGATGTACTTGGTTTGCTTCGAAGCTTGCTCCGTCCTTTACATAGGAGAATAATTTATACACTGAGGCACTAAAAATTGTTGGTACAGCCAGCACAAACGAGAACTCCGCTGCTTTTTTACGGGTTAACTTTTGAGATAGGCCACCAATTATTGTTGCTGCAGATCTGGATACGCCAGGAATCATTGAAATTGTTTGAAACAAGCCTATTTTAAGTGCTTTTTTATTATCTAATGGTTCATCTTCATCTTCTTTAACATCAAACCATTTATCGACATACAACAAAATAACTCCACCCACAAGCAATGAAATAGCTACTGTGATTACATTTTCGAGAAAACCGTCAATAGTATCTTTAAAGATGAGGTAAAAAATTGGTGCTGGAATGAATGCAATAAAAAGTTTAAAATAGAAGTCAAAGCTTTGAAAAAAATCTTTCCAATAAAGTACCATCACCGAAAGGATGCATCCAAATTGAATTGAAACAAGAAAAAATTTTGTAAATTCTTTGGTTGAATCATCTTGCAGGAGCCCCATAATAGATGAACCGATTATGAGATGTCCGGTTGAGGAAACTGGCAAAAACTCGGTAAGTCCTTCAATAATCGCTAAAATTAGCGCATGGATAATTGTCATTCTCTGGAAGTCTGTTATTTTATTATCTTAATCTTTAGGTTTACGCATGATTGCAATAATTTCAATAATAAAACCAGCTAAAATTACAACAGGTGCGATTGTTAGTCTACGAAAGTTAAATAACTCTGGATCAAAAACATTTGGATCTTCTGATCCGCCCCCTATCATTAATAAGTTACCAATAATAATTACTATTATCCCCACAATCATTAATCGATAATTTTCTTTTCCAAAGGCAAAACCTTCCTTTTTAACTGTATTTTCTGTTATTTTAGTAGACATTTTAGAAATTTTAGAGTTGATATAAATCGTCAGTTTGGATTTTTAAAAATCTTTTGACTGCAAAGTAAGTACTAATAAATGTAATTCCGACACCAGCCAACATAACCATTAAAAATAATTCAATAAAAAGGTTAATATCTTGGAGTTCAATTAACTCTGGAAAATTATTTTGTGCGGTATAAATTAAAGCCATTAACAAAGCAATAGTAATAAGCGCACTGTAAAATCCATTCCAAACGCTTCTGACAATAAAAGGCTTACTAATAAATGCCTGCGTGGCTCCAACTAGCTGCATTGTTTTAATAATAAATCGTTTAGAATATATATACAATCGGATTGTATTGTTGATTAACGCAATAGAAATAACACTTAATAAAATGCAAAAACCTAATAAAACAATTCCTATCTTTTCTACATTTTCATTGATAACATTCACAAGTGATTTTTGATAATACACTTCTTTTATGAAACTATTTGCCATTATTCTTTTTTCAATAGCAGCAAGGCTATCATTGTTTGCAAACTCTGCTTTTAGCTTGATATCGAAAGAAGAAAGTAATGGGTTATAGCCTAAAAATTTAACAAAATCTTCACCTAAATCTTTCTGTAAACTTTGAGCAGCTTGTTCTTTGGTAACAAATGTTACCTTTTTAACGAAAGGTGCAATATCTAACTGTTTTTTTAGGAGCATCAAATCTGCTTCTTTTATGCTATCGTTGAGAATGATACTGAGACCAATATTTTCTTTGACATAATCTGATAACCTTTTTGCATTAAGTACGACAAAACCGAGCAATCCAAGTACAAAAAGCACCAGAGAAAGGCTTACGATTGTAGAAAAGAAGGATGACCTAATTTTTCTGTGAGAATATTTTTCGTTGTTTTTTGTCATTTTGCAAGAGTGCAAAAGTATATTTTTTTTTCAAAAAACAATGTTTTGAAAAGCCCAATTGAAGCCGCTTTAACTATTAGTAACAAATACTAATCCTGAAATTTATATAAAAACTGAATTCAATTAAAAGATTAATTTTGCAGCCTTTTATAAAAAATAAGTGTTGAATTATGGAATACGATTTTAGAGCAATAGAACAAAAATGGCAAGCGTTTTGGGCAAACCATAAAACTTTTAAAACTGAGAATAAGTCTGAAAAGCCAAAGTATTATGTGCTTGATATGTTCCCTTATCCAAGTGGAGCAGGGCTGCATGTGGGTCATCCATTAGGTTATATTGCCTCAGATATTTTTGCCAGATATAAAAGATTGAAAGGATTCAATGTTCTACACCCGATGGGCTATGATTCATTTGGTTTACCAGCAGAGCAATACGCTATTCAAACAGGTCAACATCCTGAAATAACAACGAAAACTAACATTGCCCGCTACCGTGAGCAGCTGGATAAAATAGGTTTTTCGTTTGATTGGGATAGAGAAGTGCGCACTTCAGACCCCAATTATTACAAATGGACACAATGGATTTTTATCCAATTATTTAATAGATGGTATAATCCAAAAACAAATAAAGCAGAACCTATATCAACACTCATTCCAGAGCTTGAGCATTTTGAGCAGCTTTCGGAAAAAGCACAGTCGGATTTATTGCTTCAATATAGATTAGCTTATTTGAGTGATACGATGGTTAATTGGTGTCCGCAGTTGGGCACAGTTTTGGCCAATGAAGAGGTAAAAGATGGTGTAAGCGAGCGTGGTGGATATCCAGTTGAGCGTAAATTAATGAAGCAATGGAGTTTGCGCATTACTGCCTTTGCTGAACGACTTTTGAATGATCTGGAAACGATTGATTGGACAGAAAGTATTAAAGAAGCACAACGCAATTGGATAGGAAAATCAGAGGGTACTTCCCTCCTCTTCCAGATTGAAAATAATTCAACGCATATAGAAGTGTTTACCACAAGGCCAGATACTATTTTTGGTGTTTCATTTGTGACTTTGGCTCCAGAGCATGAATTGGTAAATTTAATCACAACAGCAGCTCAAAAGTTAGTTGTTGATGACTATGTTATACTTTCCAAAAACCGCAGTGAGCGCGAGCGTATGGCAGATGTAAAAAAGATCAGTGGAGTATTTACCGGTGCCTATGTTATACATCCATTTTCGGGCAAAAAAATTCCGATTTGGGTGGGAGATTATGTATTAGCTGGTTATGGCACCGGTGCTGTTATGGCTGTTCCAGCGCATGATTCGAGAGATTATGCTTTTGCTAAGCATTTTGGATTACCAATTATAGAGGTAGTTTCAGGAGGTGACCTCGAGGTATCATCGTATGATGCCAAAGAAGGTAAATTAATTAATTCAGATTTTTTAGATGGATTAGAAGTTAAAGTGGCCATCAAAAAAGCAATAGCACAGATTGAAGATAAAGGACTTGGCAAAGGAAAAACCAATTACCGTTTGCGTGATGCCATTTTTGGGCGCCAACGTTATTGGGGTGAGCCTATTCCGGTTTATTATAAAAATGGTATACCACAAGTTTTGGATGAAAGTGAATTACCCTTGATTTTACCTGAGGTTGATAAGTATTTACCGACTGAAACTGGCGAACCGCCATTGGCAAGGGCTAAGGGTTGGAAGTATCCTGAAATAAATTCAGGCAAAACAAGTTCAAATAAACACGGAGAACACACCCCTGCCCCCTCTCAAGAGGGGAAGTTTTATGAATATGAGTATAGTACCATGCCAGGTTGGGCAGGCTCATCATGGTATTTTTTGCGTTATATGGATGCCCATAATGATAAGGAATTTGTGAGTACAGCTGCTGCTAATTACTGGCAAAATGTTGATTTATATATTGGAGGTGCAGAGCATGCCACTGGGCATTTGTTGTATGTACGATTCTGGACCAAATTTTTACATGATTTAGGGTTGATTCCTGTGATTGAACCTGCCAAAAAGTTGATTAATCAGGGTATGATACAGGGGGTGAGTAATTTTGTGTATAGAATTGGTAAAAATATTTTTGTTTCAAAAAATAGAATTGGTGGTCCATTATCTGATGAAGAATTGAAAGCAACTGGCTTGGAAAAAAATGATCCAAATGTTTCTCCCATTCATGTTGATGTGAATATTGTAGAAAACAATGTATTGGACATTGAAGCATTTAAAAATTGGCGAGAAGAATATAAAGATGCTGTATTTATATTAGAAGATGGAAAATACATTTGCGGCAGTGAGGTTGAAAAAATGTCCAAATCTAAATGGAATGTAGTTTCTCCTGATGATATGGTATCACAATATGGAGCTGATTGTTTGCGCTTGTATGAAATGTTTTTAGGACCATTGGAATTGAGCAAGCCGTGGAATACGAATGGTATAACAGGTGTTTCTAATTTTATGCGAAAGTTGTGGCGTTTGTATCATCATGGAGATGTTTTTAATGTAAGTGATGAAGAAGCGACTAAAGCAGAATTGAAAACTTTGCATAGAACCATCAAGAAAATAAACTTTGACATTGAAAATTTTTCATTCAACACTTCGGTGAGTAATTTTATGATTTGTGTGAATGAGTTGACTGAATTGAAATGCAATAAACGCGCTATTCTGGAACCTTTAGCCATATTAATTGCCCCATATGCACCGCACATTGCAGAGGAATTATGGAATAAACTGGGGCATGCAGAAAGTATTACTTATGCTACGTTTCCGGAGTGTAATGAATCCTATTTAGTGGAGACTTCTTTTAGCTATCCAATTTCTTTTAATGGTAAGACAAAGTTTAATCATGAGTTTGATTTATCTTTAACTAAGGAAGCATTGGAAAAGGCCGTTATGGAACTAGAACAAACCCAAACAATACTTGAAGGCAAACAACCTAAGAAAGTGATTGTGGTGCATCAGAAGATTGTGAATATTGTTGTTTGATGACGGTTAGGAATACTAAAGTTGTTTTGTTGATAATTGAATTTTAGTGTTGGAATTTCGGTGTTGAATTTGGTGTATTGGGAGAGGAGAATTGAGTATTGAGATTAGAGTATTGAGACTAGAGTATTGAGATTAGAGTATTGAGATTTGAGATTTGAGTATTGAGATTTGAGTATTGAGACTAGAGTATTGAGATTTGAGTATTGAGATTAGAGTATTGAGACTAGAGTATTGAGATTTGAGTATTGAGATTAGAGTATTGAGATTAGAGTTT
>JBILPB010000096.1:0-13654 GCA_044374175.1 Bacteroidia bacterium | reverse complement strand
CGCGCGATAAATGGAAAGAACTGGCGTTGATCAGAAAATTGCCCGAAATTATTGAAGAATTAAAAGCAAATCAAAAAAAATAACATAACTCAACTATAAAAGGATTGTATTGGTCTACATGCTTGTTTTGGGGTCTTTTTTAGTTGCTTGTTACAAATTATATAATTATAATTGTAGCGTTTTATTAAAATTTTCGTTCTACCCATCAATTAAACTAAAAGCAAACCCAAATGGCTAAATCGCAGCTTCTTGCTGAAAAAAGTACTGAAAATGATAACTTTAGAAAGCGTATAGCTAATATAAAGCTTACATCACTGCTCGATATTACCAAAGCTATCAATAATAATTTATCAACCGACCGCCTTTTCAAACTGTATGAAAATATTTTAATTAATGAACTTAATATTGGTAAAATAGCCCTTTTTACCTACAATAACAATTGGAAATGTGTGCTTAAACACGGGATTGAAAATGAGTTTGAAGATATCAAAATTGAAATAGACCTTTTAAAATACAAAGAAATTACCGAAATAGATGTGGTTGCTTCAAACTCTGCATCTATGGAAACTTTCGATATTATTATACCTGTTTATCATAAAAGTCAAGCGCTTGCCTACTTGCTTATTGGCGATTTAGATGAACATAAAATTGAAATGAGTCCCACCATCAAACATTTGCCTTTTGTTCAAACACTCACCAATATAATTATGGTGGCAATTGAAAATAAAAGGTTAGCGCGCGAAAATTTATCTCAGGTGGCTTCAAGAAAAGAGTTAGAACTTGCCAGTGAAATGCAGGCCATGCTTTTCCCAGATAAATTGCCAGATGATGATAATTTAAATATTCATGCCTATTACCAACCACATCATCAAGTTGGTGGCGATTATTACGATTTTATTAAACTCAACGAAAATGAAGTGGCTTTTTGTGTGGCCGATGTATCGGGGAAAGGAGTTAGTGCAGCATTATTAATGGCAAACTTCCAAGCGAATCTTAGAGCACTATTCAAACACAATTCATCATTAACTGAAATTATTCATGATCTAAACTCTTTGGTATTCGACAATGCCAAGGGAGAAAAATTTATTACCATATTTTTAGCAAAATATAATATTCTTACACGTATGCTTACCTACATCAATGCTGGTCACAATCCACCATTAATGCTCTACTCTAATACTATGTTACAATTAACAACTGGTTGTATTGGTGTTGGTATGTTACCCGAAATTCCCAGAGTGCGAGAGGGTGTAACTCATGTTTCGGCTGACTCTGTTCTGGTTTGCTATACTGATGGCTTAGTGGAGCAGAATAACGAAGAAGGCGAAGATTTTGGAATTGAAAAATTACAACAGGTAATGCTTAAAAAGCAGGGTATTGAAATGAAAAAAGTGAATACTAATATTATTTTAGCCCTCGATAAATTTAAGCAAGATGTTACTTACGTGGATGATATTGCTTTATTTAGCTGTAAATTCTTATAAGATTTAAGCTATAATTTCGTAGTCCTCTTTATTCATTAACTCATACTTATCTTTATCAAATTCAAAAAGCTGCGCACGCTTATGTGGTACATGCTTTTGCTTTTCTAACAAGGGTTTTAATATTCCTTTTTTAATAATTTGTCTTCTAAAATTTCTCTTGTCAAGTGTATGCCCCAGAATGGTTTCATACAATTTTTGAAGTTGACTTAAGGTAAATTTCTTAGGTAATAATTCAAATCCTATAGGATGCGTTTGTATTTTCTTTTTTAATGATTTCAGCGCATAGTTTACAATTTCATTATGATCAAATCCTAACTCTGGCATTTGTTTTAGTGAGTGCCAATAAGCGTTTCTGGCAAATGACGAGGCGCTCGGTTTATAATCATCCAGCTTTACCAAAGAAAAATAAGCAATAGTTATTACACGCGCCTGAGGTTCTGAACGAATTGATTCCAGCCAGTTTTTATCCGTTGATTTTCTAACCCTGTTAGGATCGCCAAAAGAATGAAACTGTTCAAGAAAGATATTTTCTAAATTGGTTAATTCTTTTAAAATTCTTTTTGCAGAAGTATCTAAATCTTCGTTATCAAAAACCAAATCTCCTGGCAACAATAAATCTTTACCAGTTATGGCAGGATTAGTGGCATTAGCATAACTTCGCTCAATAAGCAAAACTTTTAGGTCGCCTTCCTCAAATCCGAAAATAACACAATCTACGGATACATGCGGGTTTTGACCTACAGCTTTAGTTCTATCGCTATACATTTTATTTGTTTAGTAAATTAATGCAAAGTAATTAATTTACTTTTAATTTCATTGCCTTTTTTAGAATTTATTTGTTTCAAAATATTTGCATCTTTAAAATCATTGTTGGAATTTTAACATTCTACTTTTGCATCTTTAGTTTAACTTTGTAAACGATGAATAAATTAATTGGATCAATATTATTGACTTCGGTGCTTATGCTTTGTAGCTTTAAAGCTTCAAGTCCTTCTTTTCAGATTGGCTTAGTAAAGTATAATGGAGGTGGAGACTGGTATGCTAATTTAGAAACATCTTTACCCAATTTAATTAAATACTGTAACGACAATTTAAAACTTAATATCAATCCCGAACAAGCAGTTGTTGATATAGGAAGTGCAGAAATATTTAATTATCCATTTTTACATTTAACTGGACATGGTAACATTGTAATTAATACCCAAGAAGCAGAAAATTTAAGAAAATACCTGTTGGCCGGTGGTTTTCTGCACATTTCAGATAATTATGGCATGGATAAATTTATAAGACCTCAAATGAAGCTTGTTTTTCCAGAACTGGAATTCGTTGAAATCCCATTTAATCATCCTGTTTTTCATCAAAAGTTTGATTTTAGTAACGGTTTGCCAAAAATTCATGAACATGATGAAAAACCTCCTCAAGCATTTGGTTTATTTTACAAAGGAAGATTAATTTGTTTTTATGATTATGAATGTGATTTGGGCGATGGTTGGGAATCTTATGAAGTTCATAAAGACTCGCCCGATGCGCATCTAAAGGCACTTAAAATGGGAGCAAATTTGATTCAGTATGCTTTTACTAGTAAATAGCCATGGCCCTCTTTTTAGAAATTCATCCCGATAATCCACAAGAGAAATTTTTAAACACTATTGTAGAGTGTTTAAAAGATGGTGGCGTAATTATTTATCCTACCGACACAGTTTATGGCATTGGCTGCGATATCAATAAAACAAGGGCAGTTGAAAGAGTATGTAAGATAAAAAACATAAAACCAGAAAAGTCAAATTTTTCATTGATTTGTTACGATTTAAGTCATATTTCAGATTTTACCAAACACGTTTCGACACCTGTATATAAAGTAATGCGTAAGTCTTTACCAGGCCCATTCACCTTTATTTTAGAAGCCAATAATAGTGTTCCAAAATTATTTAAACACAAAAAAAATACGGTAGGAATAAGAATTCCTGATAATAAAATTGTAAGAGAAATTGTAAGATTGCTAGAGCATCCCATTTTAAGCAGCTCTGTTAAAGATGAGGATGAATTAGTGGAATACACAACCGATCCTGAACTAATTTATGAGAAATTCCAAGACAAAGTAGACATTATTGTAAATGGTGGATTTGGTCATAACGAAGCTTCAACCATTGTAGATTGTAGCGATGGTGATTTTACAATTATAAGACAAGGTTTAGGCGATTTGGACCTTTTTTTATAAAGGTTCCTTTTCTAAAATTTTAATCCTGTAAAGCACAGGTTTGTAGGCGGTAACGATGCCTGTAGAACTCCCCAAACTACCAAATGCGAATGATGACGGAAAAATGAATTCCCCTTCTGAGCCGTAACTCATATACTTAATAGCCATTTCCATCCCTTTAATTAATTGGTTTTGTGTGCCAACATTATGCTCAAAATATGGATTAATTTCGGCATAATTATCAAAAACTTGCTTGTTTAAAAAATAGCCTTTGTACAACAGTTTTATGGGGTCATTGTAAACTAATTTCTCATGATTAGAAGTTTTAATTATGCGATAAAAAATACCATTCTCAGAGGCGGTCCAACTATGTTTACTAAAGGTAATATACCGCGCAATGGCATTTTCCTCAAGTTGATAAGCGGTTTTCTCTTCTCCTTTATAAATTCGTTTTAGTTTAATATAAGTAAAAATAGTATCTTTTAGTGATAATTGATTTAATTTTGAAATTCTATCCTTAGCTTCTGAATTGCCATAAAAAAGGGCTAAGCAACTATCGCCTTCTTGCAGTTCTTCTAACACTTTCATTAAATCACTTTTATCTTTAGCATGATAAGTAATGGTATCATTAAAAAGCTCATTTAATTTTGTGCTATCTTGAATTAAAGTGTCGTGATTGTTTTTTAAAGAAAGACTTGTAAATTCAAGTAAATCGCCTTCTGTAATATGATTTGAGTTGGTATTAAAACTAATTATTTTTAGTTGAGCATTTGCACTAATTTCTGTAAATTCTTTAGTAGCATTGTTGCCACATGCAAACATCAGTAACAGCATAAAAATAAACCCAGATTTAATTAAAAGATGTTTCAAATATAACATTATTGGGCATCTTTAATTTGTAATAACTCTACCTCGTATACAATGCAGCTCAATGGAGGAATTTTTTTATCATCGCCCAGCAAACCGTGCGCTAAATGTGGGGGCATAATTAGTAAACATTTGTCACCTACATGCATTTTTTGAATTCCTTCATGCAAGCCGCTCTCCACATGATCTTGTCCTATTAAAAAAGTTTCTGGTCCCGACTTTTTTGAATCATAACATAAAGTGCCATCCAATAAACTTAATTTATAATTAATTGTGGCCAATTGTCCCAGCCTTGCTAAATTACCATTGCCTTTTTTTAGGGTAGCAAATCGTAAACCTGTTCCTGTATTTTCTGCTGTTACCTGATGTCGTTTAAGCCAATTGTCAATATCTCTACTGTCTTTTTCAATAAGTTTTTTATTAACGTTGATGAGTGGTTCAGCATAATTTTTATTCACCACAATAGCTTCTTGTGAAGGTTTTTTATCTGCACAACTTACCATCAATAAGTAAAAAATAATTAGAAAATACTTATTCATGCAATAACAATGCTTGTTTATATTGTGGTAAAAGTTGAATAAATTTCATGATGGTTTCATCCATAGTTTCAGCACCTTTTCCGCCTGCAGCGTTGTGATGTCCGCCACCTTCAAAATGATTGCGTGCAAAACTATTTACATCAAAACTTCCCTTAGATCTAAACGAAATTTTTATTTCTTCATCTCTTTCAATAAAGATGGCAGAAAAATTTATTTCGCCAATCGATAAGGCATAATTTACAATGCCTTCTGTATCACCTTTTTTGTAATTAAAACTTTCTAATTCAGCAGAGGTCAGGGCTATAAATGCCGTATGATAATCATTCAACATAGTGAGTTTTTCGCTTAAGCAAAAGCCAAGCAATCGCATACGCTCGTATGTATTTGTATCAAATAGTTTATGATGAATGTAAGTGTTTTTTGCACCTTGCTCAATTAAATCTGCCACCACAAGATGCGTTTTTGATGTGGTTGAACTGTACTTAAAAGAGCCTGTGTCAGTCATAATACCTGTATACAAACACTCAGCACATTCTTTACTGATACTCACTTTTTCTTCCAGCGCTTTAATAAATTCATAAATCATTTCACAGGTAGAACTGGCTGCAATGTCACTATAGGTGAAATCGGCATATCCATCTGGCTGTATGTGATGATCAATCATGATCTTTATACCTTTGGCATTACCAATCAAGTCTGCCAAATCATTTGTTCTTTTTAATGAATTGTAATCTAAACTAAAAATAATATCAGCTTCTTCCAACAACCGACTGGCTTTTTTAAGATGATGATCACCTGCCAAACAATGATCTACTCCGGGCATCCAATCTAAAAAGGAAGGCCAAATATTTGGAGTAATTACCGTAACAGTATGTTTTTTTGATTTTAAATAATGATAAAGTCCTAAGCTAGAACCCATGGCATCGCCATCTGGATTGTAATGCGTAGTAATTACAATTTTCTTTTTATCTGATAGCAATGCTTTAATCTTTTCAATCTCTTGGTTATTCAGCATAAGGTTAAATTTAGGGCAAAGATAAGAAAGTATATTTTATCGTATTTTTGTGTGCCAAGACTTTGATTCTCATTAAAAATAAAGAATAAAATAAGGTTGAAAATGCAAAATTATACCATATTAAAATAATTAATGTATTCAAAAATATTATTTGTATCAGTTTAATTACAATTTGACAGTTATCATAAGATATAAATCATTTTCAATAACATGCTCCCCATGCGCTCAATAGCCTGACCTAACTTTATAAAACTAAGAAATTTGTTAAGTTAATAAAGATGATTAAATGTTTATTGATAAGCTCCAAAAGCTAAGTTATTGCCCAAATTATTGTAAGATTAAAATATTAACCAAATCCATGTAACGAATGCCCTTTACTGAACAATTCATCCACTTTTTTTTCTGTGGCAGGATTCAAAATTAAATCGGGCGCATGAAATGGCTTTTTACGTGCATCAATAATTAAGGGACCATGGCAGCCCCAGTGCTTAAATTTCGTAAAACTATTAACACCATAAATGTCATGCGATGGATTGCTCTTCGTAAAAGTTGTCCATACAAAGTTGTTGATGTTTTGTGCACAAAAGTCACTGTTATCGCACAGTACAATTAGTGCCACTTCATTTAAATCTTGACTTTGAAGAGCATTACACAGTTCGTTTATTTCTTTGGCGGCCATTTCATAATTACTGAATGCTGTGGCTGTAATGCTTAGTACACCTGGCATGGGTAATTTTACATTGTCAAAACCATCAGGTAATTTTATTTGGGCGGGGATGCTCGAAATTAAATTTCTTAATTTAGGTCCTGCTGCGGCAATCACTACTTTTGAACCACTATTTATAGATTCACCACTATAATCAAGCGTATCTATACTTGTATTGGTTTGAAAATGGAGATCCCGCTTCCAATCTATGCGTTCAAAAACATGTATAAAATACTCTTTTACATGATGAATATTGATATGTGGATTATCTTCTTTTGCAACAATAAATAAATACTTGGCCAATGACATTTGTCCAAAACCAAGAATATGATTGGCAATGGTAAGAATTTCTTGAGGTTTTCTTTCACTGATGTATGGCGTATAACGCTCACTTCCAACAGCTAATAAAAGTGGGTGAACACCAGCTGCGTCAACAGCATGCACATCATGCAAACCTGGTATTGAATTCGGTACTACCGGCCCTGTAATTTCATGTATCAATTGCCCAAAGGCGGTGTCCTCTTGAGGTGGTCTGCCAACAACCGTAAAAGCCCATATTGCATTTTTTTTATGATATACTTTGTTGACTTTCATGAGGGGAAAAAGGTGCTTTAAACTGTAATAACCTAAATGGTCGCCAAATGGACCTTCTGGCTTCACAGCTCCTGGCATCACTTCACCCGTAATCACAAAATCAGCATCATTACTTAATAGATTATGATTTTCATCGTAAGAATATCTAAATCTTCTTCCACCTAAAGCACCCGCAAAATTAAGTTCACTGAGGCCTTCAGGTAATGGCATAACCGCTGCAAAGCTGTGAGAAGGCGGACCTCCAATAAAAATGCTAACTTTAAGTGCTTGTTTTTTTGATTCACTTTTACTCTGATGCACGCCAATTCCTCTGTGCAGTTGATAATGCAATCCAATTTCTTTATTTTGTAGATATTCATTGCCACTCAATTGAATGCGATACATGCCAAGGTTACTTTTGGCAACACCAGGATAATCAATATCTTCGGTGTAAACTTGAGGCAAAGTTACAAAAGCACCACCATCATCGGGCCAATGCAAAATTTGTGGAAGTTTATCAATAGTTGTTGTTCCAAATTTTACTGGTGAAAAATTGCTTTTCATTGGAACTGCGGATAAGGCTCCAGGCACTAATTTGATTAAACTGAATGGTTTCTTTAAAGCATCAACTGGATCAATTTTAATTTTTACTAATGATTCAACCACTTGCAGTGTTTTGCGAAACATGAATCTACTGCGTTCCAAAGTGCCAAAAAGATTACTTACTGCCTTAAATGGTGAGCCTTTTACATTTTCAAACAAAAGGGCTGGACCACCTGCTTGGTGAACCCTCAGATGGATTGACGACATCATCAAATTTGGGTCCACTTCCTCTTTAATCCTCAAAAGATGTCCGTGTTTTTCTAAATCAATAATTGCTTCTTGTAACGAGCTGTAGTGCATAAAAAAGAATGTATAGCAAAGTACAACAAAAAAAGCTATAAAATGATTAGGGATGTTAAAAAAAATAGAAACTAAAGAAATTCAGTTTTCAAAACGTAATAATGATCAAGCCTGGTTATTAATGTATTAGTGGGGTATTGATTGATTTTTTTGTTATAAAAAGAAAAGATATTATGGAATAATAGAAGTTTTTGCATCAAGCAATATGTGCGTTTTTAGCGGTAAAAAATTATATTTTAAGGAGAAGTAAATAAGTTGAGTTGGTCTTTTTGTTTTTATCAAAAAAAGAAATGTTAGTTAAAACTATAAATTATAGCTTGAAATTATTTTAAATAAATTACATTTGTTACCTTTTGGTTTTAAATAAAAAATCAGGGTAAAATTGAAATAAACGGTTAATGTTAATATATAAATTACAATCAAACCTTTTAAAAAGTTTGATTGTTTTGCTGAGTTGTTTTTCTTTATCTGTGTCTGCACAGGTTCAGTGGCATCTCGAATTAAAGGGGGTGGTTTATGATGAAGATAATTTGAAATTAGGCGGAGTAACTATAGTACTGAAGCAAGGGAATAAAGAAGTTGAAAGAAAAGTAACTACCGAAACTGGGCTCTATGAATTCAATTTAGATTCAGATGAAGACTACACGCTGTCATTCTCTAAGAGTAGTTACCTCACTAAAATTGTAGAGGTAAATACCGAAAATGTTCCACCTAAAGCGGTGGTCGAAGGCTTGTTTACCTACAGGGCTAACCTATCTATGCTGCGCGATTTTCCAGGAATTGACAATACAGTTATGGATGAGCCTGTAGTTCGTATATTTTATGTAAAATCAACCCAAGAATTTGGATTTGATCCTGAATATTACAAAACAATTAAAAAGCGTGTGGAAGACATGCAGAAAGAATATGAAATTAAATTGTTAGAAGAAAAAGCACGCAAAAAAGAGGAAGCAGCTGAAAAAGCAAGACTTGAAAAATTGCAAACTGAAGAACAAAGAAAAAAGGCACTTGCCGAGGCAGAAGCGAAAAAGAAGGAAGAAGAAGAAATTAAGAGAAAAGCACAAGAGGAGGAGAAGGAACGACTCAGAAAATTAGCGGAAGAAAAACAAAAGACACTTGAAGCTGCCAAGGCGGCTGCACTTGCCGAGGCAGAGGCCAGAAAAAAGGCATCAGAAGAAGAAGCATTGAGGTTGGAAGCTGAAAAAAAAGCGAAGGCCGAGGAGTTAGCAAAAAAGAAAGCAGAAGATGAAGCAAGGATAAAAGCAGAATTAGAAGCCAAAAAAATAGCCGAAGAGCAAAAAAAACTAGCTGCATTAGCTGAAGCAGAGGCAAAGAAAAAAGCAGCTGAAGAAGAAAAACTAAGATTGGAGGCAGAAAAAAAAGCCAAAGCTGATGAACTTGCTCGTAAAAAAGAAGAAGAAGAAGCCAAAAAGAGGGCTGAAGAAGAAGCCAGATTAAAAGCAATTGAAGATGCCAAAAAACTTGCTCAAGAGCAAGCAGAACTTAAAGCAAAACAAATTGAAGAAGATAAACAACGAATTGCAGCTGAAAAAAAGGCTAAAGAAGATGAAAAAGAGAGATTAAAAGCAGAAGCCGAAGCGCAAAAATTGGCAGAATTGGAAGCTATGCGCCTTGCTAAGGAGCAGGCAAAAGCAGAAGCAGCCGAAAAGGAAAGGCTTGCAGAAGAGGAAAAATTGAAGATGATAGCTGAGAAAAAAGCCAAAGAAGAAGCTGAAGCCATAGCAAAACTTGAAAAAGAACAAAAAATATTAGCTGAGATTGAAGCTCAAAAGCAAGCAATAGCAAAGGAAAAAGCAGAGCAAGAAGCTGCAAGACTTCAAAAAGAAGAAGAAAATCGTCTAAAAATTGAGGCAGAAAAATTAGCTAAAGAGCAAGAAGAAGCAAGTCTTAAAGCCGAAATTGAAGCGCAAAAGCAGGCAGAACTGGAATTAATGCGCATTGCCAAAGAAAAAGAAAAGGCGGAAGCTGAAAGCAAAGCTCGACTATTGGAGGAAGAGCGTCAAAAAATGATTGCAGAAACCAAAGCAAAAGAATTAGAAGAGGCTAGATTAAAAAAGGAAGAAGAAGATAAACGTTTGGCCGAACTTGAATTGCAAAAACAAGCAATTGCAAAGGAAAAGGCAGAAGAAGAGGCAATTAGATTTCAGAAAGAAGAGGAAAACCGTCTTAAGATAGAAGCAGAAAAACTGGCTAAAGAACAGGAAGAAGCCCGAATTAAAGCTGAAATTGAAGCTCAAAGGCAAGCAGAGCTTGAAACTATGCGCATTGCTAAGGAAAAAGAAAAAGCCGAATTAGATGAAAAAGCGCGATTAGCAGAAGAAGAAAGACTAAAGCTCTTAGCTGAAAGCAAGGCCAAAGCAGAGGAAGAAGCAAAACAAAAAGCAGAATTGGAGGCAAAATTAAAGGAAGAACAAGAAGCAATTGCAGCTGCAATTGCTGCTGAAACTGCCGAAAAACAGCGAATAGCTGATGCACTTCTTGCAAAAAATCAATTTACCAAAGACTCCTTAAAGCAAGCAGAAAAGGAACTAGCAATGATTAAGCAAGCGGAAATTGAAGAATCTAATCGTTTAAAGGAGTTAGAATTTGAAAAACTAAAGAAAGAAGAAGAGCGCATAGCTAAGGAAAAAGTCGATGAACTTGAGTTAAAAAAACGCCTTGAGCAGCAGGAAATTGAATTGGCTAAGAAAAACGAAACTGAGGCTTTAGCAGTTCGTAAAGCAAAAATAGAGGAAGAGAATCGTTTGGCCAACGAAAAATTAGCTAGCGAACTCGCAGAAAAGAAAAGAATTAGCGATGAAAAGTCCTTTGCTCTTGAGCAAGAAAAACTAAGGCTTCAGAAAGAAAGGGATGAAAGAGCCAAGTTAGATCAGGAAAAATCTCAAAATTATACCACCCAAAAGAAGGCTATTGAAGAACAAGCCGCAAAGGATAGAGAGGCAAAACTTTTAAAATTAAAAGAAGCTGAATTATCAATAGCTAAAAAGAATCAAGAAGAAACAACCAAAAGAAAAAATGAATCAGCAGGTAAAACTGCCAATTCAGAATATAAACAATATACTAAAAAAGAAATTCCTCCTGTAAGCAATGTTGAAACTCCAAAAAGCAGAGCAGCGGCTGAAGCGGAATCTAAAAAAATTGCCAACGAAGAACTTCGTTATAAAGCTTTGGAAGAAGCAGAAAAGGCAAGAATAGCAAGAGAAGAAGAAGCAGCGCTTAAGCGTAAGCAAGTAAGAGATAAAATGCGCGAAAATTCTGCTGCTATTGAAAAGTTTAGAAAGGAAAATGAACAGGAAATGGCCGCTAAAATGCAAAAACAACTGGAAGCACAAAGGAGAGCAATGGAGGCTAGAAATGGTAGCACTAATAACGAAACTGAAAGCACCAATCAACCTAAAAAACGCAAATCATTTTCAAGTGAAGGGCCAGCTATCGATGAGAAATTAGCAACTGGTGTTGCCACTGACTCTCTACTCAAAAGATATCCTGAAGGGGTCACTGTTGAAGAGTTAACAACAGGGAATTGCAAAATAAATAGGATTATATATATCAAAAATGGTCAGGCAACTGAGTATAAAAAAATAATGTATAAATGGGGGGTTTTTTATAAAAAAAATAACAAAGACATTACTGAGTCAATGTTTAAAAATGAAACTAGAAATTTAAAAAACTAAAGTTGTGAATTTTACTATCAATCAGATTGTTTATTTCCTGAAATTTAAAAATAGATATCTATTAATTTTAATCGGATTTCTTTTATCTGCTAATTTAAATGCTCAAACAAACGATAAGTGGGTTTTAGAATTTGGAGGAAAAGTTGTTGATGATAACACCAGCCAAGAGATGCAAGATGTACTCATCGTTTTATTAAAAGATAAAACAGAAATCAACAAAGTGAGAACAACAGCTTCAGGTACATTTTTATTTAAAGTGCCACAAGACGATGAATTTACTTTGGTATTTTCAAAAAATGGATTTACCTCAAAAAAACTAAATATTAATACTAAAAATGTCCCAAAAGAATTATCCGATAAAACTGCGGTATTTAATTACAGAGGAGCCAAAGTATATTTGTTTGAAATAGTGCCCGATTTGGATGTTTCAATTCTTGACCAGCCTATTGGTAAGATATACTTTGATCCTGAACAAAAAAATTTCGACTACGACAAAGAATACACTAAATCTATAAAGACTAAAGTTGAAGTGCTTTCTAAGGCATTAGACGTAAAAAAACAAAAAGAATCTGCAGATGCTGTGCTCAAAGCAAAGCAAAATGCGGAATTTAATAAACTATTGGCTGAAGGTGATGCCAGTTTGGCTGCAAAGAAATTCGATGATGCTGTGTTTACATACACCAAAGCATTAAACATGAATATCGATAAAAATACTTGTAATGCGAAGATTAAAGCCGCAAAAGAAGCGAAAGATGCTGATGAAACGGCAAAAAAGCAGGCAGAATTCGATAAGTATATTAGCGAGGGGAACAATTTATTATCTGGTAAAAAGTTTGATGATGCTGTAAGTCAATACAACAAAGCATTTTTAATGAATTTCGATAATCCTAAAGCTACAGAAAGAACAGAAAATGCAAAGTACCAGAAAAAGAAAGACGAATTTGATAAATATATTGCCGATGGCGATGTTTTGGTTGGTTTAAAAAAATATGATGATGCTGTAAAAGAATACAACAAAGGATTGGCCATGGGCTTTGAAAATGCCACTGCCGAAAACAAAATAAAAACAGCACAAAATTTTAAAAATGATGTCTTGTTGGCTAAGAAAAAAGCTGAATTTGATAGTTACATTGCTGCCGGGGATTCAAAAATTGGAGAAAAGAAATTTGATGACGCAGTAAAAGAATACAACAAAGGCTTGGCGATGAATTTTGAAAATGCAACCGCAGAAAGCAAAATCAAGACGGCACAAGCAGCAAAAGTTAAAGATACTTTCGATAAAATTATAGCAGAGGGTGATGCAAAGTTGGCTGAGAAAAAATATGCCGATGCAGTGGCTACATACAGCAAAGCCTTGGCTATAGATTATGATAAACCCGCAGCAGAAGCTAAAATTAAGAACTGCAAGCAAACTGAGTTTGATGGTTTCTTAAAAGCGGGAGATGATTTATTCGAACAAAAACAATACGATAATGCCGTAAAAGAATATCAGAAAGCATTAGCAATGAGCTTTGATAATCCGAAAGCTGAAGCCAAAATTAAGACAGGTCAAAATGGAAAATCAAAAGACACCTTTGATAAAATAATTGCAGAAGGTGATGTAAAATTAGGGGAGAAGAAATTTGCTGATGCGGTGGCTACTTACAGCAAAGCTTTGGCCATGGATTATGACAAG
>JBILPB010000230.1:0-3645 GCA_044374175.1 Bacteroidia bacterium | reverse complement strand
CTGTTGTAAGCGCTGTTACATTGGCCTTTGAAGATGGAATGTATTTTGACCTTATGAGAAACTTTGAAAATTGTAAAAGTGCAAGATCCATGCGTTTGAGTCCTGTTGCAACTATGGCAGAAATTAATTCAAATCAGCAAGCATTTGTTTATCCTAACCCTAGCGAAGGAATTTTTATTGTAAAAAGTAACTATTTAATGAAACAAATAACTCTAACAGCTATTGATGGGAAAAGCTTATGGATTGAAAATCCTAACAATATCCAAACAACTTTAAACCTGGAAAAACTAGAAAAAGGAATTTATTTTTTAACTGTTGTTGGAACTAATAACCAGGTTGAAGTAAAAAAGGTGCTTATAAATTGATAAGCCACTTAATATAAAATAGAGTTGCGTATTATTTATAATTAAGCAATTCAACAATCACTTCGTTTCTCCTGTTAATAAATTCGTAAGGAGGGTTGTAGCCCAAATAAGCGAACCTATTTTTGTAAGCTATATTTTCTTTCGTTAATGCTGCTTTTAAAATAGATTTGTACTGCTCAATTTTTTTATCATTGGCCCAGCCTCCAAAACGTATGGCTGCAAAATACTTTTCTTCCTGTTTCTCAAAAACGATGTTATTGTTTTTAGGATGGGGCAGGCTTTCTAAATCATGCGATTTTGGTACCATAAACATCATTTTAGACGTGTCTCCTAATTCCATTGTGACAGGCGAAGTCATCGAAATTTTTTCCTTTTTTTCGTTATCTCCAAAAATATAGCCAGCTAAAATTCTAAACCCTTCACTCGAACTTTCGCTATAGCCTTTTTTACCTAATTTAACACTCGAAAATAAGGCGGCTTCATACTTTCTAATCTCAAATTTATCAAATTTCTTAATCACCTGATATTTACGCTGCTCAATTTGGGAGCTGCTTTTTGAAATAAAAACTTGTGCTATAGCCATAATGGCTATAATGGTAAGAATAATAATTTTCATGTGGTTTAATTATGTTTAATATTTAAAATTGTTTCTATATAATCCATTTTCCTTTATACGAAAAACAAGAAATTAAGTACACGAACTAATGAATAATTATCAGTTGTTTTTGTTTTATCATACTAAAAAAATTGCACAGATAAAAAGGCATTTTAACGTTTATTATTTTGCTGATATTCCAGGTTAGAAACTTACATGGGTAAACCCTATTCATATCAATTTGTTTAGAGGATTTAATTTTTGCTCAATTATAATTTCTCAAAAATCGTGTTGAATTTTCCTCCTGTCATGTCAACTGCAAAGAACATAGCCTTTTAAGCTTTCAAACATGGTTGTGGAATCATAATTTTTGTCGTTATAAAATTCAAATTGATATAAATTAAAATAAGGTTAAACTTAAATAGTAATCCTACTGCTTGCGAGTTTATAAATTGATTAAATAGTTTATTTTGAATAATTTGGAAATCAATCAAAAAGCAATTACATTCGCTCCTTAATCATTTTATAATTATTCATTTTAATTCTTCTTACATGAAAATAAACTTTACCAAACAATTTATTTTGTTGGCATCAACAGTTGTTTTTGGTTACTTTAATGCACATGCACAGTTGTCATTTACCAATGCCAATGCCAAAATGGATGGCGTGTATCACAGTGGAAACTGTGTGTCGGTAGTGGACATGAACAATGACGGCCTAGATGATCTTGTGCTTTTAGATCAAAGCAGTGATGCTGTTGTTGAACTTCAAAATCCTGATGGAACATTCACCAGTCATTTTCTTGCTACTCCAAATGGAACAACAAATGCCTGGGGAATGTGTGTGGGCGATTTTGACCACAACGGTTGGAAAGATATTGTATACGGACCAAGCGGCCAGGGAAGAGTAATTTATGTTTATGAAAATGCAGGTGTTATAACCACAAATGTTGTTACATTAGCCCTAAGCTATTTATGGCAAAACATTACCTTAGTAGATGCAAATAACGATGGATGGTTAGATATTTTTGCTTGCGATGACAATGCACCATCTCATTTGTACTTAAATGATGGAACAGGAAATCTTGTTTTGTTAGGAAAATCAACTAATTCATTAACAATTGGTGTTGGGTCAAAATCACTAACAGTTCAAGCTGGTTTAGGCTATACTGCTGGTCAGCACATGTACATTGGTTTTTCGGGTGAACAATATATGGAAGGAACTGTAACAAGTTACAACAACGCCACTGGTGCAATGGTTGTGGAAGTAACCAATACTGTTGGTTCAGGAACATTAACAGTTTGGTGTGTAAATCCAAGTGTTATATTGAATTTTGTAATTAATCCTACCATCAATTATGGTGGCGATCCTGCAGATTCGGGTAATTATGGTAGTGTTTGGACCGATTTTGATAATGATAAAGATTTAGATTTATATGTGCCTCATTGTCGTCAAAGTACTTCTGATCCTAATGATTTAAGAAGGTGGAATAGAATGTTTGTTAATGATGGAACAGGTAAATTTACTGAAAAAGCCGATCCTTATGGATTAATGGTAAAATGGCAATCATGGACAGGAAGCTTCGGTGATATGGATAATGATGGCGATTTTGATTTAATGTTAGCTAATCATGATTTCGTAAGCCAAATATTAGAGCATCAAACAGGTGTTAACTATGTAGATATTACTTCTACTACAGGTTTTACTACAACAGGTGCGGGTGGTATGCCAATGGAATCTATTTTCGAAGACTTTGATAATGATGGTTTTGTAGATATTTTAGTTACTGGCGACAATGCTGTTTTATATCGTAACAACGGTAACAAAACATTTACGAATGTGCCTTTTGGTGGTAATTTTGTGGCAACTGGGATGTTAAGTTTTGCAACAGGAGATTTAAATCATGATGGTAAAATAGATTTATACACAAGCTATGGTAACATCTACAACACACCAAGTGCAACCGATGATGTGATGTATTTAAACACAACAAATAATGGCAATCATTTTATCAATTTTCAATTAGAAGGTACGGTTAGTAACCCAGGTGCAGTTGGGGCACGTGTTTCTATTTACGGTCCATGGGGTGTTCAAATGCGTGAAGTAAGAGCGGGCGAAAGTTATGGCCCAGTAAATTCTACTTTATGTCATTTCGGAACAGGTTTCAACAACACTGTTGACTCAGCAGTGGTTTGGTTCCCTAGTGGAATAACAACAACACTTACCAATTTAGCTGTTGACCAATTTGTAACCGTAAAAGAAGGTACTTGTGCTATCACAGGTAATATTGTTGGTGGTCAAACTGTAATATGTCCAGGTTCACCAAACTCAACACTTTCAGCTGCTGGTGGTTTTACTTCTTACTTATGGAATGAAGGAACGCAAACTCAAAATTTAACAGTGAGTGCTACTGGTGCTTACAGTGTTCAAGTGGCAGATGCTAATGGATGTACAAATGTTTCACCTTATATTAATGTGGCTTTAAGTCCTGATGAAACACCAACAGTTTTAAATGTTGGCGAAACAACTTTTTGTCAAGGTGGTTCAGTAACACTTACTTCTAGTTCTGCAAATTCTTATTTATGGAGCAATGGAGAAACCACACAAACTATTACAGTGAATCAAAGTGGAAATTACGCAGTAGAAATTCCAGGTGCTTGCCAAGATTGGACTTCAGCCCAAATT
>JBILPB010000094.1:0-13729 GCA_044374175.1 Bacteroidia bacterium | reverse complement strand
CAACTTTTAACTTTTAACTTTCAACTTTTAACTTTCAACTTTTAACTTTCCAACTTCTTTTACTTCTTCTCAACCCTATCTAAACCAACAACAGCCAATTCATAACCTGGGGCGGTTTTTATGGCTTCGGTATAATCTCTGATGCTTTTGGCGTATTCTCCTAACTGCTCAAAGCTTAGGCCACGCATGTAGTAGGCTTCGGCATAAGCTGGGTTAAAATTTAAGGCCTTGCTAAACATGACGGTGGCTTTGCGGTAATCTTTTTCTACATTAAAGGAGATATAGCCTAAATTGTAATAGGTAAAATAATTGGTGCTGTCCATCTGCAATAGCATGTTGTAGCCCGCTACAGCCGATTTTATATCTCCATGATCCTGATAAAACAATGATTTGGCATAAAGCGCTTCCGTACTTTGTGGATTTAAATTTAAGGCATTGTTATAATAATCTAAAGCCACTGGATTGTGTTTGGCCCCATACAATACGCCCAATTGCATGTATGCATGGTAATACTCTTGATCTAACTCCACTGAGCGCTGATAATTGCTAATGGCTAAAGCTGTATCGCCCGCCAGTTTAAAACTTAAACCCTTCAAAAAATAGGCTTTGGCATTGAGCTTATCTACATCTGTTACTTCCTTTAAAAGGGCTAATGCCTTTTTATATTCTTTTACATAAATATATAATTCGGCCAGCTTTAATCTTGCATTGGCATCGTCTGGTTTTAGTTGTAAGCATTTTTCTAAAGCTTGTTTTGTTTGCCTCGATTTGCCTACCAAAAATGATATTTCTGAAAACCTAAATTGATAATCGTAATTGTTAGAATCTAAATTTACAGCATATAAAATATCGTCATAAGCCAATTTGCTTTTGCCTTTATTGAGCCACAATTCGGCACGCTTGGCATACAGTGCTGGATTTTTAGGATTGCCATTGATGCGTGCATTTAACAATTCCAAAGTGGTATCTTTAGGTAAATCAACCTTGGCTTTTTCTTCATTTTTTGTTTGGCACGCGGCCATACCAAAAAGTACTAAAAATATTACAATAATGTGTTTAATCATACCTGCAAAGAAATTCATTTTTTTTAAGAATAATGCACAAAAAAAATGCATCCTTAGTAAATAAAGGATGCATTTTATAATTAATTTGTTGCTTATGCCACTGGTTTAGACATTTCTGCACGTACTTTGTTTTCAATTTCATCGGCCAAATCTGGATTGTCTGCTAAAATTTGTTTCACAGAATCTCTGCCTTGCCCTAACTTAGTATCGGCATAACTGAACCAAGAACCACTTTTCTTAATGATATTTAAGTCAACACCAATATCAATGATTTCACCAATTTTGCTGATGCCTTCTCCGTAAAGGATATCAAATTCAGCAATTCTGAAAGGAGGCGCTACCTTATTTTTAATCACTTTTACTTTTACACGATTTCCAAACACCGAATCACCATCTTTCAATTGTCCTGTTCTGCGAATATCTAAACGTACAGAAGCATAGAATTTTAAGGCATTTCCACCAGTGGTGGTTTCTGGATTACCAAACATGACCCCAATTTTTTCACGCAACTGATTAATGAAAATGCAGCAGCAATTTGTTTTGTTGATGGTGCCAGTTAATTTACGCAATGCTTGAGACATTAAACGCGCTTGTAAGCCCATTTTACTATCGCCCATTTCGCCTTCAATTTCACTTTTTGGAGTTAAGGCAGCTACGGAGTCAATTACAATAATATCTATTGCGCCCGAACGAATTAAATTTTCAGTAATTTCTAATGCTTGTTCCCCATTATCGGGTTGAGATATTAATAAGTTTTCGGTATCAACACCTAATTTTTGTGCATATGAACGATCAAAAGCATGTTCTGCATCAATAAATGCAGCAATGCCGCCCGACTTTTGTGCTTCTGCAATCGCATGGATGGCAAGCGTGGTTTTACCTGACGATTCAGGACCATATATTTCAATGACTCTTCCTTTTGGAAAGCCCCCCACACCAAGTGCGGCATCTAATCCAACAGAACCTGTGGAGATAACCTCTATTTCTTCAATAGGGGTATCGCCCATTTTCATGATGGCGCCTTTTCCATAAGTCTTCTCAATTTTATCGATAGTGACTTGAAGTGCTTTTAATTTTTCTTTGTTTTGCTCTTTAAGGCTTTTATCTTCCTTGGTTTCTTTTGGTTCTTTAACTTCTTTGCTCATGTGATATAGTATTAAATTGATTATATTTTAGTCAAAAATGGTTTTCTCAAATCTACAAATTAAAAATTAACAGCCTAATTTATTTTCAATTATTTTCTTTTTTTATAGCTAAAAAAGCACGATTGAATTTATCAAAACAATACTAAAAGTCTTGTATAATATACCTTTTGACAGTTTTAGGTCATCAATTAAATTTAGTTAAAAAAAAAGAGTCCAACATTATTGAAGGACTCTTTTTTGATTATTTTTTAATTATTTTATGGATTTTGCTCTATTAAATCATTGCTCGCCATTTCTTCCTGAGGAATCTTAAATAAGTATTTTGCATAATTGGTTGTTCCATCTCTTAAAGGTAATTTTAAACGCTTTAACTGCGCGTATCTATCACCATTTTCTCCCATTAGTTCTATTCTTCTGTCAAATCTAATTTTGTTTAAAAATTCGTTTACATCAGTGGTGCTTTCTGCTACATAACTTCCAATGCCATAATTTCTCAATTTTAATTTATTGAAAGCATCAAGTGCCTCTGAACTTACAGCATTAGCAGCCAAGGCAGCAGCCTCAGCTTTTATTAAATACATTTCTGATAAACGCAACAAAATGACATTGGAATTAAAATTTACTCCTGTTACTTTATTATATTTAGAAACATACCAAAGGTCGCTGCTAAAAAATTCTGATAAGGTTGATTGCCCTGACACCGTTCCACCAGAAGTGTTGCGAACAATTCTATCATCAAGTGTATCTATTGAGTTAATAATATCATTTTTAATGCGCATATATGAGTTGGTTGAATAATAGCCAAACAAACTACCGCTGTTATCTTCACTCGTATTTACTAACTGCCATATTACTTCAGGTTTTCCATTGTAATTGACAACACTGTTTCCGGTAGTGACATATATTTTTACAATTTTAGTAGAATCTTTACCATCTTCATTAGCCAATTTAAAATTATTGCTATTAATTACTGCATTTGCTGCATCCACTGCTGCGGAATAATTTCCTGTAATAAAGTTAACTCTTGCTAACATGGCCTTTGCTGCCATAGCTGATACGCGATCTACAGAAGTTTGAGCACCAGCACCGTTTAATAAATTGTAAGCCTCATTTAGGTCATTAATAATGGCGGTATAGCATTCCTCCACTGAACCTCTGGCTTTAGATAATCCTTCGGGACCATTTAAAGTAGGCTCTGTTCTAATTACAATACCAGCCTGAACATTTCCTCCTTTATTATTTACATCATAAGGCAAAGCAAATAGCTGTAATAAATTAAAGTGGCAATAGGCACGAATAAACAAACTTTCACCTTTGAATCTATTTTTATTATTATCGAATTCGGCACCTGTTATAGCTCCTTTATCAATGGTTCTTATGACATTATTCACTCTGTTGATTACACCATAATTTTGTCTCCACATATCTCTCAATGCATTAATTTGAACTGAGGTTTGACCATTATAGATTTCAGAAGTTCCGAAGTTACTTAGTCGATTCGGTAACACATCAAAATCATCGGCCATTAAATCAGAGAAAGCGGTTATATTGCCTCCAGCAACACTAGCGCTTTGTAAACCATCATAAGCACCATCAAGCACAGCTCTCAAATCCTTCACGGTGGTCATTGCACTATCATTAATTAATTGCTGATCGGGTTTGATGTCTAAAAATTTCTTACAAGAAAAAAGACTGGTAAAGGCCAGCGACAAAAGAATATATTTATATAAATATTTCATGATTTTTAGAATTTAATATTAATACCTGCAGTAATTGTTTTTGCTTGTGGTGTTCCTAAATAAGGGCCACCGAATGCAATGTTTCCTTTTTCGGAATCTGGATCAATATTTCTTAACACCTCTGGGTCCATACCCGGAAACTTAGTAAAGGTGAGTAAATTACCTCCATTAATAAATAACTTGATGTTACTCATTTTAATTTTGTTGCACCACTCTTCTTTAAATGAGTAGGAGAAAGTTAAACTTCTTAAGCGCATATAAGAGGCATCGTAAAGCCATCTTGTACTATTGATGGCTACATAATCACTTTTTGGATTTGCACTTCCCGAATTGTTATATAATGCTGGAATTTCTGTTGAAGGTGCACCTTGCGTGTAAGCACCCAAAATATCAGGTCTTTGATTGATGTTATTGAAGCTCCCAATTTGGGTTTTGGCAGCATCGTCATAAATAGAATTGCCATACACAAAATTAAACATAAAGCTCAATTCAAAACCTTTATATGTGAAGGTGTTGGTTATACCACCAATAAATTTTGGCATAGGGTTACCAAGCGCTTTACGGTTGTCGCCATAAAATTCACCACCTGTTGGGTTAGCATAAGTCATTATGTTTCCGTTTTTATCTTTAAACAATTCGGTACCTGCAGGAACGTTTATATAAACAGGTTGGCCATTGGCATCTGTTTTTGCCGAACCATCGCTATTCCATAATTGTATAGAGCCTTCTTGTTGTTGCACACCAGCCCATTCTACTACATAAAACTGACCAACTGGATATCCTTCTACTACGCGACCTTCACCACCTCCATCTGCATCAAAAGCATCGGGTTGTAGGCCTTCCACATCAATTACCTTATTTTGGTTGAATGCAATATTAAAATCGGTGTACCAGGTAAACTTACCTTCAATATTTTTAGTATTCAATGAAATTTCAAGGCCTTTATTTTCTAATTTTCCTTTGTTTTGTAATATGTTTGAATAGCCCGAAGACGTTGGAACACTGATATTGAGTAATAAATCATTAGATGTTTTGTAGTAATAATTAACACCTGCTGCAAATCTATTTTTAAAGAAGGCAATGTCTAAATTTACATCTACCTGGTTCGATTTTTCCCATCTCAAATTGTTGTTTGATAATGTGTTTGGCACAATGGCACTGTTTCCATTATAGCCTACAGAACTTGAGTAATAGCCTAAGGAAGCAAAGTCACCAATATTAGCATTACCTGTTTGGCCATAGCTTGCTCTTAATTTTAAAAAGCTTATCACTTTTATTTTTTTGATAAACTCTTCTTCACTTAATATCCAACCTGCCGATACACCAGGAAATGCGCCCCATTTATTGTTATCTCCAAATCTTGATGAACCATCATAACGCATACTGGCACTCAATAAATATTTGTCTTTTAATTTATAGTTTACCCTGCCAAAGAAAGATGCAAAACTCCAGCCCGTAGTGTATGAATAGCCTCTTTTAATAGCTGCATCACCTGGTTGCGTAAAATAATCATTAGGAAATTTTTCGCCATACAAACCTACACCACTTCTTTTTGAGCGTTGGGTTTCGTTTCCTAATAATAGCGTAAAATCATGTATTTCTTTGAGCTTAAAATTGTAATTAAAGTAATTACTATTGGTCCAGTTGAGTACTGATGTTCTTCTGTCCCAGGCACTTGAAACCTCTGATGTATCAAGTGATTGAACATTTCTAAAATTGAATTCTTCTTCGTTCTGATTTAAGAAATCGGTACCAAAACTACTTCTAAATGTAAGCCCTTTTGTAATTTTCCATTCGGCATGTGCCTCACTGATAGCCCTGAATACGCGTGCTGAAAATTTTCTATTTTCAAGTTGCCATAAAGGATTTCCTCTTGGATCGTTGTAACTACCATCTTTATTATAAATAGGAATAAAGGGCATTTTTAATTGTGCTAAACCAAAACCACCATCGCCACCTGTAGGCACCCTATTGTTGATGCTATAACTTAAATTTGAATTAATACCTATAGTTAAATTTTCGTATGCTTTATTTTCAATGGCAATTTTTCCGTTGGTTCTTTCAAAGCTATTCCCAACTAAGAAACCTTCTTCTTTGCGGTAAGTGCCGCCCATATAAAAAGTTGTTTTTTCGTTACCACCACTGGCCGATAAATTGGCTTGTTGTAAAGTTCCTCTTCTTAATGTTTCATTAATCCAATCACTTCCACCTGTGGCTGCCACAAAGGAATCGGCTTGTGCTCTTGTGAATGCTTGATTGTTCCACCAGCCCACCTGATTCTTTTTAGATTCTGCACTATCGTTAATTTCAATATTGGCTTTATCACGCAAGTCTAATAACTCTTGCGCGGTGGTATATTTCAATACATTGGTTGGCGATAAAACACCATAAGAATAGCCCACATCAAATTTAGTTTTACCGGCTTTTCCTTTTTTAGTAGTAATTAAAACCACACCGTTTGCGCCTCTTGAACCATATATAGCTGCAGCTGCAGCGTCTTTTAATATTTCCATCGATTCAATATCAGCAGGGTTAATATCTGCCAAGGCATTGGTACGACTGCCCAAATTACCAGGACTAAAATCGCCAGTCGTAATTGGAATACCATCAATTACATATAATGGTTGACTTCCAGCACTGATTGAATTTGATCCTCTGATATTTATTTTAACTGGAGAGCCCGCCATTCCGCTGGCGGCTGTAACCTGCACGCCCGCTGCTCTTCCTTGCATAGCTTGTTCAAAACTAGGTTGCACCGTATTGTTAATGTCTTTGGCTTTAATGGTACTTATAGATCCTGTAACATCTCTTTTTTGTTCTAAACCATAACCTACCACTACCACTTGATCGAGTTGTAAGGCATCATCAGCTAACTCCACATCAAGCACTTGATCTTTTTGAGTGGTTAAATCGACTGTTTTCTTTTGTTTGGCAAAGCCTAATCCTGAGATAATGACTACATATTTTTTTGCCTCAAGATCGGTTATTTTATAGTTCCCATCCAGGTCGCTTGCCACGCCTTTGGTGGAGCCTTCAATGGTGATGGCAGCGCCAACAATAGTTTCCTTTTTACTGTCGGTAATTTTACCGCTGATAGATTGCGCCATCAAATAGCTGATACTGCCAGTAAAGAGCAGGAGCGAGGCTACTATTTTTTTTCGTAAAAATTGATTCATTAATTATAGTTTTTTTATTGCCGCTAAGATATAAATTAAAGTGTTAAATATACACAAAGAAAAAATCATCATTTATAAACTAACTATTTTTTGAATAATAAATAATCCTATATTTGCGCCCTCAAAAAAAAGAGTTCTTTACATTTTAAAAAGTTTATATACTGAAAACCAATAGGTTTAGGATTTAAACATATAGTTAAATGCATTGAAAATTTATTTTGATGTTTTTGGCGGGGTAGCTCAGATGGTTAGAGCGCAGGATTCATAACCCTGAGGTCACGGGTTCGACTCCCGTCTCCGCTACGAGGAATAGAAAAAGGCTGTAGGTTTTTAACTTACAGCCTTTTTTTCGTTTTTAAACTAATTATCTACTCCTGATTCCTCTTTTTCACCATCGTTAAAATAGTAGCAATAGCAACTGTTTCGCCAGTTTCGTCATATACATCCACCAACCATTTTACAATGCCTTTGGCTATGTCTTCTGCATTTTTCTTTTCCTGATCAATTTTTTCTTTACAGGTAAAACGCACGCCAATAGTGGCTCCAGGATAAACTGGTTTTACAAATCTACATTCATCCAATCCATAATTTAATAAAACAGGACCTTTTTTAGCATCCACAAATAAACCGGCTGCTTTGCTTAAAATAAAGTAACCATGCGCCACACGGCCAGTAAAAATGGTACCTTCCAAAGAAGTGGCATCCATGTGTGCATAAAAATTATCGCCACTAACATTCGCAAAATTTACAATGTCGGCCTCGTGTACGGTGTGCTTGGCAGTAATTAATGTTTCGCCAACTTCCAATTCTTCAAAATATCTTTTAAAAGGATGAATATCTTTTTCGATGTATTTAGCGCCTTGTTGGTACTGTCCCATAATTTTTGAAATTGTGGTTGGCGAGCCCTGAATGGCGGTACGTTGCAAATAGTGATATACTCCACGTTTGCCACCCATTTCTTCGCCACCGCCTGCTCTACCTGGTCCACCATGCGTTAACATTGGCATTGGAGAGCCATGACCAGTACTTTCTTTAGCACAATCGGCATTCAACACTAAAATTCTACCGTGCATACAAGCCGCGCCAATTACAAAGTCGCGCGCTATTTTATCGTTGGCAGTTACAATAGAACAAACCAAAGAACCTTTACCCATTTTGGCCAATTCAATAGCTTCATCAATATTTTGATAAGGCATGATGGTGCTTACCGGGCCAAAGGCTTCAATGTTATGGCAATCCTGATTTTTAAAAGGTGAGTTATTCAAAAATAAAATAGGCGACATAAAGGAACCCTTATTTTTATCGGCACCTTTTACTTCAAAATTATTTAAATCGCCAAAAACTATTTCTTGGGTTTTGGCCAGTTCTAACACTTTTTCGGTTACTTCTTTTAATTGTGCAGCGCCTGCTAAAGAGCCCATGCGCACGCCTTCCACATTTGGATCACCAATGATGGTACTTGCTAAACGTTTGCCTAAGGCTATTTGTACATCTTCTACCAGCGCTTGTGGCACAATGATTCTGCGCACAGCAGTACATTTTTGTCCCGCTTTGGTGGTCATTTCGCGCTGTACTTCCTTAATAAAAATTTCAAACTCAGCAGTTCCAGGAAGTGCATCAGGACCAAGCACACAACAGTTTAAAGAATCGGCTTCCATGTTAAAAGGCACCGCTTCTTCAATCAATCTTGGATGAGATTTTAATTTTTTACCAGTACTTGCTGAGCCAGTAAAGGTTACTATATCTTGACTAATTACATGATCTAAAATGCCATTGGCGCTTCCGCAAATCAATTGCAAAGCACCTGCAGGCAGTATACCAGATGCTTCGATTTCTTTTACCACAGCTTCGGTTAAAAAAGAAGTAACTGTGGCAGGTTTAACAATAGCAGGCACACCAGCTAATAAGTTTACGGCTATTTTTTCTAACATTCCCCATACAGGGAAGTTAAAGGCGTTGATATGAATGGCCACGCCTTCTTTAGGCACACAAATATGATGACCAATAAAAGTACCACCCTTGCTCAATTTGGCCACATCGCCATCATAACAAAAAGTTTCATCAGGGAATTGTCTGCGCAAGCTGGCATAAGAAAATAAGTTACCAATACCGCCTTCAATATCCACCCAACTATCATTTCTGGTGGCGCCTGTTGCCCAACTTAATTTATAAAATTGTTCTTTTTTTTCTTGTAAATGAAGCGCTAAAGCCTTCAACATTCTGCCTCTTTCTTGAAAAGTCATTTTTCTTAGCGCAGGTCCGCCCGTTTTACGAGCGTAATTCATCATTTCTGAAAAGTCTAAACCTTTGCTGCTTGCAGTTGCAATTTCCTCGCCTGTGATGGCATTGTATAACGATTGTCCTTGTTCGGCTCCTGCTGTCCATTGGCCCAGTGCGTAATTTTTTAATTGCATATGAATTGCTTAAATATTTATCAATTAGTTTAAAAGATAGCTTTAATGAAAAACTATCAAGGCATCAAAATTAATAATTTGTATAGACTTTGCCTAATTGGGTATTGAGGGGTGAAATAAAGGGAGTTACTAGATACTATAAAGAGGCCACGAGTCTGAAGACTCGCGCCAGATTGGATAGATAGCTCGCACCAGAGTGGGGGTCACGAGTCTGAAGACTCGCGCCAGAATAGTTAGCTGATTATTTCTTTTCCCAATTTATCCTAACAATTATTTCATTTCTTCGGCCAATTGGCTGGAATGGTGGGTTGTATCCCAAAAATCTATAATTACCTATTGTGGTTATTCCTTTTTCTTTAAGTAAATTCTCGAGTTTTTGAGAATAAAACTTCAAGTCTTTGTCAGAAGCATAACCACCAAAGCGCAGCGCAGCAACATATTCATCGGATGTTTTTTTTATGATCACATCTGGATTGTTTGGTTTGGGGAGATTACTTTCATTATAAGCCGAAGGCATAATAAAGCTCATGCTTGATAACGTATCGTTAATATCCATGTGCACGGGTGAAGTCATTGAAATACTTTTTTTTGTTTCGTTGCCTCCAAAAATATAACTAGCCAGTTTATTAAAACCAGGACCAGATAACTCCTTATAACTTTTTGCACTAGACTTAATGGTAGCAACAAGAGTGGCAGGGTAGAACCTAATTTCAAATTCCTTTTCTTTTAAAATTAAGGTGTATTTTTGTTCTTCTGTTTTATTTACTGCCATAATAATTGATGTTAGAAATATGATGATGACAATAATTGATATGCTAGCAATAATAATAATATTTTTCATGGCGTGTTTTTTAACAATTAAACAACTGGTAATGAATTAAGTTTACAGATGCTGCTTAAGCAAATAAATATATTAAAGCCGTGTTATTTTTGGCGATTAAAAACTATCTAAATAAACTTAAGCAGAATTTTGGAAACTTATGTTTTACTGAATGACCAGCACTTCTATCACAAAGTTAATTGTATTTATTATATTACTTTATAATTTTTATGTCACTCAGTTCATTATTGGGCAAATTACTTTTAGCTGTTGGCTTGTTGTTAACTTAATAGATACCAGCGCATATTGTGTGTATTCATTAATGGCCTTTAATCATTTCAAAATTTTCTAGTGCCAGAGATTGGCTAAATTTTAGCCATATTCCGTATTAGGTTTTGATATGTTGAAATTGAGCGATTTTAATATCAACTTACGTTTTTTAATTTCTTTTAAAGGTATTAGCAAGTGTCGATATATGACTCAATTGTTTGTCAATTTTGTATTTTACCTTAACATAAGGGCATAAAAAAAGCGCGATTCAAAACCGCGCTTTACTTTGTAAAATATAATTTTAGTTCTTTACGAGCTTTTTGCCATACTGATTTATTCCGTCAGAAACAATTACCTGATACAATCCACTTGATAAGTTTGTGATATCAATGTTTTGTTGTTTTGCCTGCAAATTGTTTAAGGTTAATACATCTTGTCCAAGCGAATTAAAAATGGTAATGCTTAATTTTTGAGATTCAAATTTACTTAAGTTAATCATCAAATTATTATTGGCTGGGTTTGGATAAATAGACCAAACCATTGTTTTCAAAGTACTTTCTTTAATACTTGAAGGAGACTGAGCATTATTAACACAGGTTAAAGGTGCACCACATACAAAATGGTATAAAAAATCTTTAGTCATTGTAATAGTTGTGTCATAGTAAGCGGCATTAGATGTAGCGGGCACATGGTCTTGCCCCTCATATATTTCAAAACAACTTAATAACCCCAATTTATTTGCCTGAGCACTAACACTATAACTTCCGTGCACCTTTAAAAGAGGAAAAAGACCAAGTAAAGAAATGGTATTCGAACCGTAAGGCACTGTAGCATCGTTAGTACCATGAAAACTCAGGACTGGCTCATCACCTGGCTTCATCCAGGCAGTGTCGCCTAAAGCACCACAAATGTTTACAATAGCCTTAACTTCTGAAGAATAGCCTGGATTACCACTATTTCCCTCTAAGCCACCTGTTAAGCCGGCTTGACCAACCATATCAATGAAACTAGGTATTTCAGACACCTGATCGAGATATGCCATTTGAAGTGCTATGAAACCACCAGCAGAAACTCCTGCAAAGAAAATATTATTAGGATCAATTCTATAAATATTGGTACTATCAACTGAAGCCAATTTTCTAAAATATCGAACTGCTGCTCTACCATCGTGCACTCCACGCATAACAGATTCTGTAGCATCCGAAGAATCAGGTCCCGGAAAGGGAAGCCCATTCATGCCTAATCTGTATTCTATTGAAACAGCCACATAACCTAGTTTTGCTAAATCTTTGCAAATAGGAACCACATCGGTGCCTGTTTTTGATCCTCCAATAAAACTACCGCCATGGGCAACAATAACTAAAGGACGATTTGATGCAGTATCACCATTTGGTTGATAAACATCAAGCATTAACTGTTGTGTGGCTCCATCGACTTTAACATTACTCCCATAATTTATATTTGAAGTAACAATAGGATTGCCTGGAAATATATAATTAAAATATCTTCCACCGGCACACTGGGCATTTGCAGAAGTTGACGCTACTATTAGAGCTATTGAAAATAATGTAAGGTAGATTTTTTTCATAGGTTTTATTTTTTGTAAATATAAATTTAATATGATATAAAATTAAAATTTTATGCCAATATTGATACCTGTTATTACTGCTTTAGTTTTATAAGTGGCTTCAAACTGCGTTTCAATATTGGTGTCTGTTCTTTTTAATCCTTCCACGTAAAGTATAGAAGCATCAATGTATAAGTACTTTTTGAACGTTAATGAAAAACCAGTACTGATACCAATTTTATCGCTATCGGGCGTTTCTGGTGTTAGGTAGCCATCTTTTACTGGTGATTGATCGTAATAAGCGCCTGCTCTGATGCAAAATATTTCGCTGATTTGGTATTGCAATCCTGTTCTAAAAATAAAAGTGTTTTTATACAAGCGGGGAGAGGCTACATCGGCCAGCTTATCACTGTTTTTAGCAAAATCAATGTTGAGCGAATCATAGCTTTTCCAACCTACATAATTTATATCCAGCGCAATTTTTACTTTATTATTTAAGTGATAACCCAAACCAATGCTGGCCATAAAAGGCAAGTTAAGTTGTGTGTTAAAGGTGCTATCCTGAAAATATTGACTCACAGTTTCAGCACTTGAAAAATCTGCTGTTCCATTTTCAACTTTAACTTTTACTGCCGATCTATAATTTAATCCAACTGAGAATTTTTCATTTAATTTATAATAAACACCAGCATTGAAGCCTTTCCCAGTGGCTTTACCAGCTAATGTAGCTTCGCCATAATTACCTAAACTGTCTTGAATAGGGACGCCTTTTCGTAAACTAAAATCACCATTGGCAAAAATATATCCAACACCAATGCCTAGTTTTTCTGTAATTTTATAAGATAAAGTAGGTTGATAAAAGAATGTTTTTAAACTTATTTCTCTCAATAAAAATTGTCCTTTCCAATCGTCTTCCCATTGCACACGGCTCCCAAATGGATTATACAATCCAAATCCAAATGTGAGTGGTGAATTTTTTTTAATTTTAAAATTAGCATATACACTTAGTGGTGTTCCTGTGTGATTTATTGTTTGCGCCACATAGGTGCTGTTGGGGTCTAAAAAAACTGTTCTTGGAATAATAAAACTGGCGCCTGCTGAAAAACTTCCTAATGAATCTACAAAAATAAGCGCTCCAGGGTTAAATACGATGGCCGCATTATCTAAGGCTAATCCAATGCCAGCATGCCCCATACCTGTTTGTTTTTGGCCTTGAAGATTTACTTGAAATCCTCCAGCAAACATTTGAAAAGTAAATAAAACATTAATTAATAAAGGAATTATAATTTTATTATGCATGATTGTTTGAGCTATATTTTATCCAAATGAACAAAAAAATATTCACTTTATATTTACTCCTTAAGTTTTAAGTGTACGTGACTAAAAAATAATTAATTTCGCATTTCTAATTTTTTTATGGAACGAACAGCATTACACAGTATTTCGGCAGTAGATGGAAGGTATTGGAGTCAAACTGAAGAGTTGAGTCATTATTTTTCAGAGTACTCACTTATTCGATATAGATTACATATTG
>JBILPB010000083.1:0-14584 GCA_044374175.1 Bacteroidia bacterium | reverse complement strand
CCTTTTTACTATATAGAATATGGTTTTGCACAACTTGGTGCCATCGCTATTTGGCGAAATTATTTACAACATGGCAACAAAGCTATTGAACAATACAAAAATGCTTTGAGTTTAGGCTATACTAAAAGTATTGGTGAAATTTACCAAACTGCAGGCATCAAATTTGATTTTTCTGAGGCTTGGATATCAGAATTATCAGGCTTTGTAAAAACACAAATGAATTAAATTGAATATTATTTTATACTTTTTGAAATGAAAAACATCTTTATTGTTGGCCTAACACTTTTATTTTTTGTGTGCAGTTGCTCTTCTCCAAATGATACAAAAATAACAACTACTCAAGCAGTAAATTTGGATAGTTTGGTGAAGAACTATCATGAAGAAAGAATGAAGTTATTTCCTTTGGAAGCAACTGCAGCTGGCGATAATAGATACAATGATTTGTTTCCTAATTCTATTTCACAATCCTATAGAAATCAGCTTAAAGCATTTTACAAAAAAACGCTTGATGCCTTAAAAAAATATGATCGTAATTCCTTGTCAGAAAATGATCAAATGAATTATGATGTACTTTTATGGGAATGCAATATAGCCATTGAAGGCGATCAATTTAAAAGTTATTTGATGCCGCTCAATCAATTTTCATCTTTGCCTTTATATGTTGGTCAATTGGCCAGTGGCAGCAGTTCGCAACCGTTTAAAACGGTAAAAGATTATCAAGATTGGTTGCTACGTTTAAACGCTTATTTAGAGTGGTGCGACACTGCTATAGCCAATATGAAAGTGGGCATCGCGCAAGGTTATACTATTCCTAAAAGCTTAACCTTAAAAACAATCCCTCAGTTTGCCGATTTAGCAAAGGGTCCAGCAGAAAATCACTTATTTTATTCGCCCATCAAAAATTTTCCAGGTGATTTTAGCGATGCTGATAAAAAATCATTAACAGATGCTTATAAAGAAATTATTTCAAGCAAAATAATTCCTGTTCATCAAAAAATTGCCGACTTTTTACAAAAAGAATACTTGCCTGCTTGTCGCAACAGCGCTGGCATTTCTGACATTCCAACTGGTAAAGACTATTATAACTATCTTGTAAAACAATACACCACCACAAATTTAACTGCCGATGAAATATTCAACATTGGCCAAAGTGAAGTGGAGCGCATTAGCCAAGAGATGATAAAAGTGAAGGAACAAGTTGGTTTTAAAGGCGATTTAATGGCATTTTTTAATGAATTAAGAACTAAAAAAGAACTCACTCCTTTCACTAAACCTGAACAAGTGATTGAAAATTTTGAGGCTATACATCAAAAGATGAAACCCAATCTCGAAAAACTATTTAGCCAAACACCTAAAACGCCTTTTGAAATTAGGCGCACCGAAGCTTTTAGAGAAGCAAGTGCCAGTGCCGAATACAATGCTGGATCCATTGATGGTACAAGACCAGGCATATTTTATGTACCTATTCCAAATGTGCGCGAATACAATGTGTTGTCTGATGAAGATTTATTTTTGCATGAAGCCATTCCCGGGCATCATTACCAAATATCTTTACAACAAGAAAATACCAACCTGGCCGAATTTAGAAAACTGATCGGCTATAGCGCCTATGCCGAAGGCTGGGCATTGTATACAGAATCTTTAGGTAAGGAATTAGGCCTTTATACCGACCCTTACCAATACTTTGGAATGCTTAGCGCAGAAATGCATCGCTCCATACGTTTGGTGGTTGATGCCGGCATACACACACAAGGCTGGACAAGAGAGCAGGCTATTAAATATAGTAAAGAACATGAAGCAGAAACCGAAGCTGGCATTATTGCCGAAATAGAGCGCTACATGGCCATTCCAGGCCAAGCCTTATCTTACAAAATTGGTCAATTAAAGATTCTTGAATTGAGGGCTAAAGCTGAAAAAGAACTTGGAAATAAGTTCAAGATTGCTGAATTTCATCATCAAATTTTGAACTCGGGCAATATTCCTTTGAAGGTTTTGGAAGATAAAATTGATCAATGGATTGCCGCTCAAAAGAAATGTTAGAACACTTATGCTCCTCCTTGGAGCTCAGCTAATTTCGCTATTTAAAGATTATGCTTTTTGAGTAAAATTAGCCATTTATACCGTCATTGCGGGCTCGACCCGCAATCTTACACTGTATTTTTAAAGTCTCGCAGGAACCCCATGTAGGCGCTAAGCTGAAGCCTTGCCATTTTAAGGTTGGGCTTAGTGCCGGCACTTTTACCATAATTTCTATCGTTATTCAAAACTTTAAAACTTTTGTTGGAAATCATTTACAATCTTAAACTAAAAGTTCAATTTTAATTTGCTTGTGAAAGTTAAATGCACTTTTTGCTGCCATAATAACAAAGATATTAATTTCTTAAAGCATACTCTTCAAAAGATACATTTCAGTAACAATGCCGGCACTAAGTCCCGCGCACAAGTCTTGGCTTCAGCTTAGCGCCTACATGGGCAACTATTTTAGCGCTTTGTTTTTTAGTTCAACGCATCAAAAAAAAGATTTCTCCTGAAAGACACAAAAACTGCGCAAGTGACAGGAGTGGCATCCTTTTTTGAAAAGTTGCCTTTGGCGTTGCCAAAAAAGATACAGCGGAAGGCACGACCCTTCTATTTTTTTACTTGGCTTAATTTAGAAAAAAGCTGGTTAAAAATAGAAGGGATGCGCCCAAAAAATGCCTTTTTTGTTAAATAAATGACCGTATATTACTTCCATTTAAATATTACTTAACTTTTTACGTTTTTTTTAGCTGCTTTAGCAATATTTTAGATATTTGCAGTCCCGTTAAAAAAACTACCAAAATAATGCTAAATCACATAGAAGGAAAATTGATAGAAAAAACGCCCACACATGTTGTAATCGACTGCAATGGAATGGGTTACACGCTAAATATTTCTTTAAATACTTACTCTAAATTACACCAGGTAAACGATAAAATAAAATTGCTTACTCACGTTTCGGTGAACCAAAACGATTTTACACAAACTGGTTTTGGTTTTTTTGAAGAAAGTGAACGCGTGCTTTTTCGCCAATTAATTTCTGTGTCGGGTGTGGGTTCTGCCGCGGCACGCATGTTTTTATCGAGCTACAACCCGCTGGAATTAACACAGCACATCATTAATGGCAATGTGGGGGCACTTAAAAATGTTAAAGGGATTGGCGAAAAAACGGCACAAAGAATTATTGTTGATTTAAAGGCAAAAGTGGGAAAAAATGAGACACTGCCCGACTTTAGCTTTAATCCTAACAATAAAATGAAAGAAGAGGCGTTAAGTGCTCTTGTGATGTTAGGATTTGTAAGAAATACAGCCGAAAAAGCGGTTGACAAAGCAATTGCTCAGTTAAGTAATAATGCGGCAGTTGAAGATATTATTAAAGTTGCTTTAAAATCGCTGTAGTATTAAGTTTTGAGACCTTTTAAAAGTTTAAATATAATATTGTTTTTTACTGTGGTGCCCATGCTAGCAATAGTATTTGGCTCGGCCGCAGTTATAAAACCAATGCATAAACTTAATAATGCGCTTTTGGCCCCTGCCGATACCGGAAAGCCAACAAAACCAAGGTTTCCTGGAACAGATAACAATTATGACCCTACCGACATTGACCCTAATCAAACGCTACAACTAAAAGACCCTGCCAACTTAAAAACTGATATCGAATACGATTTTCAAACAGGAAATTATGAGTTTGACCAAAAAATGGGTGATATCAATTACAGAAATCCTTCCTACATGACATTCAAAGAATATTTGGATTATGATATGGAAAAGCAGATTGACAATTACTGGAAGCAGCGTCATGAAGCCGAAAAAGTGAATGCCAGCAAAGGTTTGATCCCTAAAATTATGATTAACAACGAAACTTTCGACCGTATTTTTGGTGGAAATACCGTTGATATTAGACCACAAGGTGCTGCCGAACTTATTTTTGGGGTAAACACTTCAAGAACCGAAAATCCTGCTATTGCCGAAAATCAAAGAAAAATAAGCACTTTCGATTTTAACCAAAAAATTCAAATCAACCTTTTGGGTAAAATTGGTGATAAACTAAAAGTTACGACCAATTACAATACCGAAGCTGCTTTCGACTTTGAAAACCAAATGAAATTGGAATACACAGGTTACGAAGATGAAATTTTACAAAAAATTGAAGCGGGTAATGTAAACCTACCATTAACAGGATCGTTAATTACTGGTAGCCAGAGTTTATTTGGGTTAAAGGCACAAATGAAATTTGGTAAAACCAATGTAACCACGGTTTTTTCTGAACAAAGAGGTAAAAAGCAAGAGGTAAATGTGCAAGGTGGGGCGCAAATTCAGCGCTATGAAGTAAATGCCGATAATTACGAGGCTAACCGACATTACTTTCTTTCGCAATACTTTAGAGATAGTTACGATACAGCCATGGCAAATTTGCCTTTAATTGCTTCAAATATCAATATCACAAAAATTGAAGTTTGGGTAACCAACATTAGCGGTGCAGTTGATAATACCAGAAACATTTTAGCTTTAACAGATTTAGGTGAATCAAGAAGAACAAGTGAACCTAACAACCCGGCCAATCAAAATCAAACCTGGTATGCCGATCAGTTTATTGATCCACCAGTAGGTGCAAGTTCAGGTCCATATCCATCAAACCAAGGTTCTAATAACTTATATTCTAAACTTACCACGCCAGGAGCCTTTGATAGTGTAAGAAGCATATTCCAGGCTTCAAGTATATTATCGATTTATAATACAGGCTTTGATCCTGCCTTTTCTCCCGTAAGAGATTATGAAATATTAGAAAATTCAAAACGATTATTACCAACAGAGTACACCTTTAATCCACGCTTAGGTTTTATCTCACTTAATCAAGCATTGAACAATGGAGAGGTTTTGGCGGTATCTTACCAGTATACTGTTGGAACTGCTACTTACCAAGTTGGTGAATTTTCTACAGATGGTATTGCTGCGCCAAGAGCCTTGTTTGTAAAATTATTAAAGCCTTCAAATGTGCGTGTTAAACTACCAATTTGGGATTTGATGATGAAAAATGTTTATTCAATTGGTGGTTATAACATTGATGTTAAAGATTTTAAACTCGATTTGTTTCATGCCAATTTGCAAAGAGGTGTTGATTTAAATTACATTCCCGAAGGTGCTGTAAATAAGAAAGTGCTTATCCAAGTGCTTGGTATGGATAAAATTAATAATCAACAAGAAAGAATTCCCGATGGTTATTTCGATTTTATTGATGGTTTAACTATCAATAAAAATAATGGCAGGGTTTATTTCCCTGTGATAGAGCCCTTTGGTAGTTATTTAAGAAAACAATTTGCGTCCAATGAGCAAGCCATAGCCAATAAATATGTGTTTCAAGAACTTTATGATTCTACAAAAACAGCCGCGCAGCAGATTCCATCTAAAAATCGTTTTAAAATAAAGGGTCAGTATTCATCAGCTTCAGGTTCTGATATCTCTTTAAATGCAACCAATATACCACAAGGTTCTGTAACTGTAACAGCAGGTGGTGCTGTGCTTCAGGAAAATGTAGATTATACCATTGATTACTCTTTAGGTAGATGTAAAATTATTAATGAAGGGGTATTGGCCTCTAATCAACCCATTAAAGTGCAACTCGAAAGTCAGAGTTTGTTCAACATTCAAAGAAGAAGAATGTTAGGAATGCATTTCGATCACAAAGTAAACAAAGATTTTACCCTTGGCGGAACCATCATTAATTTAAGTGAACGCCCTTTAACGCAGAAAGTAAACATGGGCGATGAGCCTATCAACAACACCATCTGGGGCTTAGATGCGAACTACAAAACAGAGGTACCTTTGCTTACGCGATTAGTGGATAAAATACCTTTTATTGATACCAAAGAAAAATCTTCTGTTACCTTACAAGGTGAATTTGCACATTTAATTCCAGGGCATAATAAAGCAGTTACAAAAGAAGGTAATTCATATATCGATGACTTTGAAGGTAGCCAAGCATTGATTGATATTAAGGCAGTTCAAAACTGGAGTTTAGCGAGTATTCCGCAAGGTCAACCCGATCTTTTTCCTGAATCTTCACTTAACAATGATATTAGAATTGGGATGAACCGCGCCAAGTTATCTTGGTATGTTATTGACCCACTATTTTTTAGAAGCAATAGTTTAACGCCCGATCATATTAAAAACGATTTGGTTGCCCAAAGCAATCACTTTACCAGAGAAATTCTTGAAACCGAAATTTTTCCAAACAGAACACCACAAAATCCACAAGTAACTAATTTACCTGTATTGGATTTGGCCTTTTATCCCAATGAAAGAGGACCTTACAATTACGATGTAAATCCTACAACTTTCTCGGCCGGATTAAAAATTGATGGAAAATTAGAGGCACCAAGCACCCGTTGGGCCGGTATGATGCGTAAAATTGACAACAACGATTTTGAAACTACCAATATTGAGTACATCCAGTTTTGGATGATGGACCCATATAACGAAGACAATCCAACACCTAATACCACTGGTGCACTTTATATTAATATTGGTGATGTAAGTGAGGATATCCTAAAAGATTCAAGAAAATCTTTTGAGAATGGCTTGCCTATTGGCGCAACCATACCTGATCCAAATCTATACGATTCTACAAAATTTGGTATTGTTCCTGTGGTGCAACAAGTGGTGAATGCCTTTGATAACAATCCAGAGTCCAGAAGATTTCAGGATGTTGGTTTGGATGGTTTAAGTAATGAAAATGAAAGAACATTTTATGATACTACTTTTGTTACAAAAGTGGTGAACAAGTTTTCGGCTATCAGTACCAGTGCACCTGCTATTTTACAAGCACAAAGTGACCCTTCGGCCGATGATTTCAAATATTTCAGAAGTAGTGGCTTTGATGCTGACGAAGTGCCCGTTTTAGAGCGATATAAAGATTTTAGAGGACTGGAAGGCAATTCTTCTGTTGATCAGCCTGATGGTTATCCAATTACCTCAACTACTTTGCCTAATGTGGAAGATATTAATCGCGACAATAACCTCACCTATAACGAGGCATACTATCAATACAAAATAAAAATTGACCCTAATAGTATGCAAGTGGGGCAAAATTATATTACAGATGTTTTGAATGCTACAGTTCAAACAAAAAATGGAACACGTTCTGTTAAATGGTATCAATTTAAAGTGCCTTTAAGAAGTCCAGAAAAAGTAGTTGGTGGTATTGCAGATTTTAGATCTATAAGATTTATGCGTATTTATTTAAAAGGCTTCGATCAGCCTGTGGTTTGTCGTTTAGGCCGTTTAGATTTAATTAGAGGCGATTGGAGAAAATATGTATATGATTTAAGACATCCAGGAGAGTATATACAGCAAGATGACCAAAGCCAGACTGAGTTTGAAGTAGCGGCAGTTAACATTGAAGAAAATGGAAACAGAGTACCCATAAATTATGTGGTTCCTCCAGGTATAAAAAGAGTTATCGATCAAAGCACAACAAATCTTCGTCAGTTAAACGAGCAATCGCTGGTATTAAAAGTTTGTAATTTACAGGATGGATACAGCAAAGCAGCTTACAAAAATCTATCGATAGATGTTAGACGTTATAAACGCTTAAAAATGTTTGTGCATTTAGAAGCAAGAGGAGAAGAAACCGCTTTGAAAAAAGAAGACTTACGTTTCTTTATGCGTATTGGTACTGACTTTGATCAAAACTATTATGAGTATGAAATGCCAATTGCGCCAACAGCTTGGGGCACCACCTCGAACAATCCTGATGCAATATGGCCTACCGACAATGATTTAGAAATTATTTTTAAAACTTTAACCGATGCAAAAGTTAAAAGAAACTTTCTTAACTATGATGTTACAAAGGCTTTTAGAGTAAAAGATAGCACAAGTTCGCTGCCCGATAGATATATCACAGTTGTTGGAAATCCAAACTTAGCAGCAGTAAAAACAATCATGGTAGGTTTAAAAAATCCTAAGAAAAATACACCTTCTGATGCTGATGATGGACTCTCAAAATGTGCCGAAATGTGGGTGAATGAATTGCGATTAACTGACTTTGATGAGAAAGGTGGTTTTGCTGCTACAGCGCGTGTGCAGGCCAAACTGGCTGACTTTGCAGATGTAAGTGCATCAGGAAATTGGCGCACCCAAGGTTTTGGTGGTGTTGAACAAAAAATTATGGAACGCAGTATGGATAACATGCTTTCTTATGAATTATCATCTACCGTTAAATTACAGAAATTCTTCCCCGAAGCTTACAATATTTCTTTACCAATGTATGTTGGTTTATCAGAAACTTTCATCAATCCGCAATGGAATCCGTTGGATCCAGATGTGACGATGAAAGATTATAAAAAAATATATGACACTGATCCTGAAAGAAAAGACTCCATTGTAAATATCACACGTGACTATACCAAACGCAGAAGTATCAACTTTACCAATGTAAAAAAGAACAAAGGCAAAGGCAAAACTAAAGCGCACATTTATGATATAGAAAATTTCTCTTTAAGTTATGCTTATAGCGAAATCTACAGAACAAGTTTCTTGATTGAAGCCGATAGCACCATCAATTACAGGGGTGGTATTGCTTACAATTTCAACAACAATCCTAAAAATTACAAGCCACTTTCGAAGGTTAATTTTTTGAAAAAAGATGTGTTTAAAATTATTAGCGATTTTAATTTTAATTTGATGCCTTCACGTATTGGTGTGCGCACAGATTTCGATAGGATGTATAATGTAAATAAGCCAAGAAACACAACGCCCAATTCTGATATTATTATACTTCGTAACTATAATAAATCATTTACCAATGTGCGTAATTTCGATTTTAAATACGATTTAAGTAAAGCTATTTCCTTTGATTTTACTGCAACTACCAATGCACGTATTGATGAAGTGGCAGGCAAAAGATGGAAAGATTTTAAAGGGCCTGAAGATGCCGATACTGTAAAAATAATTAGAGATTCATTGAACACCAATCTTAAAAATTTTGGAAGGATTACCAATTATCATCAAACTTCAAATTTAAATTGGAATGTACCTATCAATAAACTTCCATTCTTAAATTGGGTAACAGCCACCGCAAAATATTCTGGGAATTACGATTGGATTGCTGCAACGCCAGCACCAGCGGAATTTAATTTAGGAAATACCATTTCAAATTCAAATAATAAACAAGTGAATGGAAACATTAATATGGTTACCCTTTATAATCGTATACCCTACTTTAAGAAAGTAATTAGTGGTAAAAAAACACCCCCAAAAGCAGCTGATAAAAAAGATGATAAAGGAAAAGCCACTGATAAAAAACTAGACGATAAGAACCAAAAAGCCAAAGAAGATACTACTAAAAAAGACAATAAATTTGTTGAAGCATTAGCGCGTCTTGCAATGACTTTCCGCACAGGATCTGTTTCTTATACCGAAACACGTGGTAGTGCACTACCGGGTTTTTTACCTACTGCTAAGTACCTGGGCATGGCCGATAATTCTGAAGGTTTTAGAAATGCCCCTGGAACTGGATTTGTTTTTGGACAACAAGACCCAGGATTTTTAGCTACCGCCCGAGAAAATGGTTGGATTACTACCAATCAAAATTTAAATACCAGTTTTAGTAATTCCGAAAGTAAAAATTTTACGGCACGTGTAAATTTAGAACCTGCAAAAGATTTTAAGGTGGAACTAAATGCTACTAAATCATCATCGCTAAATAAATCTGGAATTTACAGATATAGTCCAACGGACATTGAAGCAGATGAATATGGATTTATCACGCAAAGTCCAATGGAAACAGGCAATTACAGTGTCTCCATTATCACATGGAAAACTGCTTTCAAAAAATTTGATAAACAAACTTATGCTTCTGAAACCTTTGATGAACTTAGGGGAAATCTCAAAGGCATTTCAGAATTATTAGGTACAACCCCAGGAAACTATTCTGAAGGCATTGATAGTGGTGGTTTCTATAATGGTTATGGACCAACCTCACAAGAGGTTTTAATCCCTGCATTTATTGCAGCCTATACAGGTAAAAGTATCGGAGAAACGGGTACAAGCGCTTTCCCAGCTATACCTTTGCCTAACTGGAGAATTACCTATGATGGATTAACCAAAATAGAGAAAATTAAAAAACACTTTAAATCATTTACATTAAGCCATGCTTATCGCTCTACTTACAATGTAGGTTCATTTACCACGAACCAGTTTTATAAAGATTCTGTTGGAAATGGCTTTACAGGAAGACGTGATTTAAATGACAATTTTAGACCTCAAAAAGAAATTCAGGTAGTAACTATTTCTGAACAGTTTGCACCTTTCCTATTGGTTGATATGACCTGGGCAAGTAGTTTAATTACTAAAGTTGAATTAAAGCGCGAACGTAATTTATCGATGAGTTTAACCAATGCACAGCTCACCGAAATGCGCACCAATGAAATTGTAACAGGTGTTGGTTACCGCTTTAAAGATGTGGTGCCTCCTTTTGCTAAGAAGTTTAAATTTAAAGTAAAAAGCGATTTAAATTTAAGAGCCGATGTTTCATTCAGAAGAAACCAAACCTTAATTAGAAAAGTAGTTGAAAACCTTACACAGCCTACAGCCGGACAAAATGTAATTTCAGTAAAAGTTTCAGCAGATTACATCATTAATGAAAAATTAAATATTCGTATTTTCTACGATAGAATTATTACAACTCCACTTGTAAGTACTACTTTCCCTACTTCAAACACCAATAGTGGTATTAGTTTAAGATTTACGATTGCGCAGTAATTTTATTTGAATTATTGGGTTTCATTAAAAACATCCCAATCAAAAAAAGCAAGAAAATATAAAATGCATGTAAGGCTTTTTGTTGGGTAAGCAAGCTCAAAACATTACCATCATTAAAACCATCTTTTAACTTTGATAGCAAGTAAGTCAATATGTTTTCTTCGAGCGGTGGCACCGAATAAATAACAGTTAATTTAGCCAATAAAGTACATATCAAGCCATACCCACAAGTTACCCAAAAAACAGACTTATATTGGCCAAACAAATCGCTTTGGATGAATCCAAAAATAAGTAATGTAGCTACCGCTGTTAAATGACGTGGTCCATAGCTCCAACCTCCATCCCATGCGGCATGCGAAGAAATAAAAAGTGTAGTTAATATAAATGGCAGTATGATGGGATGCAATAAATAGTTTTTAAATTTTGATAGCCATCCATTTTGCGTAAAAAATAAAAACAAGCCATAAATCAATACAGGTGCGTAAAAAAGCAATCCTCTATTTTCAGAAATTATTAAACCATAAAGCGACTTTAGCTTAGGAAAACTCAACCCATAAGTTGACTTGGATGCCACATCAAAATTATCGGCCACAAATAAATACAACATCTTAAAAGGACTGCCAGTAAAGTAATAATTATAACTCAAAATAATTAATATTGCTGGTAAAAAACCTAAAGCCAATTGCACTGAAGTTTTAATAGATTTATATTTAAACAGTTCAATCAACAGCCAAGCAAAAATAATCCACAAGGTGGTGTATTCAGTTAAAAAACCAAGCCCACAAAGGAGTCCAGCTATATAATATTTCTTTTTTTGATAATGAGTATAAGCCATCAACATAAATGATGCTGCCAGCACATGCGCAAAAAAAGTTCCAGCAAACACAAAAATAAACGAACTGAAATAAGCCACAAAAGCCATTAAAATTAAATCTTTTCTTTGCCTTTCAATCAAACTTTTAGCCACATAAAACAAAATCAATAAAAATGGAATAATGCCACAAATAATGGCGCCCGTCATGTAAATTGCTTTTCCATAGTAACTTCCATCAATCGATTTTACTATACCAAGCTGTTTGATCAATCCAAAAAATGGCAAAGTAATAATGGTGGGTAATGGTGCTTTATCCATATAATAATGTCCTTCAATTACACTAATATCAATGGTTTTATCTTTATATTTATCTAACACAAAATTACCTTGCTCAAAGTAAGTAGCAATTGGCAGCACACGGGAGCATGAATTAGAATTTTCCCATACATCAATATACCAAAAACTAAAAAGCAAGGTACATAAAACAAATATTTTATTTTGAATAACAAAGGCTTTCAAGAGCATTTTTCTTTAATCACAAATGTATATTTGATTTCGAAATAGTCTATTATTTCTTTTTAAAAAATAAACTTACTTTTATGGCTCTTAAAAAAGCATGGAAAAGAAACATAAAATTGCAGTAATTGGTGGAGGAAGTTGGGCTACAGCCATTATTAAAATGCTGAGCAACAATTGCGATGAAGTTTTATGGTGGATCAGAAAAGGGGAAACTGCCGATTTCATTAAAAAATATAAACACAACCCTAATTATTTAAGTGCGGTAGAAATAAATTTAGAACGTGTTTTTATTAATACTTCTCTAACAGAAACTATTAAGCAAGCCGATATTATAGTATTGGCGGTACCTGCAGCATTTCTGGCCAATACACTTTATAAATTGCCTAAAGACGTGCTTGAAAATAAAATATTGGTTAGTGCTATCAAAGGCATAGTGCCCGAACAAAATAAAATTGTGGGCGAGTATTTACATGATAATTTTAATGTTGATTATCAAAACATAGCCGTCATCAGCGGGCCATGCCATGCTGAGGAAGTGGCTCTGGAAAAACTTTCTTATTTAACTATTGCATGCAGCAATACCAACAATGCACAATTAGTGGCTAACCAATTGATGTGTCGCTATATCAAATGCTCGGTTTCTGATGATATTTTTGGAACTGAATATGCTGCAGTACTTAAAAATATTTTTGCCATTGCAAGTGGTATTTGTCATGGTTTAGGCTATGGCGATAATTTTCAGGCGGTGCTTGTATCTAATGCTATACAAGAGATAGAACGCTTTGTAAATGCGGTACATCCAATAAATAGAGATATTAAGCACTCGGCTTACTTAGGTGATTTATTAGTAACAGCCTATTCGCAATTTAGCCGCAACCGTACCTTCGGAAACATGGTCGGTAAAGGCTACTCGGTAAAATCAGCACAATTTGAAATGAACATGATTGCAGAAGGTTATTATGCGGCCAAATGTTTACACGAAATCAATAAAAAGCATCAAGTAAATATGCCGATTTCTGCAGCAGTTTACAACATTATTTACGAAAGAATTTCGCCAGTAATTGAGATGAAGTTGTTGACTGATAAGTTGAGTTAAAAATATGCTATCTTACCAAATTTATACCTTAGGCCAATTTGCGGACTCACGCCCATTTGTGGATGAAATGCAGCGGCAAAATCTAGGTTAAATTTATTTAACTCTATCCCAAAACCTGCAGCGTTTAACGATGGATTGTTTGATAAACCTCCACGCAGATAAACTTCGTCTGCTATCCTATACTCGGCCCCAATCTTTAAGATAGGTTTGTTGGCTATGTCTTTTTCAACTTCTACAGTGGTAAAAACTTTATCAGAAAAGGTGTATTGCAATCCCATTTTAATGATGGTTGGCACGCGCTCATTATTGTATTGAGCCGTTTTAGAACGTGTTGGATTATAAATATGCACACCAATTCTTAAGTTTTTAATTACCTCTGCAATAAAACCAGCTTCAACAGCCACTGTGCCGCGGCTTCCATAATTGTTATCACCAATATAAGTGCTTAAATAATTTAATTGCATACCAGCAGAAATGGCTTTCCCAAATTGGCGCGAATAACCTAATCCATATTTACTTTCGTTATATAAATTTTTAAAACCTAAACGAGTAAAAGTGCCACTTATTACACCAAACTTAAAAGGACTTGCCACCGCCACTGCATTCATCAATACTTTACTATTAGGATAAACGATCTGACTAAAAACACCAACTTCCTGTTTTTTTAAATTGGCCAAGGCGGCTTGATTGTGCTGCACAGCCCAAACATCGTTAACGCAAATACTTGCATGTGCCATGCCAGCACTACGTGCGCCAACAGGTAAATTATCGTTTGCAGCTTGTAAACCCAAACCACTCATCAACAAAAACACAACAAGAATTATTCTCATACCTTATTTTGAACGGATAAATGTAGTAAAATATTGAAAAAGTATTTCTTTTTTTTATTGAAATAAGTATAAAAATAACATTTCAACTTAGTTAAATTAGTGCATTTTAAAAAAATACAAATTACATTTGGTTGCCATTTTAGATTCATGTATGCAAAATAAATTCGAGCTCATTAGAAAAAACATTGAAAAACAAATTGTCATTAATGATGATGAATTCAACTTTTTTAGTTCCTTTTTGCTGGAGAAAAAAATTTCAAAAAGAGATTTCTTTTTAAAAGAAGGCGAAGTATGCAATTACACCGGATTTGTGAATACAGGCTGTTTTAGAACCTTTACAAGAAATCACCAAGGCAATGAAAATGTTACACGTTTTGCCATTGAAGATTATTGGATTGGTGATTTGTATAGTTACCTTACCGGTGATATTTCGCCATACAACATTGAAGCCACCATGGATTCAACGGTGTTGATGATTCATAAAAATGACATGGAAAAAGTATATGAACAGGTACCCAAATTTGAAAGCTTTTTTAGAATTATTGT
>JBILPB010000022.1:0-29342 GCA_044374175.1 Bacteroidia bacterium | reverse complement strand
ATTATTGTGCAGCGAGGATATATCGCTCTTGAGAAAAGGTTTAGCATTGATTTAAGCAGTGATGCAAAAGAAAAATATGAAAATCTTTTAAAAAAATTCAATGATATAGAACTACGTGTCGCACAAAAACATATTGCTTCATACCTTGGTATTACGCCTGAATCTTTAAGTAGAATAAAAAAGAAAGCTTATAATAAATAAATCCTCAATAATTAAAGGCCTCGCAATTGCCATCTATAAATACAGAATCTGAATGTTCTACATAAATGGTTTGCCCATCAATATACTTATACTTTAAAAAGCATTTATAACGGCCACCAGGTACATTTAAAAATACTTCTGGCTCATAGGTACCAATACAATCTTGATAACTTTCTAGGCCATATTTAAGTTCATAAAAAACTGAATCCTCATAATACTTTCCATCATACCGTGTTCCTTTTACCCACAATGAAATATCACCATGCGCAAAATACCTGCCTGGCCAATAATTTTTAATTACACCAGGTAAGGCATATACAATTACTTTACGTTGAACATTGATTTTCTTAAACCCGCTTTTTGCACTGTATTGCACCGTATAAATACCTTTTACAGGAAATTTATATTTACCTGAACTTACATTTGAAAAACTGGTATTTGTTTCAATAATTTTCCATTCTTCGTCTTTTACTTTAAAATCAACATTTACTGAAAACCGTACTTCATCATTCACAAAAATGGTATCGGTATCTAAAGAAATAACAAGGTCATTTTTCTTTTTGCATGAAAATACAAGCATCAAAGAAATGCTTATCGAAAATAGGATTATAGTACTAAAAAATTTCATACGCTATACCAAAGATAAGCTATTTTACCAAATAGGTACCTGATTCACTTGTCCTTCAGTTTTGCTTAATAAATATAGTATCAATTATGCTACTCACAAATTAACATAGATATAAAAAGCAAATAATTGTGCATTTTCAAACTACTAAGCACTACATTTTAAAAGTACACTGGAAGATTGCGGGTCGAGCCCGCAAAGACGACTAATAAAAGAATGTTATAGTAAAAAAAATCTTCGCTTGTTTAAATTTGCTTTACCCCTTATTCAATCTTTGCTTCATCACTTTAACCAACTGCAATGCCTCTTCTTCTGTTAATTGCAAACCTATGGCTTCTTCTTTTCCTTTATAATCGAACAACACCGTTTCATAACCCATATTCCAATACAACGGTGTAACACGTGCCAACACTTTTCTATCCTTAAAATCAACAGTCCTAATATTTTTTATTTCTTCGCGCTCATACACTTTATCGATACCACGTCCATTAATATCTCTACGCAAAGTAAATCCGCTTTCGCTGAATTGTAAGATTTCTTTACCTTTTCTTCTCCAACTTAATAACACACTTGCCTTATATTCAAAATAAGCCCAAAAAGCCATCCATATAGCATACATCATTTTAACTTCGCGTGTGCTTGGCATAAAAAACTGACTAAATACAACCATCCCACTTACTGTCCATAACACAAACCAAACAATAAGTATTTTTAATTTACCTGCATCTTCAATACTTGGAATTTCTAAGGTTTTTCTATCGTTGCTTAACTGGATTCTATTCATAAGGTCTATAAAAAATTAACGGGAACAAAGTTAATTGTTCCCGTTAGATTGGTTGATGTTTATTTTTAATTAACTACCACAAGCTTCACACGCTTCTGGATTATCCAAAGAACAAGCTATTTGTTCAATCGCTAAATCATGCGAGTGTTCGCCACCATTGATGGGAATAAATTGCTCCTCTGCCTGCTTCTCCACAGTAAACTTAATAGCATCAGAAGCTGCTTTTGTTCTTAAATAATACATACCTGTTTTCAATCCTTTTTCCCAGGCATAAAAATGCATAGAAGTTAGCTTGGCAAAATTGGCATCTTGTATAAATAAATTTAATGATTGCGATTGACAGATGTAAGCTCCTCTATCTGCAGCCATATCAATAATCGACTTTTGTTTAATTTCCCAAACGGTTTTGTAAAGTTCTTTAATATTTTCAGGAATTTCGTTGATGGCTTGTATCGAACCATTGTTAGCAATGATTTGATTTTTTAAACGATCATTCCAGATACCTAATTTCACTAAGTCTTTCAATAAATGCTTGTTTACAATTACAAATTCTCCACTTAATACCCTGCGAGAATAAATATTTGATGTATAAGGCTCAAAACATTCGTTATTACCTAAGATCTGCGAGGTGGAGGCAGTTGGCATAGGCGCAACCAATAAAGAGTTTCTAACGCCATATTTTGCAATCTCTTCTCTTAATATATCCCACTCCCAACGATTACTTGGTGTTACTCCCCACATGTCAAATTGCATTTGCCCTTTGCTCATTGGCGAACCTTTATAAGTTTCGTATGGCCCTAATTCCATAGCAATATCCTTAGAAGCAGTTAATGAGGCATAATAAATTGTCTCAAAAATATCTTTGTTTAATTGACGTGCATCAGGACTATCAAAAGCCATGCGCAATAAAATAAACACATCGGCCAAACCTTGTACACCTAATCCAATAGGGCGGTGACGTAAATTACTATTACGTGCTTCTACAACAGGATAATAATTTCTGTCAATAATTTTATTCAGATTTTTTGTGGCCACATAAGTTACTTCAAACAAACGTTGATGATTAAATTTACCATCTTCAACATATCTTGGTAAAGCCAAAGAAGCCAAATTACAAACTGCTACTTCATCAGGTGAAGTATATTCTAAAATTTCAGTACACAAATTTGAAGACTTGATAGTACCTAAGTTTTTTTGATTCGATTTTTCGTTACATGCATCTTTGTACAACATGTAAGGATTGCCTGTTTCAATTTGCGAATCTAAAATAGCAAACCATAACTCCTGCGCTTTCACAGTTTTACGTGCCTTGCCTTCATTTTCGTATTTAGTGTAAAGTGCTTCGAACTCTGCACCATAGCAATCGCTCATGCCAGGGCATTCGTTTGGACACATTAATGACCAATCGCCATTGTCTTTAACACGCTTCATAAACAAATCCGGAATCCATAGCGCTGTAAACAAATCGCGCGCTCTGATTTCTTCCTTACCTACATTTTTTCTTAAATCTAAAAATTCGAAAATATCAGCATGCCAAGGCTCTAAATAAATAGCAAAACTTCCTTTGCGTTTCCCTCCACCTTGATCAACATAACGTGCAGTATCATTAAATACACGCAACATAGGCACAATACCATTTGAAGTACCGTTTGTTCCTCTAATGTAAGAACCAGTAGCTCTTACATTATGTATACTCAACCCAATACCACCAGCACTTTGCGATATTTTAGCGCATTGTTTCAATGTATCGTAAATACCATCAATGCTATCATCTTTCATGGTTAATAAAAAGCATGATGACATTTGTGGCTTTGGTGTTCCTGCATTGAATAAGGTTGGTGTAGCATGGGTAAACCAACGCTCACTCATTAAGTTATATGTTTCAATAGCAGAATCTATATCTTCTTTGTGAATGCCAACAGCCACACGCATCAACATGTGTTGAGGGCGCTCTGCTACCTTGCCATTTAGGCGCAGTAAATAAGATCTTTCTAAGGTTTTGAATCCAAAATAATCGTAACCAAAATCGCGGTCATAAATAATGGTTGAGTCTAATAATTGTGCATTTTTTTGAATAATCTCATGCACATCATCAGCTATTAATGGTGCTTGTAATCCAGTTTTTGGATCTACAAAATGATACAATGCTGCCATTGTTTTTGAGAACGATTTGTTGGTGCTTTTATGCAAATTACTTACCGCAATTCTTGAAGCCAACAAGGCGTAATCAGGATGAGTGGTGGTTAATGAAGCAGCAATTTCTGCCGCTAAATTATCTAACTCATGCGTTGTTACACCAGCATAAATTCCTTCAATTACTTTCATGGCCACGCTCACCGGGTTTACATGATTTGGCTCCAAACCATAACATAGTTTTTGAACCCTAGCTGTAATTTTATCGAACTTTATTGATTCCTTGTTGCCATCACGTTTTAATACGTACATATCTTAAATTTAATTTGAATGTTAATAAACTTTATCTTAAAAATCCTCTTCTAACGAAAACACATTAGTGTCCTTAGAACCCATCACACCACTCTTTTGATACTCGGCCACTCTTTTTTCAAAGAAATTTGTTTTACCTTGTAATGAAATCAATTCCATAAAATCAAATGGATTGGTTGCATTGTAAACCTTGTTGCATCCAAGCGCCACTAATAGACGATCTGCTACAAACTCAATGTATTGACACATCATATCAGCATTCATTCCAATTAAACGCACTGGCAATGATTCAGTCACAAATTCCTTTTCAATAGAAACAGCATCAGTAATAATTTCACTCACTTTTTCTTTAGGTAATTGATTGATCAATTGGCTGTAAAGCAAGCATGCAAAGTCACAATGCAATCCTTCATCACGAGAAATCAATTCGTTGCTAAAGGTTAAACCTGGCATTAAGCCTCTTTTCTTTAACCAAAAAATACTACAAAAACTACCTGAAAAGAAAATACCTTCAACGGCAGCAAATGCAATTAAACGTTCTGCAAAACCACCGTTTCCTATCCATTTCAATGCCCACTCTGCTTTATGTTTTACTGCAGGAATAGTTTCAATAGCATGAAATAATTTATCTTTTTCTTGCGGATCCTTGATGTAGGTATCAATTAATAAAGAGTAGGTTTCTGAATGAATGTTTTCAATCATAATTTGATACCCATAAAAGCAACGAGCTTCAGGATATTGCACTTCATTCATAAAGTTCACAGCTAAATTTTCGTTAACAATACCATCGCTGGCCGCAAAGAAAGCCAGCACATGTTTGATGAAGTGGCGTTCATCGTCATTTAATTTAGCGGTCCAATCTGTTTGGTCACTCGAAAGATCTATCTCTTCTGCAGTCCAAAAACTGGCTTCTGCTTTTTTGTACATTTCCCATATATCATTGTGCTTAATTGGAAACAACACAAAACGATCTTTATTTTCTTGTAAAATTGGCTCTAGTGACATCTTTATTTTTACTTTATTATGATAAGTGAACTTCTAAATTTTTCAATAATTAATGAATTGAAAGAATAATACCCTTTTTTGAGGTCAACAAATTTTCCCCAAAAAATCGGGGTAAACAAGTTCAAAGGATTAACAATTAATTGAAGTTATAAACATTAGCCAAAAGCCTTGTTTTTAAAGGGTTTTATCTAAATTAAAAACTTACACTATTTCTATCAACACGATTGTGTTATTATTTTGTAAATAAGTGTCCTGTTTTTGTTAGCAACAAATTTTGAAATCAAAATGATTTTTTTTAAGAGCATTGAAGTAAATTATTAATCCGAAAAATCAATTTCACTTTCAAGCACTAAAATGTTATCAATTAACTAAAGCTTTATCAAAGTTTTTAATACTTTCTTGCACACTTTCCATCAACCACATAGGAGTTGATGTGGCCCCACAAATACCAACATTTTGAGCATTTACGAACCATTCTTTTTGAAGTTCCGAAGGCTCTGATATAAAATATGAATTTACATTCTCCGATTTGCATGTATCAAACAAAGCTTTACCATTGGAACTCTTCTGGCCACTTACAAATACAATTACATCATGATTTTGTGCAAATATTTTTAGCTGAGGCTCTCTGTTACTTACCTGTCTGCAAAGGGTGTCATTTGCTTCAAAAGAAAGTTTTGCATCTCCTCCTGCAGCTGTAATTCTTTCTTCAATTTGTTTTTTAAGATTCATGAAACCTCTGGTACTCTTAGTGGTTTGTGAAAACAACTGAATAGGTTTTGTATAATCAATTTTATCAAGATCTGCTTCTGTCATTACTACGATGGCCTTTCCTCCGGTTTGCCCAACTAATCCATTTACTTCGGCATGACCTTCTTTTCCAAAAATAACCAATTGCCCGCCTGTTTCTTCAACCTCATCAAAGCCACCTCTAACACGGTTTTGTAGTTTTAAAACTACCGGGCAAGAGGCGTCTATTAACTCAATATTATTTTGAGCGGCAACAAGATAAGTTGAAGGTGGCTCTCCATGTGCTCGTATCAATACCTTGGCATCTTTCAACTCATTTAATTGCTCATGATTGATAATTTCCAAGCCCTTTGACTTAAGACGTTCTACTTCCATGTTATTATGAACGATGTCTCCTAAACAATAAAGCTTCCCATTTTCTTCAAGTTCATCTTCGGCCATTTGAATAGCGTACACTACACCAAAACAAAACCCAGAATTAGCATCTATATTAATGTTCATGATTGAAAATTTGAAAAACAAAAGTAAACATTTTAATGAAGTAAGCCCCGCCAAAAATGCACAATCTCAATTTTATTTCAACATGCTTATAAACTCGAAACTGCACTTACTTTGAGACCTCGCACCACAAAGAAGGCACCAACCAAAATTAACAACGCTGCTGCCGCAAAAGCCGCTCCTGGAAAGTATACTGGCGCATCGGGTTTTGTAAACTGATAAAATAAATTGGTCATAATTAAGGGCGACAAAATAGTGGTGATGCTATTCATAGCAGTAATCATTCCTTGCAGTTCACCTTGTTCGTTAGCAGCCACTCTACCTGATATTATTCCCTGAATAGAAGGAGGTGCAATGCCTCCTAAAGCATAAACAAAAGTAAAGGCATACATCATCCAAGCCTGATTGGCAAAAGCAAACAATACCAGACCAACAAAATACATCAATAAACCAATATAAATAGCCTTTTCACTTCCAAACTTTTGTTGCGAAAACTTTATTAATCCTCCTTGTACAATGGAAACCATGACACCCACAAAGCCAAGTGAGTAGCCAATTTGTCTATCGGTCCACTGGTACATAAATTTAGTATAAAACGGCCAAATGGCAGGCATCACCTGACCAGCAAGGTATAACATAAACATACCAATTATTAAGGTGCGAATGTGTTTGCTCTTTTTCAATTGTAAAAATGCACCAAATGGATTTGCTCTTTTAATATTGAATGCTCTTCGGTTTTCGGGCTTTAAGGTTTCTGGTAAAATAAAAAATCCATATATAAAATTCAATAATGATAAAATAGCTGCGGCAACAAAAGGTGCACGGCTGCCATATTCGCTAAATATACCACCTAATACAGGACCAATAATAAAACCTAAACCAAAGGCAGCACCCATTAATCCAAAATTCTGCGCTCTTTTTTCTGGTTCGCTCACATCGGCAATACAGGCAAAAGCGGTGGTAAAGCTGGCTCCACAAACACCTGCAATAATTCTTCCGATAAAAAGCAAAGTTAAAGTGTCAGCAAAAGTCAAAAAAACATAATCTATACCCAATCCTAATAATGACAACAAAAGCACAGGTCTTCTTCCAAATCGATCACTGATACCGCCCAAAAAAGGGGAAAAAAGAAATTGCATTAAGGCATAGCAAGTCATCATTAAACCACTAATAGTTGTGGCTTGGTTAACTTCTACCTGTGCCACTTCTGTAACAATGGTGGCTGCTACTGGAAAAATAATACCGATGCCAATACAATCGATTAATACAGTAATAAATACAAATAAAATAGGATTACGTGCCTTCATACAAAAAAGATAAATTAAGCGCTAAATTTTACTCTGCAGGAATAAGCAACATATCAGCAATTAATTTTACCACAAAATCGAGTTGCTGTTGTGGATTTAAATCGCTGTTATCTAAATCAATGGCATCATGTGCTTTAACCAATGGATTTTCTTTTCTGGTGGTATCTTCCAAATCTCTTTCGTGTAGGTTTTTCTTAACGTCTTGCTCACTAATCATCGTACCTTTGCTGTGTAGTTCATCAAAACGCCTTTGCATACGCACTTCAATGTCGGCTGTCATAAACAATTTCAATTCGGCATTGGGAAACACCGCAGTACCAATATCTCTTCCTTCCATCACCACGCCTTTGCTTTTTCCCATTTGCTTTTGCAAGGCAACCATTTTTTGACGTACTTCTTTAAAGGTGCTTACTTTACTTACATTTTCAGAAACCGGCATTAATCTTATTTCCTTTTCTACATTCTCCTCATTAAGATATGCTTCGCTAAAACCTAAACTGGGGTTGTATTTAAAAGTAATATTGATATGCTCTAGTTCATCAAGTACTTTTTGATAATCAATTGGCTCTTGATGCTTTACAATACCACAGCGCATTAAATGCAAGGTAATACACCTGTACATAGCACCCGTATCTACGTATTTATACCCTAATTTTGAAGCTAAAGCCTTAGCCAGCGTACTTTTCCCGCATGATGAATAGCCATCAATAGCAATGGTGATTTGTTTCAAAATAAATACAAATTGGGTTAATAAATCTTAACGCAAATTAAGGGAAGATTTTTTAATTCTAGTAAACAATAATTAAAAAATAAAAAGAAATAAATGCCCCTATTTTGGAAATGCTTTTAATTGGTGGCCTTCTTCTTAAAATCATTAAAATTCATACTCAAGGAAAGCAAATCGGTGCCACCCGCTAAATGATAAAACGAATGGCTATAACCAATCACAAATTTAGATATTTTAATTCCTGCACCTACAGCAAAGCCGCTTAAACCAGTGCGTGATTCTACTACTAAATCTTTTCTTCTGTTGTAATTGTATGAGAATCTTAAATTAAAATTTTTAGTAATTAAAAACTCTGCACCAACCACAAAATGGCGCAATATGTTTTCGCCAATTTTTTTTCCAGGAGGTATAATTTGATTGGTTACCGGATCAATTTGTGTTTCATTTACCGAATCAACATAGGTTAATTTATAACGTTGTAAATTGGTAGCAATTAAATTAAAACGTAAAGGCACATGCTTCAATTTTTGTGTTAAGCCTATTTCAACATTTAAAGGCAAAGGCTCACGGTTGCCACTATAATAAGGTGTTATTTGTGCACCAATATTTCGTGCTAAAAAAGAGGCCGTAAATAATTTATTAGGATGCACAAATGCGCCCGCAATATCAACACTCAAACCAAAGGAATTATAATTGCCGATAGAAGAATAAACAGGTTTAAAATTGGCACCTACTGTAAAAACGGAATCAATTTTTTTCCCCCACCCTAGATTAAAAGCATATTCACCACCAGTAAAAGTTCCTGTTTGTAAAGAGGTTTCATCAGCTTCAATAAATTTTCCGTAATTGATGTATTGCATGCCTGCAGCAAATGTTCCATATTTTTCGGTATGATAACCATAACCAACCATGCCGTAATTGATACCTGATACAAAATTGAGATAGTTTAATGATAATTGGTTATGCATTTCTTTGTTTAAAAGTGCAGGATTTATTAATCCAATATTTAAATCGTGATCTCTGACAGAAGGAGCATAACCACCCAAGGCTGCAATACGTGCATTTGGAATTAAATTGAGGAAATTATAAACGGTGTTACCTCCCGTCTGCGCCATTGCATTTTGATTGGTAAAGCATAGTAATAATGCAGCAAACAAGAGGATGAACTTAAAAAATTGAGACCTCATTTTATAAATGATTATTTTGAAATTATTACAATGCAAATAAACAAATCATTCTTGAATAGTACACAAAAGATATAAAAGCTTTATTTTGTCATTCAATTTTTTCATTCGCAACTTACTCTTAGAACGAAATTCACACAAAAATATTGTATACTCTTTTAATTCATTAAATATAGTCAACATTAAATATGTTAACCACCAAGAAATTAGAATCCCTCATGCTGCAAAAGTTGCTCAAAAGTGCTGGCCTATTAGAAGTAAAAACGGATTTGCGTTGGCAAAACTATATCAATACTAAACACATTACCTTGGGCATAAAAACCGCATTGCAGCGAAACATTGCAAAAGAAGGTTTTGAAGAATTGAATTCAATAGCCCTAGAAGATCAGCTGCATTTGCTTTCCGAACTTTTTATGCAAAGCGATATTTTTGAAGTAAAAAATCAATGCCTCATGTTTTTAGATATTCGTAAAAAACGGCAATTGAAAATTAGCCATTGGCCTGTTTTAAAGGAATGGGTTAAACATGTTGATAATTGGGCGCATTGCGATGGCTTGTCATCAGTATTTACCATTATGTTGCAAAATCATTTGGAGGTGATGTATGCGCAATTACAAAAATGGAACCAGAGTAAAAACCCTTGGGAGCGAAGACAATCAGTAGTTTGCTTGTTTTATTACAGCCGAACAAGAAAACACTTTTTACCCTTTGAAAAAGCCATTGCATTCATCAATAATCTTTTAGAAGATAAAGAATATTATGTTCAAAAGGGCTTAGGATGGGCTTTACGCGAAGCTAGTAATGTGTATTACGATTATACTTTAGATTTTATATGGCAAAATGCCAAAACCTTAAAACCTGCTGCTTTTAGCGCTGCTACCGAAAAACTGTTGCCTCATCACAAGGAACAAGTGAAAATGATACGCAAAAAAAAATCCACCTTTTAGGGGTGGATTTTTTTTGGATGATAAAAATATTTATGCTGCAAGTTGAACATTAACTGCATTTAAACCTCTTTTACCTTCTTTAACTTCAAAGCTTACCTCGTCTCCGTCACGGATTTCCTGCTTTAAACCTGTTGCGTGAACAAAAATGTCTTCGCCTGTTTCATTGTCACAAATAAATCCAAAACCTTTGGAATAGTTGTAAAACTTTACTTTACCTTTTTTCATTGTACTTTAATTTTACTTTTTATTAATAATGGCACAAAGCTAATATAAAAACCGCAGCTTTTACCAAACCATTCAAAATAAATTGTTTTTATCCCAAAAAATAACAAATTTGTTAATCAAAAAGTGTGGTTAATTTTTCAATCAACCTACAATTACCAATGATAATAAACAATGTAAAGTCTTTAGTTGCTTGATTTAATCGAATAGAATTGTTACTAAACTTGCTCAACAATATAGCTTTTAATTACAATAAATTTGTTTCAATGTTTTTGCTCTTTCAATTTCAATTGAAAGAGCAAAAACAAGATCTTTTCATGCTTATTCTATTATAATCACCAGGCGTTTTATAGCTAAAAGAAGTTCGAAAGTTCTAACTTAATGCTTTTAGGGCTAAAGTTTTTTATTTACCAATTTTTTTCGGAGTACATTAACGTCTATTTGTTTTAATTACTGTTGATATGCTACTGGAGCACTATTTTTCTAATGTCAATTGTGTTTCCTTGTTGGTCAATAATGCGCACAAAATAGAGTCCATTACCGCCCCATGTTGTAAGATTCAAGTAGTCAGTTTGTTGAGTAATATTTGTCTGAAATACCTGTTGCCCTATTGAGTTTTCTATTTTCAGTTGGTAACCATTCATCGAAGCAAAATTGCCATAATTAATTGTTACATGATCGTTTGTAGGGTTTGGAAATATTTTAATGGTGTTGTTGTAGGTTAAAGGATTAAAACTATTGATACTCATATTTATCAAAAGGGTGTCAGTTACAGTTATTGTTTGTTAGCAAATATTGCCATTATACATATCTATTATTTCCTGCTGGGTAAGTGCTCGATTCCAGATCCCTACATCATCAATTTTGCCATTGAACTTAGCTAATGGATTTTGATTTGTGTTTTGCGGGTCTCCACCTAAATATAACGTTTTACTGGCAATTAAACTTCCATTTTGAACCAATGAATCTGTAGCAACATTAACTCCATCTATATATGTTTTCATTATTTGATTAGTTCTAAGAATTAAAATATGATGCCAACCTATTGTGTCTATTGAGTTTGGAGTATTAAGCATTACTTGATTGGCAATACCATTACTACCACCAGCAGCGAAGCTCAAAGTAGCATTCGTTTGTCTAAATGTTGCGAAGGTGCCGCCATTTAGCCATTCATGTGAAACATCAGAAATTGAAGTGCTAATTGGCAAACTTGAATACTTTATCCAATAACTACAAGTATATGAGGATGAATTAATAGTAAGATTAGACACCGAAATCAAAGGTGTAAGTTGTCCATTTTGAAACGCAGAATTTGAACTTCCAAATCTATCTGTTGTGATTAATGCATCTGAAGCTATTCCATTATTCCCATTCCCACTTTCGTCATTCGCATTCCCATTAAACGGCCACCAGCCAACAAGTCCATTTATTGGTACATAATTAGGCACATTTTGCGCAATTGTTGCAGCAGTAAGCCCTAGCGTTGCTGCTGTAATCAGAAGTAAACTTTTCTTTTTCATTTTTTTGATTTTGTTTTGTTCTACTCTGTCCCTCATTAGAGTTAGTATAAAAAATCAGCGTGGGACAGTTACCAACTTGCACAGGAGGGAGTCGAAGCCCTAGAAGCAGAGTATAGCAAAGCCCACGCCTTGACGTGAGCGTTTGTTTCTTCTCTCTGCTTCTTTAGAATTTTCGACTTTTCCTGTGCAGGATTAGCAAACGCTAATATGTTATTTCAGCCATATAGACTGTATTATTTTCTATTTCATTCTTTACATTTTTTGTTGCTTCAAAAGTAATGATTTATTATTTTAACCAAGATTTCCACGAAGTAATGTTCCTCAACAAATTTTCACGATAATATTAATTTATTCACGGGCTATTTTGAAACTCAAAATGGGAGCTAATAGACAAGATTTAAGGAAAATCAAGATATACTATTAATTAGGCACAACAAGTTCAGTCCGTTTATGGTATAATGCCGAATATGGTTTAATTTTTCTTCTCTATTGATTTGTTATATCATCAAAATAACAAAAAAAGCCTGATTGTTATTACAATCAGGCTTTTTAAAAACTTTACTTATTGATTATTTTACTGAAATATCAACGTATTGTGATTTTTCGTACTCAGCTCTGTTTTCGTTGAAATCCTTGTTATATTCTGGACCACCAACTAGTGCAGCAACTGGTGCAAAAGTAACCTTAGAAGCATCAGCACCTTTAGCAGTTAACATACTAATGATTTTTGCTTTTGCATCAGCACCACGTTTTGCAGCAAGCGCATCGTTAGTTCCGTACTTAGCAGTTGGTACCTTTGAAGCACTAGCCTCAATTTGAACAGTTACAGATTGACCAGCTTTAATCATTGTAGTTAATTGTTTCATGAATAACATAAAGTCTTTGTTTGATCCATCAATTGCAGTTTTGTTATATTTGAAGTAAGTTCTGAATTCAGCTGGAGCTTCAGGCAAAGTATTTGGATCTTGCTTGCCTTTGTACTTTTTGCCTTTATTCTTTGGATCCTTATTAAATGCTTCTTCTTTAGCTTTTTCTTCGGCAGCCATTTTTGCAGCTTCTGCTTCAGCTTTAACTTTAGCTTCGTTTGCAGCAGCAGCAGCAGCTTGTTCAGCAGCCTCACGTGCAGATTTTTGCTCAGGAGTTTCTCCTATTGCTTTCATATAAATATCTCTATTAACTTCTTCATATTTGTTCGCTGAAGTTAAATCAAAATCTTCTTTAAATTTCTCTACACCATCAACCTCAACCTTAACCGAATATTTTGAACCTGGCAATAAAGGAAACTTTACTTTACCGGTATTGAAATTACCATTGTATGTTTTTGATGTACCAGCTCCACCCATTTGAGTTACCGTTGCAACTATTGGAGGAAATACTGTAGCTTCTGCATCGATGTTGTTAATTACTTTACCTGTAAACACTGTCATAGCAGCAAGTTGTTTATCGTTGTAAGTAATCATATATAAATCTAATCCACCTAAACCATCTTTACGTGTGGCAGAATAATAAGCATTTTTACCATTCATTGTAGGATAAAAAGAAGTTTCATCATCAGGTGAGTTAATAGGATAACCTAAATTAGAAACTGCACCAAATGACTTATCACCTGAATTGTAAGATGCCATTACAACATCTAAACCACCCATTGTTTCATGTCCGTTTGAAGCAAAATACATTGTTTTTCCATCAATTGAAATAACAGGACTCAATTCATCGTATGGGGTGTTGATTGTATTTCCTAAATTTATAGCAGGACCCCAAACACCGTCAGCACCTTTCTCAGAACGATAAATATCAGTACCACCTAAACCACCTTTTCTATCGCTTACGAAGAAAATAGTATTTCCATCAGGGGTAATACAAGCACCTCTTTCCATCGCTTTGCTATTAATGTTAGCACCTAATTCAACTGGAGTGTTCCAAGATTCACCTTTAGCTTCGGATAAATAAATATTCCCGTTTAATTTTTCACTTTTCCAACATAATATTTTAGAACCATCGGCAGAAATACCGACAACAGCATCATTTTCATCAACATTGATATTAGCGCTCAACAAAACTGGAGAAGCCCAAATTCCATCTTTTTCATAAGAAACTAAAGCGCTTTCAAAATAAGAACCATCAACATCTTGATAATTTCCAAAACCTTCACGCTTAGAGTTAAAGATTAAAGAAGACTCATCTGGAGTTAAAAATGCCTCATACTCCGGAAATTTAGTGTTTACATTGGCTCCTAAGTTTTTGATAGTTACGTTAACTGGCTTCTTTACAGAACCTGCTGCAAATTGACACATCGCAATGTGACGATCAATTTCTGCTATTAGTTCTTTATTTTTTGTTCCTATTAATCCTTTGTATTTTGCAAATTGCTCTTCTGCGTTGTCAAATTGCATATTAATTTGATAAGCATTCGCTAAATCATAAAATGCAATTTCTGGAGCTCTTTTCTCAGAGGCAGACATTTCTTCATAATTTTTAGAAGTGTTCACTACTGCTTTTTCTAAAAATGGAATAGCTCTAGATTTATCTCCTGCCGACATCAAATAGCAGAAACCTGCTTTGTAACTTACATTTGCATTGTTAGCATCAGCATTAGCCAATTCAACATAAAGCGGAAGTGCTTCGTTATAATTTCTGTACTGAAGGTGATATTCAGCATCGCTAAACTTCTTTGCAAAGTCAGGGCTTTGGGCAAACAAAGCAGAGGAGCTGATTAAAAGCAGCAAAGTAAATAGTTTTAGGTTTTTCATCGTTCTTATTAATTTTGGTATATAGTTTTTCAATAATAATTGCGCAAAAGTATATTTAATCGTCAAATAAACAATAGAAATCGTTTAAACAGTTTAAATATTTTTACAGTTGAGTTGTTAAAATCTCGTTTAAATAATTCTATTAAGATCAAATTGTTCTAAATAATCGGCTACTCTCCTTACAAAACTGCCGCCCAAAGAACCATCAACAACTCTATGGTCATAGCTGTGCGAAAGAAACATCATGTGTCTAATGCCAATGGTATCACCTTGAGGTGTTTCAATAACTACTGGCTTTTTCTTTATAGCGCCTACAGCCATAATAGCAACCTGAGGTTGATTAATAATTGGCGTACCCATTACATTGCCAAAAGAACCAACATTTGTTAAAGTAAAAGTACCACCAGAAATTTCATCTGGAGAAAGCTTTCCGGCACGCGCTCTATTGGCTAAATCGTTGACTGCTTTGGTAAGACCTAACAAGTTTTTTTGATCAGCATTTTTAATTACGGGTACAATCAAATTACCAGAAGGTAATGCCGCTGCCATCCCTATGTTAATATCTTTTCTTTTGATGATATTGTTGCCATCAACAGCAATGTTAATCATTGGAAAGTCTTTAATTGCTCTGGCAATAGCTTCAATAAAAATTGGCGTAAAAGTTATTTTCTCGTTTTCTCTTTTCTCAAATGAGTTTTTAATTTTATCTCTCCACATCACAATGTTTGTTACATCTGCTTCAACAAATGAGGTAACATGCGGTGAAGTATGCTTACTTTTTACCATATGCTCAGCAATAAGCTTGCGCATTCTGTCCATTTCAATAATTTCATCACCAGCATTCACACTCACAGTTGATTTTGCAGGTGCTGAAGGTGTTGGTGCACTTGGTGCAGGACTTGAAACAGTTTGTTGAACTATAGCAACAGGCTCAGCCACCACCGAAGCTGGTGCATTTTTGCGCTTTGCAATGTAATTTAAAATATCTTCTTTGGTAACTCTACCTTCTTTACCGGTACCAGCAATAGCATCTAATTCTGCATTCGAAATTTGTTCTTCTTTAGCAATACTTTTCACCAAAGGTGAGTAGAATCTATCTCCCGAATTCACAATTTGTACTGCTGCTGCAACTTGTGCATGGGCAACAATTGGGGCTTCAGCTTTTGCAACGTTAGCAAGTGGTTCTGAAACGCTAGATGAGGCGCTATCTGCAATAATTGCAATAACAGTACCTACCTGTACAACATCACCTTCATTAAATAAACGCTTAACAAGAATTCCACCTTTTTGAGCAGGCACTTCAGAATCAACTTTATCAGTAGCAATTTCCAAAACTGATTCATCTGAAGCTACCGTATCGCCTTCGTTTTTAAGCCATTTGGTAATGGTGGCTTCTGCCACACTTTCACCCATCTTGGGCATTATCATATCATATTGTGCCATAATAATTCTTAAAATTTACGCCACAAAAGTAAACTAAAAAGGCAATAATAAAAGGATTGTTTATCACCAATTTTTATTTTGAAATCATCATTTTTTCGCAATGTGCCCAATTGCCGTTCTGAAGTTGAACAAAATATACGCCTTCATTTAAAAAATCGACTTCTAAAGAAATGTTTGATAAATGGTTAGTGTTAACTATATTTTGAAGATGAACCAAGGCCCCTTTTACATCAAAAATTTGAACTTGAGTATTCAATTGAGATGCTTGTTCTGGTAAATTTATGGTAATAAAATCGGAACTTGGATTAGGAAAAATAACAAAACTTTTTGAGGCCGAAAGCAATTGTAAATCAACAGTTGAGGCTTCTGTAACTAATTGGTTAGTCGTGTATATAAAATCACCACTGGAATTATTGGCACTGTTTGTAGCATTACCGGCAGCATAAAAAGTAATATTTCCAGTTCCTGCCACTGGTGCTGTCCAATCGAAAGAAAAAGTTAGACTATCCTGCGCAAAATGATTAGGTTGTTTATGTACTGCGTTGGTTCTGGAATTTCCTAAAACAGTTGCGCTTAGAGTTTTCGCGTTTGCTGAGCTAGCAGTTTGAATTAAACCTCCATTGGCTCCACTTGGCAATAAGGCTTCAAAACCAAAACCAAATTTACCTAATCCCAATTTTTTTACTTTTACGTTAATAACATAAGTTGTACCTGGAAAGTAAACCCAATTGGGCATATTTGGACTTGAAATAGTTACACTTCCGCCACCTGAATTTAAAGCATTTGTATTATGACATTGGTTACAGGCATTTTCTCCTGGCGAACCAGTTTTACCTTCTTTACCAACATTATTTGTATAGGCAGTTGTAGAAGAGATAATGATTCCAATAGTTGTTGTAAAAATTAAGGCAATGGCTATTTTTAACTTCATAAATTAATGCTGAATGTTGATTTTAAATGACGCTATTTTATTATCAACATTCAATAACAAAATATATAATCCATTGTTCAAATCCGGTAAATTAATTTCATTAATTTGGTTCTGGAATTGAATTTCCTGGCTCAAGATTGCGCGACCAGAAATATCTGTAAGGGTTATAAATCCCTTCTTAGCTTCTAATCCATTTGTGTTAACAAAGAACTTGTTATTTAATACTGGGTTCGGAAACACTTGTATTTGTTTTTCTATGGGGCGGTCATTTTGTTTAAGATTTGTTACTAAGGTGCTATCAATAATTATATTTTCATCACCCGGTTGATAGCCTGTGTATGTAAAATAAATCATCATCATTTCATCAGTGGTAGCCTCACCTTCAGATACATTAACTGGGGGATTTGATGGATTAAATGGGTTGTTAGTTGTGTTATCATACGTGGCTTCAAAATAAAGTGTGGTTGAAACCGGCATTACCTGAATTTGCTGAAAATCGTAACCTCCTTGCCACATAAAATTCCAATCATTTATTTTTATAAGCGGTATGGTTTGATTATTAGGTGCAAGGGCATGCGATTGTATACTTCTACCAATTAAATGCATGTGCGGTGCTACCTGTAACATTGATACCTTGCCGTAAAAGGCAGGAATGGTGTATTGTCCATAAAATGTTTTGGTTTGATTTGCAGCAATAAACAATGGTCCATTGGTTAAAGAAGTAGAATGATTTAAAATAGGTGAAACATAAAGAGGACGAATACTTGGGGCATTGCTAAAAAAGAAATTTACTTTTGTACTATCTTGCTGCCCGGTGGCGCCACCTGGGTAATGAATTTGAAATACAATATCGGCATTGGCCGGTAACCTTATCCCATGCCATCTGGATAAAACTGTGGTTCAGCGCCAGGCACCCATAAACCTATCAATTGAGCAGCACTGGAACCAACACCTCCAAATGACAAGTAACCAATATTAGGATCCTGCACGTCTAAATTTGCACACACTCCAGTGGTATCGGCATAAACTAATACATGATGTACCATTTGACGATTACCTGGAATTACTTCAAAACCTTTGATATACTTGGCGATGTTTAGCCCTGATGGCATAACAAAACATTGATAAATATCCGCATTGGCATAATTGGTAAATAATGGCATTTGTGTTGCCAAATGAGGGGTTTGATTTACAGAAGACCCTACAGGAAACACAGGCGTTGCTGGAGCATTTGCACTGTTGCCCTCAGGCAAGCCATTGTTTATCCAATCTAAAAGTGCGGTCTTTTGTTGACTATTTAAAGTGCGTTGGTGAGCAAATTTTTTGTAACTAGTGTCTGGAGGCCATGGTGGCATTCTATCATTGCTTACAGCATCTAAAATACCCGATGCGGCAGCTACGGCATCATTATAACTCATTAAATTAAAAGGCCCTATTGCCCCTTGATGGTGACAGGTGGCACATTTGCTATATATTATTGAGGCAATATTATTACTCCAATTGTTGGTCTGAGCAATAACATTAGAGCTAAGGCATAGGAGAATAAGCAGGAACTTATTTTTCATGTGTTCTAATTTTTTAAAGAGACCTCAAATATAGTGAAAGGTTTAATTTAATCTAAATAGGCTTAAATCCTGAAAAATTGATTACACTTATTTTTTACAAAGTTAAATCAATGGTTAAAATGGTAAAAACAAAAAAGCCAACCTTACGGTTGGCTTTACTTTATTTTTTACTATCGGTTGGTTTATTTTCTTTAAACCTCTTATCAGGCGTACCATCTTTCTTCAAATTTTGGTTGGCTTTATACCTTTTATCGGGTGTACCATCTTTTTTCATTACAGGTTTTGTTTGTTCTGCATTTGAATTTTCGGTAGATTTGGTTGGCTTGCTATTAACAGAACCTTCTCTGCTAGGGGCATTTTGAGTTGATTGTGCAGTCGCTGCTGGTTTTGCATTTGAGCTTGGTGCAGGTTGTGCTGCCATTTTCACAGGCACTTGCTTTGGTTTTTCAGTAACTTGAGTGGGTTTTGTTTCTGATTTAGCATTTTGAGCAGATACAAAATGCGCATTAATAATAAGCGCTAAGGCAATAACAAATAATTTTTCCATTTTAATTTAGTTTATAGATTTTGGAATTCTGTTTAATCAACAAGTGTGCCAAGCTAAAAATATTAACTTAAACCCATTACTTTACCATCAACAATATCAATATAGATGGCTTGTGGAACTTTTGGCAATCCTGGCATTCTCATAATTTCTCCAGCCACAGCTACAATAAATCCTGCACCTCTGTTTATAATTAAATTTTCGATGGTTAATGTAAAATCACTGGCAACACCAATTTGAGCTGCGTCATCGCTAAATGAATATTGCGTTTTAGCAATACAAACCGGCAGATGTGTTAATTTTAAATCCACAATTTTTTTAAGTGACGCTTCTGCTGTTTTTGTAAGATTAATATCTTTTCCACGATACACCTTTGTTACAATTTTTCTTACTTTTTCGGGAATTGCATCATTTGCCTCGTAGGTATGTTGTATTGGTTTTGAAGGTTTCTTTTCGATTACTTCAATTACTTTTTCGGCCAACGCAACCGAACCTTTGCCACCTTCAGCAAATCCATTGTTTAATGCAAAATCGGCATCTCTTTCATTACACCAGTTTTCAAGATAAGCAATCTCTTCACTCGTATCGAAATTATATTGATTAAATGCAACAACAACGCTTTGTCCAAAATTTTGCAAGTTCTCTAAATGTCTTTCTAAATTTTTCAATCCATTTTGCAGCCCTTTTAAATCGGGCTTTTTAATTCCTTCGATAGCTACTCCACCATGCATTTTAAGCGCCTGCGAAGTTGTTACAAGCACTGAAGCCTTGGGTGCAATACCAGCATTTCTACATTTAATATTTAGGAATTTCTCTGCCCCTAAATCAGCTCCAAATCCTGCCTCTGTAATCACATAATCGCCAAATGTCATCGCCATTTTAGTGGCCATTACTGAATTACAACCATGCGCAATATTTGCAAAAGGGCCACCATGTATAAATGCAGGCCCACCTTCTAAAGTTTGCACAAGATTTGGATTTAATGCATCTTTCAGAAGCACAGTGATAGAACCACCTATGCCTAAATCGCCAACAGTAAATGCTTGGTTATCGAAAGTATATCCAAGTAAAATGCTATCAATTCTTTTGCGAAGATCATCCAAACTGGTAGCTAAACAAAAGATAGCCATAATTTCAGATGCAGGTGTAATATCAAAGCCTGTTTCTTGCGGAATTCCGTTGGTTGAACCGTTTAAACCAGAAACCATAAAACGCAAAGAACGATCATTTACATCTAACACCCTTCTCCAGGTAATTTGTTTTAATGCTTTACCATTTCCTCTATTATAATATTGATAATTGTCGAGTAAGGCAGAAATCATATTATTGGCAGAAGTGATGGCATGAAAATCTCCTGTAAAATGCAGATTAATATCTTCCATGGGAACCACTTGCGAGTATCCGCCACCACAGGCGCCACCTTTCATGCCAAAGCAAGGGCCAAGAGATGGCTCACGCAATGCCACAATTGCATTTTTGCCTAATTGTTTTAAACCTTGCGCTAAAGCCACACTGGTGGTAGTTTTTCCAATGCCCGCCTTGGTGGGCGTAATTGCAGTAACAAGAATTAGATTGCTTTTAATTATTCGTTCTTCATTAATTTCTTTATATTTTATCTTAGCTTTATAATGTCCATATGGTATTACATTATGCCCTGGAATGCCCAGTTCTGCTGCCATTTCACTAACTGGTCTTAATTTTACTCCCTGAGCAATTTCAATATCTGTTTTCATAGTAGTGGTAATATTTAATTAATTTCAAAGCAATGATAATTAAAAGAATGAAACTTTTAATCTTTTACTGAAATTAATTTTTGCAAACGATGCTTAATTTATAAGGTCATAATTACAATGTAATATTTGTAATCCCTTTTTCATAGTCATTACTTAATAGTTGAATTATTCTTTCAAACTTTAAATGATCATTAATAAAGTCTACTCCTTGCATATCAACAACCAATACCTTTTGATGCGGCAACCCATGTAAGAACGACAAATATCTGTTTTGAATTTGTTCAAGATACTTATTGGTGATGTTCATTTCATAGGACCTGCCACGTTTAAGTATATTTTTTTGCAACTGCGCAGTATCAAGATACAAGTAAATTAGCAAATCTGGCTTGGGCAGCGCAGACGCTATGATATCAAAAAGACGCTGGTACAAAAGTAGTTCATCTTCCTTAAGATTATTACTTGCAAAAATCAAGCTTTTATATATAAAATAGTCTGCAATTGTTACTTCATTAAACAAATCAAGGTTTATTAAATCTTGTTTTAATTGCCCATATCGATCAGCCAAAAAGCTTAATTCAAGGGGGAAGGCTACTTTATCAGGTTTTTTATAAAATTCGGGGAGAAAAGGATTGTCAGAAAATTGCTCAAGTACAAGTCTGGCATTGAAGTGCTCGGCAAGCATATTACTTAATGTGGTTTTACCTGCACCAATATTGCCCTCTATGGCTATAAAATTATACTTCATTAAAGGGTTAAATTATTAAATTCTAATTTTAGATTTGTTTTAATCACTTCACCAATATCTTCGCAAGCCTCCAACAATGCTTTATTTGATAACTTTAATTGAGGATGAATGTACGCAGGATCAATATCATTCAATGGGATGAGTGTAAATCTTCTTTTTGCAATGTAAGGATGTGGAATAATTAAATGAGGGTGGTCAACAATTTCGTCATTATAATACAAGATATCAATATCTATTAACCTTGGTAACCATTGCTCTTCTCCTCGTACTCTGCCCATTTGTAATTCTATGGCTAATATTGTTTCTAATAATTTTATTGCATTAAGTTTAGTTTCCACCTGTAAAACTACATTTAAAAAATCATCCTGATTTATATTTCCCCAAGCCTTGGTTTGATAGATATTGGACTGAGCCCTAATGAGTAATCCATTTGTTGATAAATGCTGCACAGCCTGGTTTAGATGCAATAGCTTGTTGCCTAAATTAGTACCAAGCAAAATATAAGAAAAAGCCATTGTGTAGAAGAAAGGAATATTTAAATACCTCCTAATAATATTAAAACAAGAAGCACCCATAATATGATTAGCAATATTGCTAAGATATTAAGACCAATTGTTACCCATGCAATTATTCTTGCAGCACTCGCATTGTCGGGCATACTTTCACCATTTAATTTTGCTATTCCTTCGGCTTTTTTGATCATAACTAATGCAATTATTGCTGGAATTAAACTTAAAACAAATAAGAACCAAAAAGTAACGATTGAAATTATAGCAAAAACTAAAGCAGCTTCTGATTTCTTTTTAACTATTTGCGAATTAATATCGCCCTTTGCAGGCAATTTTCTGTAAATAGTATCAGTTTTTAAAGCACTTATTTTCCTTAATGAAATTTTATTGATGCTGCTAATTAACCTTGCTGGGCCATTATTTTCAATTTTATTTAATGACTTGTGATAGGTTTGAAATGAAAGCTCAGATTTTTTTTGTTCAATTTCTTTTTCTTTCTTGATTTCTTGACTGACAATATCCAAAGATTTTTGTTGCAAATCACTACTTTTTACGGCTATTTGCTGGTTCGGCTTCTTTTTGTGTTTCATAAAAGTGTAGCCATTATCATAATGCTTTTTATATACCGAACCACATGAATTCATTAAAAAAGCAAAGCTGATGATGAGCAGAAAATAATAGGATTTCATAGTCAATTTATTTTGAACAAATATAGTATAAAAATGCGATTCATACTTTTCTTGAATTTATGCTATCATAAAAAACGACTGGCATTTTTATGAAAAAGCTTGTTAAAATAACCCCATAACCTTAATTTAATATCAATTCATCTGAAAATTATTGGAGCACATATTGTAAAATAATGTAGGTTTGAACTTTCAAATTTTTGGAGTATGAAAACTAAAGAAAAAATATTAGTGATAGGTTCTTCGGGCCAAATAGGTGGTGAATTGGTTGAAGGATTAAGACTTATTTATGGGCAAGAAAATATAATTGCAAGCGACATCAAGGATTTAGACAAAGAAGCCTTAAAACAAGCTGCACCTTATGAAATCTTGAATGTTTTAAATGGCAAGCGTATTTTTGAGATCGTAAAAAAATATGAAATAACTCAAATTTATTTACTGGCAGCACTTCTTTCGGCAACAGCCGAAAAAAATCCAATGTTTGCTTGGGATTTAAACATGAATGGATTATTTAATGTATTAGATTTGGCCAAAGAAGGACATATTAAAAAAATCTATTGGCCTAGTTCTATTGCAGTATTTGGTCCAACTACACCAAGGGTAAATACACCACAATTTACAATTATGGAACCCAATACAGTCTACGGAATTAGCAAACAAACAGGAGAACGTTGGTGTGAATATTACTTTAATAAGTACAATGTAGATGTGCGCAGTTTAAGATATCCAGGATTAATTGGATATAAGAGTGCACCTGGTGGAGGCACCACCGACTATGCTGTACATATCTATCATGAAGCTATAAAACATCAACAATATGAGTGTTTTTTGAGCGAAAACACTGCACTGCCTATGATGTATATGCCCGATGCTATTAAAGCCACCATCGATTTAATGCATGTTGATGCTGATAAAGTTAAAATTAGATCATCATATAACCTAAGCGGCATGAGCTTTTCGCCAAAAGAGATTGCCCAAGAAATTTGCAAACATTATCCTAGCTTTAAAATAAGCTACAAGCCCGATAGTAGGCAACAAATTGCAGATAGCTGGCCTCAAAGTATTGATGATAGCGCGGCACAAAATGATTGGGGTTGGAAGGAATCTTACGATCTTAAAAAGATGAGTGAAGACATGTTTATGCATCTCAAAAAATAATTATCGATTTATTACAAATTATCTTAAGCATTTTAATTTTTATTTGTGTTGTAGAACTCAAATCAGAATTAGTTTACACCCTTATTAATCAAACGTCAGATGTTATCAGTTAGTAAAGTATCAGTAAGTTTTAGCGGCACCTATTTGTTCGAAGAAGTTTCTTTTTTAGTAAACAGAAAGGATAGAGTAGGTTTAACAGGAAAAAATGGAGCAGGTAAATCTACCTTGTTAAAAATACTTTCTGGAAAACAAACTCCAGATTCAGGTACCATATCTATGCAAAATGGATTAACAGTTGGTTATTTGGCTCAGGAAATAGCAAGTACCAGCCAACTTACTGTAATGGAAGAAGCCTGCAAAGCTTTTATTGAAGTAAACCAGCTACAAGATTTAATAGAGAAATTAAATGATGAAGTAGCCACACGCACCGATTATGAATCGGAGGGCTATCACGATTTATTGGTTCGTTTGCACGATGCAAATGAGCGATTTAATATGATAGGTGGTTATGATGCTGAAGGCAATGCAGAAAAAATATTGTTGGGCCTAGGGTTTTTACGTAAAGATTTTAATGAACCATGTAGTAGTTTTAGTGGTGGTTGGCGCATGCGTATTGAATTGGCTAAAATTCTTTTGCAACAACCCGATTTAATACTTTTAGATGAGCCCACCAATCACTTAGATATAGAAAGTATTCAGTGGTTAGAAGATTTCTTGAAAGATTATTTTGGTGCCATCATCTTGGTGAGTCATGATAAGGCCTTTTTAGATAATGTTACCAATCGCACCATAGAAATAAGTTTAGGAAAAATATACGATTACAAAACAAATTACTCAAACTACCTTATACAGCGTAAGGAGCGCAAAGACCAACAAGTTGCTGCGCATAAAAATCAGCAAAAATTTATTGAACACACCGAAGAACTAATCAATAAATTTAGAGCAAAAAAAGACAAGGCAGCCTTTGCACAGAGCTTAATTAAAAAACTCGACCGATTAGAAATTATTGAAGTAGATGATGATGAAAATGCCTCCATTAATTTCCGCTTCCCTCCTGCCCCACGCTCAGGAAAAGTAGTTGTTAATTCACATAAAATTGGAAAGTCATACGGACAAAAAGTTATTTTTAAGGATGTTGAAATAGAAGTGGAGCGCGGTCAAAAAATAGCTTTGGTTGGTAAAAATGGAGAAGGGAAATCAACTTTTTTAAAGATTGTAGCCGGGGAAATTGAATTTACTGGTGATCTGCAAATTGGACATCAAGTCGACATAGGATATTTTGCCCAAAATCAGGCTGAGAGCTTGAATCCAGAGAAAACTGTTTTCGATATTATAGATGATGATGCGGTAGGCGAAATTAGAAAAAATATCAGAGGATTACTTGGATCATTCTTATTTAGTGGCGATACTATTGATAAAAAGGTAAAAGTGTTAAGTGGAGGAGAAAAAAACAGATTGGCTTTGTGCAAACTTTTATTGCATCCATACAATTTATTGGTACTGGATGAGCCTACCAACCACTTAGATATGCGTTCGAAAGAAGTGCTAAAAAATGCTTTGCTAAAATATGATGGCACTTTGATTGTGGTTTCGCATGATAGGGACTTTTTAGAAGGCTTAACAGAAAAGATGTATTATTTTGGGAATCAAAGTGTGAAGCCATTTATAGGAACCATTTACGAATTTTTAAAATACAATAAACTTAATTCCTTAGCCGATTTAGAAAGAAAAAAAGTGGCTGCTAAATCTGAAGTCAAAACAGTAGAAGTGAGCAAGGAAGACAAGCACAAGAATTCAGAATTAAAAAAAGAAATTGATAAAGAAATTAAGAAATTAATAAAGCTCATTGGTGTTGCTGAAGAAAGTATTGAAGAGTTTGAAAAAAGATTAAATATTATCAGTCATGATTTAACCCTTCCTGAAATACTTGCCGATAATGAAAAAGTAAAAACACTTTACCAGCATCATAGCAAAGTACAGCATGAATTAGATTTAATTGTTTCTAATTGGGAAAGTATGAATGTTGAATTAGAAGCGAAGCAGAAAGAAATGAAAAAACTAAATTAGTTTTTTTTGTCCATACGCTTTGTATTCCTGAAAATTCATTTAATCAATAAGTAAAATCTTATTTTATATCACTGGCAGACTTTGACAAAACTTTCAAAACATAATAAATTTATGTCAGTAAAATGGCTGTATAACCAAAAGTGTAAAAATCTAAACAAATTGGTTAAGCATTGAACAGCACAAGTAAAAACGAATACAGTTTAACAAATCTTTCCTCCCTACAATTTGTATTAGCACCCAAAGCTTTCAAACCGGATCATACATTTAGAAAGCTGGCGTTAATTTAAACCTTTTGCCAGGCATTAAGTCATAACGTGCAACGTATTTATTACACTTTTTTTTTAAGCATCCTTAATAATATTTTTGGAGTATTAGAACAAAAAAATTAGGTTTGCTAACTGATTTCTTATGTGCCTAAAAATTAAACAATCAACCTCTTATTTATTGATGCTTATAATAGTATTTAATGCTTCAATAAGTTACACAAATGCACAGACCACAAAGGTGAGTGGCAAAGTGGTTGATGCACTTAGCCGCGAACCACTGCCTTTTATAAATGTTGTATATAAAGGAACAACTGCAGGCACCACTACTGATTTTGATGGAAATTACACGTTATCAACAGATAAACTAGTTGATAGTTTAGTATTTACTTACATTGGTTACGACCGTCTTGCTATTAAAATAAAAAAAGGCGAAACACAGCAATTTAATGTTGGTTTAAACGCCAGTACAGTTGCGCTAAAAGAAGTAATTATCAAACCAGGAGAAAACCCTGCTCACGCCATTTTAAAGAAGGTCATCAATAATAAACCTTTAAACGATCGAGAAAAGTTAGACTATTATCAATATGAAGTTTACAATAAAATTGAATTTGATATCAATAACATTAATGATAAATTTAAAAAGAGTGCTGTTGTAAAACCTTTCAAATTTGTTTTTGATAATATTGATAGCTCTAACATTGCCGAAAAGCCATCATTGCCTTTGTTTTTGAGTGAATCGCTTTCTGAAGTTTTCTATCGTAAGAAACCTAAAGTGGCTAAAGAAGTGATTAAAGCCACAAAGGTTGCAGGAGTTGATAATGAAAGTGTATCTCAGTTTACTGGCGATTTATATCAAAATGTAAATATTTATGACAATGCTATATTGGTTTTCGGCAAAAATTTCACAAGCCCTGTTTCTGATGCGGGTTTGTTTTTTTATCGTTATTACCTTATCGACAGTATGGTTATAGATGGAAAATACTGTTATCAAATACAGTTTAAACCAAAAAGAAAACAGTCGCTTTGTTTTGTTGGTAATATGTGGATTAATGATACCACATTTGCTATTAAAAGATTAGAAATGAATATGGCTGGTGATGCTAATATCAATTATATCAACACCTTTAATGTAGTTCAAGATTATCAAAATGTTGAAGGTTCCTGGTTTCTAAAAAAGGATAAACTGGTAGTAGATTTTATCATTCAAAAAAGCAAACCAGGCTTCTATGGTCGTAAATCTACCTCCTATTCAAAGTATATTGTAAATAAACCTGTTGAAGAAAAATTTTATAGCAAAACCGATAACTTAATTGTAGAGGAAGGCGCAGCAGAAAAGGAAATTGGTTTTTGGTTAGAAAACAGACATGATTCTCTCTCAAAAAATGAACAAGGCATTTATAAAATGGTAGATACCATAAGAACGCTTAGAGCCTTTAAAACCTATCAGGAAATTATTCAAAGTGTAACTACAGGCTATAGTGTTATGGGTTATTTTGAGTTAGGCCCTATCAATAAATTATACAGCAGGAATAATATTGAAGGAAGTAGAATTCGTTTGGGAGGACGGACCAGTAATAAATTTAGCAAATGGCACGAATTCAGTGGATATGCAGCTTATGGGTTTAAAGATTTAACCTATAAATACGGTGCAGGCTATCGAGGTTTTATTACCAAAGATCCGCGTCAAATGGTAGGTTTTAACTACAAAAACGATTATGAAATACTAGGTCAAAGTCAAAATGGATTTTCATATGACAATTTTATTGCCACCATTTTTAGAATCAGGCCTTTAACTAACTTAACCAATTTGCAGGATTATAGCGCCTACTATAGTTACGAATGGTTCCCTGGATTTCAAAATAAAATTTCATTGGTGCACAGAATTTATACACCAGTGGCAGGTTTTAAATACACTTATCTGGGTAGCGATAACAATGTGCAAACATTACCTAACATTATTACTTCTGAAATCAGGCTATTTGCAAGATTAGCCATTGATGAAAAGTATTTGGCCGGTGATTTTGACAGAGTGAGTTTGGGCACCAAATGGCCTATTTTTTCCGTACAATACAATGCAGGTATAAAAGGCGCATTTAAGAGTGATTATAAATATCATAAAATAAATGTAAACATAGTTGACCGCTTTAGAATTAATCCTATTGGCTATACCGATTATGTATTGGATGCAGGTAAAATATTTGGCAATGTACCTTTTCCTTTGATGGAAATTCATGGAGGTAACGAAACTTATTTTTATGATCCGTATGCTTTTAATATGATGCGTTTTTATGAATTTGTAAGTGATGAATATGCTTCGCTAAGTGTGAGCCATCATTTCGAAGGTTTCTTCTTAAATAAAATTCCTTTGATGCGCAAATTAAAGTGGCGCGAGGTCGCATCTGGCAAGGTATTAATTGGTTCTGTTCATTCAAAAAGCAGTCAAATATTATTATTTCCAAATGCTTTGAACACACTCAATGGTAAACCATATTATGAGGCTGGGGTTGGTGTAGAAAACATTTTTAAAATTTTGCGCTTCGATTTGCTATGGCGTTTGTCACATCTCGATAATCCTGATATTTCTAAAATAGGATTCAAAGGAACATTACAGTTCATTTTTTAAGTGTATTTTTGTCGCTTATCTATCTATAAAAACAACCATGGTTTTAAGAGCAGAGCACCTTGTAAAAAAATATAAAAACAGAGCAGTGGTCAATGATGTTTCTGTAG